>PGXY01000002.1:0-170966 GCA_002839375.1 Spirochaetae bacterium HGW-Spirochaetae-1 | reverse complement strand
GATTTATTAATGTATATCTTAAAGAAAACCATGAGGCACCGGTGAAGATCACGCGCCATGCCTTTTTCACCCGTCTGGGCGAGACCTTTGAGCAGTGTGTAGAGAAATTTCTCTGGTTTGAAGATGCATATCGTAAAAGGCTGGCCCTGTATTTTTAAAACACCATGCGGGGTCAGAACATCAATCATAAAATATCCAAGATTATCTTGACAGCAAAGAACTTAGTATCATAACTGATCTCATGAAAGCATTTACTGATAAAGATGTATTTGTTATCGCAGGCCATGGCCCTTTGGAGAACGCCCGGCAGGCAATGATGAAAATTGATACTTCCATATTTCGGGGTAAATCAGTTCTCATCAAACCAAACATAGGCCGCATGGTGGGTCCAGGCAAGGGAATCAACACACATCCCGATGCCGTTGCTGGCGTTATCGAGGCCCTCAGACTCGGTGGTGCCGGAAAAATCGCCATTGGTGAAAGCCCCATTGTAGGCGTCGATGTGACGAAGGCTTTTTCTCTTTCAGGCATTTCAGATGTAGCAGAGAAGTATGACTGTGAACTTATCGATATGGATGCACGTGATTTTATCACGAAAGAGATTCCTCATGGACTGGTTCTGGACAACACCAAAATATGCAGTACAATCTACAAGTTTGATATCCTCCTTTCACTGCCCGTAGCAAAATGTCACATGCACACCGGCGTCACCCTGGGAATAAAAAATATGAAGGGCTGTCTGTACCGCCGGGAAAAGATCCGGTATCATCAACTTGAATGGCGTCCGGGGTCAGAGCATCAGGAAAAAACCCTGGATCTGGCTATATCAGACATGGCCACAATACTGCTGCCCGACATTACGGTTATTGACGGATACATTGGCATGGATGGCCTAGGGCCTTCGGGAGGCGATCCGGTACACTCAAATTTCGCCCTGGCGTCTGCCCATCCCCTGGGTGCAGATATCATCGGCGCCACCCTCATGGGAAAAAAACCTGGCGATATCCCGCACCTGCGTCTGATTGCTGAACGTCTGGGTCTGTCCCCTGAGGCAGGGGGTTATCATGTTATACCGGAAAATTACCAGGAATATATCACTGAATACCGCGACCCGCCGAAGGATATATCAATTGAATATCCCGACGTGGAGCTTGTTGATATCGATTCATGCAGCGCCTGCCTGTCCACAGTCATGCTTTTCCTGAAGAGATTCAAAAAGGATATGGAGCAATATATTCCCGATGATAAAACCCTTGCACTGGCAATTGGCAAGGGGGTGACTGAAAAAGATATCCGTGAAGGGACTGTCCTTATAGGCAACTGTGCACGATTGCATTCGGATAAATATACCTTTGTTAAAGGATGTCCTCCTGTTGCTACGAGGATATTTGAGGCCATTACCGGGCATGAACCGCCGGAGAATGAACCCGACGTCAAATAACATCTATTATCACCGCAACTGTCTCTCTTCTTTATTTTGTAACTGATATATTCATCAGTTATCCATAGTAATTACTATACTTGAATTTCCCGGATAAAGGTTAATGAATGCCAGGTTGATGATATGAAGAAAACAGTATTAATAACACTGCTATGCGTAACGGCTCTGACCCCTCTACTTCCCCAAGATAAACCGGCATATCGCCTTTTTTCAGGAAACGGGGACAGAGCCCTTTATACCGATTTGCTGGTCCGCGCACAGAATGCCGATATAGTATTCTTCGGTGAACTGCACAACAATCCTATTGCGCATTGGCTGGAACTGGAGCTTATTAAAGATCTATATATTGCAGGCCATAAGATGATTCTTGGCGCTGAAATGATGGAAAGCGACAACCAGCTCAGCATTGACGAATATCTGGCAGGACTTATCACCGACTCCAGATTCGAAGAGGAAGCTCGATTATGGCCTAATTATAAGACAGATTACAGGCCTCTCCTGCAATTCGCCCGGGACAATAAATATCCCTTCATTGCCACCAACGTTCCGCGCCGCTATGCATCCATGGTATTCAAAAATGGCTTCGAGGCCCTGCAGGAACTCCCGGTTCAGGCCAGACAGTACATAGCGCCCCTGCCTATCCCTTTCGATAGTAATCTTAAATCATATAGGGAAATTACGGAAAAACTGGGAGGCTCTGACCCCACCCATATTGCTGTGCACACGAAAGGATATCTGGCCGAAGCCCAGGCGCTGAAGGATGCTACCATGGCCTGGTTCATAGGGAAAAATCTACGGAAGGGTCAGACCTTTATCCATTTTAACGGGTCATATCACTCCAATTACAATGAAGGAATCATCTGGTATCTGAAAAAAAATCATGGTGATTTGAGTATCACCACGATAAATACCGTCACACAGGGCTCTCTTGATATGCTTGAAGAACAATACCGTGGAACTGCCGATATCATTATCGTGGTCCATGCATCCATGACGTCCTCCCATTAAGGACGGGGATCCTTTAAAAAATCACGAGAGAAGGGACAGAGCCCCTTGTTACTTAGAATCACGTCCTGGAGCCTATCAAGGCTCTGACCCCTGGGAAATCACATAGCATAAAGTACGTATCCCATATAAGAGACATAGATACAAAGCAAGAATATCCCTTCGAAGCGCTCAATGTGCCGTCCCTTTCCGGTAAAAATGAAAAGAAATAGAAAAATCCCGGCCAGGATATTAATCAGGATATCACCGCTCGCCCCGCTGTTTAGGGGTACGGGATGAATAACCGCAGATATGCCGAGAATAAAGAAAATATTAAATATATTTGATCCTACCACATTACCAATGGCAAGATCTACGTTTCCCTTGCGGGCGGCCACCACCGAGGTGGCCAGTTCCGGGAGCGATGTTCCGACTGAAACGATAGTAAGACCGATGACACGTTCAGTTAATCCTGCCAGCCTTGCCAGCTCTACGGATGATTCCACAATAAGATGACCACCCCCGGCTAGACCGGCAAATCCTGCAATTATCATCACAATGGATCGGAGCAATGTATATTCGCCTATTTCAAAGTCACTCTGCTCATCACCCTTTTTAGATAAATAATAATTATAGACCATAAAAATGGTGAAAAAGAAAAGAAAGACAATGCCATCTATTCTGGAAATCTCGGAAAAATTACGATTATCCAGGACAGCATCATTGACACATATCCATACGAGCAAGGCAGCTGCAAGGCTGAGCGGTATCTCAATCCATGTCGTATTTCTTTTCACAGCCAGGGGCGTAATAATAGAGGATATACCCACGATAACGAGAACATTGAACAAATTACTGCCGATGACATTGCCCAGTGTAATTTCCGTTCTGCCCTGCATGGATGCGAAAACATTGACAAACAACTCCGGTGCCGAGGTGCCGAATGCCACAATAGTGAGACCTATAACGATAACCGGTATATCCAGCCGTTTTGCCAGTGAAGAAGCGCCATCGACCATCATGGAAGCCCCGTAGACAAGAATTACGAAACCAATGAGAAGAAGCACAATACTAATCATCATAATCTCCTTTATAATAATTACAGAACAGGATTCCCGTCAATTCAAGGGGTCAGAGCCTCCGTCAGAGTTCCAAACGATCCAAGGGGTCAGAGCCAGCATAATAAATCTGATTTAAACCTGCATTTTAAGCCAGAGTACTTCATATGGTTCCAGATTCAATGTAAATACACTATTAGCAACGAAATATTCGTCACCGGTGAGGATGTCAACCCACTTCCGATGACGTATGAATTCAGCCAGGGAAATCTTCACCTGCTGTTTTTCCGGTATAACACTGGTGATTGCCAGTATATTTTCATTGCCGTCCGGAGATGTTCTGAGGACGGCAAAAACTGCATCGGAAACTGTAAGTATGCTCTGACCCCCTTGGGGATGAAAGGCCTTTTCCCTGGTCCTTTTCTGTATGAGAAATGACAGGCGATGGGCTACCCGGGCCGTTGTGGTTGAAAAATCTTCCATGGCCTTTTCCAGTTCTTTTCTGCTGAGAACATCGCGGTTGATGCTGCGTTTGTCCTTTTCATGCTTAACCGCTTCAATATCGTTTTTTGAACCCAGAAGACCGTGCAGATACACCCCCGGAACACCGATTATCACCAACGGAATGGAACGGGCGGCAATATAACGATTCACCTGGAAATCCACTTCCTCTCCGGACTCCTCACAGTTCAGGGCGCTATAAAAGGTGATATTCAGCTCGTAGATAGATTCTTTTCCATCTTTATCGGTCCGATAGGATATCAGCCCCCCGCGCTGTGTTACACGCTCCGCCATGAGTTCTATATCCTCATCGGTGAGAAACTCCCGGGCACCCAGTACTCCTATCCCGTCATGACTGTCGAGAAAATTGAGATAAGTGGCATACAGCGAGGGATTCTTTAATTCACGAGCCCATTGTGTCAGCTTCGCGGCCGTGCTGTTATGAAACGTGTGAAGGATAAGCGGCGGCAGGGCGAAATTATACACCAGTTGTGCCTCGTCATAACCGCTTCCAAAGTAGGTGATGTTATCGCTGTGAGGCACATTGGTCTCGGTGACAATGGCCACATGAGGAACCACGGCATCGAGGATAAGCCTGAACAGTTTTATGATAGTGTGGGTCTGGGAAAGGTTTGCGCCCGTGGTGCCCAATTCGTCCCAAAGATAGGTGACGGCGTCGAGGCGGATAATATCAGCCCCCCTGCGAATATAAAACAGGAGAATTTCTATTATCTTGATGAGCACCATGGGGTTCTGAAACTTCAGGTCGATCTGATCAGGACTGAAGGTTGTCCACACGAGGCGCCTGCCGTTATACGAATGGAATGGTGTCAGGACTTCACTGGTACGGGGCCTCATGAGTTTGTTCAGCTTTTTCCGTGGAACATTTCTTCGCTCGGGAAAATGAGTGAAGTATCCCTGGTAGGCCGGGTTGCCATTGAGAAATTCCTGGAACCAGAAGCTCTTGGAAGATACGTGGTTGATAACACCGTCAAACATGAGGCGAAAATCATTCTTCAAGTCTATGATATCCTCCCAGGTACCCAGATCCGGGTCCACCTGGCGGTAGTCGCTGATGGCAAAACCGCGGTCCGACGAAGACGGGAAAAAGGGCAGGATATGAATAGTATTGAAAACACCCCTCAGGTATTTATGGGACATCTCGTCCAGGGTCTTCAGTGGTTTTTTATGTTTGTCCACCACCAGGTTGCCGTAGGTTATCAGGATAGCATCCTCGTTTGTAAACCGGTCTTCGGGTCTGAAATGGCTCTCCCATTCCATCATCTCATCGGTCTTGTGGGCATGATAGACCGATATCACTCGCTCCAGTTCTTTTATATACCTGCGGGCTTTGGTTTCACCATAGAGTTGAACCAGCATTGAAAAGATTCTGCTGCGAATATCTTCACGAAGCCGATACAGGGGACGCCTGAAATCGGGCTCCAGACTATGAAAATTTGAAGGACGCGCATCCTTCCTTTTCATCTGTTTCTCCTGATAAAAATAATCCATACCATAATCTACACGTCAGTTAACGTTCAGAATCCGATTTATTATATTCTCTTCTAAAAGTAAGTATAGGATAGAAGGCGGTTTTCTGCAACCAAACACTGTAAAATATTAAAAAAAATTTCTTTCCAGTCCCAGGGGCAGTTCCTGTTCCGCCTTTTCAAAAAATGAGCAGGAATTGGCAATCCCGGTAAGAAAATCGTTCTTGGCCGGGTTTATTTCCCCGCATTTCTGTATCTGTATGAGTTTCCATTGTTCACTGCTTCCAGAGGAAAGGAAAGATAAATCTCAAAACGGTTCTCCCGCCAGTAGAGGGTCAGAGCCCCTCCATGGTTTTCCACAATTTTTTGAACGATGGCCAGTCCCAGCCCGTATCCCGGTATATCGGCATTCTTTCCTCTCTGGAAGGGTTGCAGGAGTTTTTCCGGATCAGTGCCCACGGGAGAAAGGGTGTCATTTTTCACGGTGAGCGTCATGCCATCTCCCGCTCTCTTCATTTCCATCTGTATTGAGCTCCCGGGGGGTGAATACTTCACGGCATTGTCAATAATGTTGTTAAATGCAGTCTTTATATCATCGGGATCACCCGTCATGAGAAATTGCACTTCAGGAATATCAAGACTGAAATGAAGGCTTCTACTTTCCAACACCGGTTCAAAACGCTTCACCGCATCCCTGGCCATGGCTGCCGCATCGAAGGATTGTTCCATTGATTCGGCGCCATGAATATCCATCTTCGTCAGCTGCAATATCCGGCCGATGAGCGTATCCATATCCTGAATCTCTTCTTTAATCGTTTCCAGGAGCGGAAGACATGCCCCTGTATTGTTTCCCTTCAGACGATCTTCGAGCAGTTCCCCGGCAATGCGTATCCTGGCCAGGGGAGAACGCAGTTCGTGGGAGATATGGGCCGTGAGCATTTTCGTCCCCGTGACCATATATTCCAGCTTTTCGGCCATGGTATTAAAGGCGTCGGCCAGTTCACCTATTTCATCCCTCCCCCGCACCTGCACCCTCTCCTGCAGGCGCCCCCAGGATATCCTGAGAGCCGATGCCTTCAATTTTTTCAGAGGTTCCGTGATGTATCGGGAAAGGGGAAATATGAGAAGCGCCATTATAAGGCCCAGAAAGGCCAGGGCAAGGGCAAAATCCCTTTCGAAGGCTCTGACCCCGCGGCGTGCGTAGTATAAATGGAGAGAGGCATTGGCAATTGTTGCCGTTTTAAGAGGAAGAATCATATGGATATTCTCGTTTCTCTTTCCCCATGAAACCCGGTAATTCTCCCTTTCTATAGACCTGTGGGCCGGTGTCATGAAAGACGGCTCTCCCTGGAAGGATTTCACAATATATTTACCGCCCGATTCGATCCAAACCATGAGGCCGTACCGGCTATCCAGTTCAGTAAAAAGATCGCGTAGTTTTGGATAGGGATTCTCCGGATCACGTCCAGGAAGGGTCAGAGCCTCTTCCGTCAGGGTTCCGATGATCAGACTCCCGGCATTCACGTACTGTTCAAAGCGTTCGTGAAAGGGATTCCCCAATATCAGCCTGAAGGCGGCAAATATTAAGAATTCCATGATCAGGAGAAGGACCATGAAAGAAACAAATATCTTTATATAAAGCCTTCCCGTTCTCATGGTTTACTCTTTATGGACAAACATGTATCCAGATCCCCACATGGTCTTTATGCAATTTTTATTTCCTTTCAATAAGTCCACTTTAGACCGGAGTTTGCTGATATGTACATCGATACTCCGTTCGAAGGCGATAAAATCCCTTCCCCGGGCATAGTTCATGATTTCATCACGCGATAGAACCGTATTTTTTTTCAGCATCAGCAGTTCCAGAATACGATATTCCGTGATGGAAAGCTCCAGTTCCCCGTCACTGCCGCGCAGCATATGGGAGGCCCTGTCCAGTGTGAGTTCCCCGGCTGTTATGTTATCCGCCTCCCTTCCCTTTTCGGGGTTCCCTCCGGGCTGAGCCCTCCGCATGACGGCCTTCATGCGGGCCAGAAGTTCCCGGGGATTGAATGGCTTGGGGAGATAATCATCTGCGCCCAGTTCCAGGCCAATGATTCGGTCCGTGTCCTCGCCGCGCGCCGTGAGCATGATGACGGGAAGACCGTACCTCTGCCGTACATCGCGCAGTACATCGAAGCCATCCCGGTCCGGCAGCATAATATCGAGAATGAGGATATGGGGACTGTTCTCCTCAATGGCCTGCAAAACCCCCGAGGCTGTCTTGAGGGACATCACGGAAAAGCCGAAGTCCTCCAGGTATTGCCGGAGAAGTTTCTGAAGCTTCACATCGTCATCAACAATGAGGACCCTTTTATCCTGTTCTGTTCCACTATTCATAATCATAAAGAATGTACTCAAAAAATTCGTTCGCCGTGTTCTTTTTTACAATCTTTTTACATTCAAGCCGACGGCGAATAACTTATTTAACATCTGTACCCTATATTGACTGAAATGACTGACGCAATGAAACAACATTGTAGGCAGTTCATTAAAGATATCAAGTTAAAAAAGGAGACAGCCATGTCAAAACCAAAAACACTTTTCCTCACCGTCATCGCCCTTGTTTCTGCGGGGCTTCTTTTCTCTTCATGCCATCATAACGGACGGCACTGCGGCGACAATTTCCCCGACAAGGTCCTGAAACGCATGGACAACCATGTGGCAAAACTGGAACTGAACGCGTCACAGCAGCAATTCTACAACGGCCTGCGCGAAGAGGTACGCCAGGATATTATAAAAATACGCGACGACAGGATAAAATCGCTTGATGAAGCCATGGAGGAGCTGAACAAGGAGAAGCCCGACATGGCATACCTGGTAGCCGCGGCAAAGAAAAAACATGAAAATATGCCGGCTCTTTTCGACAAGTATGCCGACCGCTTCCTGCAGTTCTATAACATGCTCGATACGAAGCAGCAGAAACAGGTCGTGGAAAAAATGAAAAAGTTGGGAAATCATTTCAATTGTAATTGATCCCTGCCTATCATGCCGCACTTTTTTGGAGTGCGGCATGATTTTTATCTATTATCATTCCTGCACTATTATCCGTATATTTTCCGCAAAAATAAATTTTCTGTTTTACAAAATTTAAAATATCCGGTAAAGTTTCTGCGGCAACTAAAAACACACCTTTTGCATCGATTGAGTGAAGGAGAAAAACATGGGAATCAATACAAGCATACGTAAAAGCCTGTTATCAGCATATGAAGATAAGGGCGTGTTCGTTAAAAAAAGAGCCGTAGCCCTTTTTTATGTATGTCTTTTTATGATAGTGGTGCAGGCGTTATTGATGCTAACCCTTGTTACCAGCGGCACTCTCAAGGCCCCTCAGTTCATCACGCTGTTTCTCGATGTTATTGCAACGGTTCTATCCCTCTTCATCCTGATACGGGGCCGCTATACTCTGGCGGCAAACATCATGACCATATTCAATACACTGATCATTACAGGGGGATTCTTTTCCAAACTCTCTTATGCTCCTGCCGAAGGATACATTACTTTGGTCTATTTCATGTACATGGTCATAGCCATGGCAGCTCTTCTCACCAGCCCATCGATCCTGACCGGTGTTGTGGGAACATTTTTTATCAGTGATATCGTTTATTTTATACTGGCAAAATCAAAAATAGCTCCAGAACTTCAGGATCCCATCCGCATGGCAGCCATTGAAAGCGCCTTTTCCATGATTGCCATTTTAATTTTACTTCGGGCCATGCAGTATATCAGCAGTTCGGCCGTAACCTCGGCCGAACAGGAATCGGAGACAAACCGGCAGCAGAACAATATCATCACGGGAATACTGAAGCGAGTGGCCGGCACTTCTGAACTCTTATCCTCATCATCCGATGATGTGTCGGCGTCAGCCGATGACCTGAGCTCCGGAGCCAGCGAACAGGCATCCAACCTGGAAGAAATCACCTCGTCCCTGGAGGAGATCGGTGCCAGCATCCAGCAGAACACGGAGAATTCGAAGAAAACCAACGAGATCGCCGGCCGGACTGCCCGAATGGCCGCGGAAGGCGGAAAGGCCGTAGACGAAACGCATGACGCCATCAGGAAAATCCACCAGAGGATAACGCTCATCGAGGATATTGCCTACCAGACCAATCTGCTGGCACTCAATGCAGCCATTGAGGCGGCCAGGGCCGGTGATGCCGGCCGGGGATTTTCCGTTGTGGCCGGCGAGGTCCGGAAACTGGCGGAAAAAAGCCAGACGGCATCGCAGGAAATAAGCTCACTGGCGGGAAACGGCGTCAGCCTGGCGGAAAAAACAGGAAATCTCATCAAGACTATTGTCAAGGATATCCAGGAAACGGCCGACCTGGTCCAGTCCATCACCCATTCATCGGAGGAACAGAATAACGGCGTTGAACAGATCACCGTGGGCATGGAACAGCTCAACAGTCTGTCACAGTCCAATGCATCGCTTTCCGAGCAGCTGGCTGCTTCATCGGATTTATTAAAAAAGCAGTCCGACGAGCTGAAGGCAATTCTGGAGACGAACGATCAGGCCGCGGCCCTTCCCATGCTAAAGGCGTGAGCGTACCGCGGTATCAAATCGTCCTGTTCCCCTTACGTCAGGAACTGGAATTCTCCAGGGTCTTCTCCACGATCTCACGGGTGTTTTTTGAAAGATCCCCGAGATCGGCTATGCGCTCCAGCTGCCGCTTCATGTGTTCTTTCCTTCCCGCATCCACGCGGGGATAGAGCTTGAAGGCCTTGGCCAGCATTGATGAGATGGATGGATTGAAGGCATCGATCTCCATGATGCGGTCCGCTGCATATACATACCCGCTGCCCGACTCATGATGAAAATTCACCAGATTCTGGGTAAAGGCTCCCACAACGGAACGCACCAGGTTGGGGACTTTAATGTCATAGGCGGGATCAGCCTCGAGCTCTTTCACCCGCTCAAGCGTCCCGGGAAGCCCCGAAAGGGACTGTACGGAAAACCACTTGGTAATAACCACCTGGTCATGTTTCCATTTTTCATAAAAATGCGTCAGGGCTCTGTCCCTGTAGGAGTTGTCCGTTCCGGCCAACAGGGAGAGTGCACCCAGGGCATCGGTCATGTTTCCCGCTTTTTCATAGAGATCGTGACAGAGCGCGAGAAATTCATCCTCACCGGTCTCAACGAGATAGTCCAGGGCGCGCAGGCGCAAAGCCCGTTTCCCCATGGCCTCCATGCTCAGGGAAAATTCCCCTTTTCCTTCCAGTGACATGAACATGCGGTGAAACCCGTCTCTGAATGAACATCCCATTTCCCGCCTGAGACAATTCCGTGCTTCATGTATGGCATTAAAGTCAACGGGACTGTACTCCTGCACCAGGATTGATTCATAAGGGAGCTCCAGCATAAGGGCCTTGAAATTTTTATCCATAGCCTCATCATCGATAATAGCCCCGAAGACTGGGGCTATGTCCTCGTTCATGGAGCATGATACTCCCCGTTGAATGGCCGTCACATAGTCCTTCAGGATTCCCCTGGTTACTACCTGTCCCGCGTCCCACCGGTTGAAGGCATCGCTGTCGCGCATGAATAAAAGTTTGAGTTCTTCATGAGACCAGGCATAATCGATTCTTACCGGAGCGGAAAAGTTCCTGTTAAGCGAGGGCACGGGCTTCTCATTTATTCCCTCGAAAACAAAGCGTTCCTCACGCTCCCTTATCTGCAGCACGACCGTACCGTCTTCGCCCAGCATATCCCGGCCACGGGCATCCAGAAGTCCCACGGCCAGGGGCATGTGCATGGGGCCCGTGTCTTCCCGGTTCTGCTCCCGGGGAATATCCTGACGCACGGTAATGGCATACTGCCTTTTTTCCTGATCATATCCGGTCTCAATGGCCAGGACAGGCGTCCCGGCCCGGCTGTACCAGAGCCTGAACTGTGCCAGGTCCGTATCGGTCGCTGATTCCATGGCATGTACAAAATCATCGCAGGTCACGGCATGACCGTCATGGAGCTCAAAATATCGCCACATCCCCTTTTGAAAGCCCTCCTCTCCCAGGATGGTATGTATCATCCTGATGACCTCGGCTCCCTTTTCATAGACCGTGGCCGTATAAAAATTATTTATCTCCAGATAGCTGTCGGGCCGGATGGGATGGGCGTTGGGACCGGCATCCTCGGTGAACTGAACGGTTCTCAGACCGTTGACATCGAGGATTCTCTGCACGGGCCTGGACTGGATATCCGAGGAGAATTCCTGGTCGCGGAATACCGTGAGTCCCTCCTTCAGGGTCAGTTGAAACCAGTCCCTGAGAGTAACTCGGTTCCCGGTCCAGTTGTGAAAATACTCATGGGCGATGACACTCTCGATGCCGAGATAATTGGTATCCGTGGCCGTTTCCGGGTTGGCCAGAACATAGTGTGAATTGAATACATTGAGACCCTTGTTTTCCATGGCTCCCATGTTAAAGGTATCCACAGCCACGATCATGTAGATATCCAGGTCGTATTCCAGACCAAAACGCTCCTCGTCCCACTTCATGGCCTTTTTCAGGGACTCCATGGCGTGATAACAGCGGGATTCATTGCCGGGATCGCAGTAGATGCGAAGATCGACAGTGCGCCCCGACATGGTGGTAAAGCTATCGCGTACCAGTCCCAGGTCCCCCGCCACCAGGGCAAAGAGATAGGCCGGCTTGGGAAAGGGGTCCTCCCATTTGACCCAGTGTCTGCCGTCGCCCAGGCTTACCTCCTCAACGAGGTTGCCGTTGGCCAGAAGGACGGGACAACTTTTCGAGTCGCCAATAATTTTAGTAGTAAACCGGCTCATAACATCGGGCCGATCGATGAAAAAGGTGATTTTACGGAATCCCTCGGGCTCGTTCTGGGTGCAGAAAACCTTTCCCGATTTATACAGTCCCTCCAGAGCCTGGTTATCACGAGGATTTATTTCCGTAGCCAGCTTCAGGGTAAACCGGTCCGGGACATCCGTAATAACCAGAGAAGCCTCCGTGGCATCATACTCTGAAGCATCCATGGTGCGGCCGTCAATCTCCACGGAGAGCAGTTTCAGTTTTTCCCCATTGAGTACCAGGGGATCGCTTCCATGACCATTCCGTATGATCTCCATCATATTGGTTACCATGGTACTGGAGTCATGGAGGTTGAATGTCAGATCGATTTGGGGTATGAGAAAATTCGGTTCCTTATAGTCACTTCTGAGTATCCTCTTTTCACCGGTTTGTTTCATATCTTCCTTCTTAAATATCAAACATATGCCATAATCATAGTATGGGCGGATGATATTTCAAGAATATCATCCCGCTATTAATGCTGTATGCCCGGGGGCGCAACATATGTCCAGCAACTTTTCAGCGTGTAGGATAATAGTATAATGGCCTGGATAAAATCCGGAATACCTTCATTACCCGGAAATAACATGTTTTTTCATCGTCAATATTAAATGCTGGAATTATTCGGCCACCCGGTTTATAGTATAAAATACTAGAAAAATTTAAGGACTTTGAGCGAAAAAATCCATGAAAAAATCCTACGATGTAATTATAACAGGGTCCGGTCCCTCGGGCCTGGGAACGGCTTTTCACCTGGCGGAAAACTCACGGAAGTCCATACTCCTGCTGGACAAGGCTCGTGTCAGCACCGGGGGCCTCCGCAATGACTGCAAACAGAACTACACCTATCCCGTAGGTTTCCCCGAGGAACTCTGGGAGCACGATGATGCGGAATCCCTGCTTGAGGAGACGGCTCACCACCTGGAGCCCGATATCCAGGAAAGCAGGAACCTCGACGTGTATATCAGGCGGGCCGAAAAGCTGGGCGTGGAACTGGTCCGCATAAAGCAGTGCCATGTGGGTACTGATAAATCCGTACAGCTCATCTCCTCCCTCACGGGGAAATTGCGGGACATGGGAGTGGATATCTCCCTGGAAACCGAGGTTGCCGACGTTGACTTCGGAAATGCCTCCATTTCCATTTCCCGGGCCCCCGGCAGCCTTTCCTACGGAGACCTGGTTCTGGCCCCGGGAAGAAACGGCGCCATGTGGCTGCAGTACATCATGCAGAAACTGGGAATTTCATACCGCGACAATATCGTTGATGTGGGTGTCAGGATAGAGGCCCGCGAGGATAACTATCCTATTGTAAAGGACTATTACGATCCGAAATTCCTGTTCCCTGAAAACGTCCGCACCTTCTGCACCAATTCCGGCGCCGCCTATATCGTAAAAGAAAAATATGACCATTACTACTCGGTAAACGGACATTCCTTTTCCACGGACCGTAAACCCAACGGTCTTATAAACTTTGCCATGCTCAAGACCATCAATCTCACGGACCCCGTGGTGAGCGGCCACCAGTTCGCCGATATCCTGGGCCAGATGGCCATGCAGCTCAGCGGCGGCCAGCCCATGATGCAGCGCATCGGTGATTTTCGCCTTGGCAAGCGCTCCAAGTCAGGAACGTTTAATGACGACCTTTATAATTTCGCGCCCACACTGAAAGGCGCCACACCCGGCGACATAAGTCTGGCGGTCCCGGCCAAAATACTTCGAAGTCTCTGGAAATCCATGAAAATGCTCGATACCATCGTACCGGGGATACTTCACCCCTCAACGATCATTTATTATCCCGAAATCAAGACGTACGGCAACAAACCGGAATTCCTTGACCGCTATTTCCAGGCAAAAAAACACATATACATGATTGGGGATGGCGCCGGCACAAGCCGCGGCATCACCGCGGCCTGGGCCTCGGGCATACGTGCAGCGCGGGGAATTCTATCACAGTCCTGACGATAGTTGTCAGTATTTTCTTCTGAGGGTCAGGGTTATCCCGTCATCCATAAATCCGAACCGCCGGAACGATTCTCTGTAAACGCTCTCAACGGCTTTCATCCCGTTGATCAGTTCAACGCTGATCTTTTTAACCGGGTTAAAATCGCGCTCCATGAGCATGCGAAATATGGCAAGATATTGCTGCAGCAGCGGATCATCGTCGGGACATTTTATTTCAACTTCCCTGCCGTTTCTTTTCAGTATCATGATCATCTTCTTCCCGCGGAAGACCAGGAACGAGGACCGCATCCGTGGCGGAAACGGTTCTTTTAGTCCTTCAAGCTTAATCCCGCAGAGCGATGCCGGATCAGCGGCGTTGAACCAGAATATTGACTCTCCGTAATCATCTCCGGTGAGGAGCCGGAATCCCTCGTGGGACATGAATTGCGGCCCCGTTATCCCGGCAAAAAAATAACCGGGAACGATTTCTCCCGAAAGCTCCATGATGCGCAGCGTCCTGAAGACGGGTCCCCACCGCAGGGCCGGCATCTCCCGCTCAAGGAGCTCCCTGAAGAGGATACCGTATCTCCGCAGAAGAAGACGAACCCGTTCCTTATCCAGCTCGGCTCGCTCCATGGCATCATAGTCGCCATGTGGCGTTTCAAAAGCATACCAGCTTCCCGGCAGGGGACGCGATGATTTCCATCGGTTAAAATCGCCACGGCGCGGCCTTGATGCTTCATGTGAATGGTTGACCGCTTCAAATCCGTTTAGCAGCCCCTTTCTCACGGTTTCGAATGTGTCATTGGCCGCGGCCCCCTGCCACGCCAGATCCCACAGACGCCGGGCCACATCCTGCGATGCGCAGCCCGCATGCTTCACAATGTCAAAAAAGGCGTACCTGGCGCGCCGGTCCGGCATCAGGGCCCCTGCATCATCCATGCCGGCTGCCGGGGAGCCCTCTCCCCGCAGCAATTCGAGATCCTCGCGAAAAGTAAAGGCCAGCTTCTCCCTGCCGCACCCGTACCAGCACAAATCGCTGGTCTGCATCAGGCTGTCCAGCCAGGAACAGAAATAGGGATCGAGACGGGCCGTAAGAATATACTCCTCCCAGGCCGCTGCAGGGGCGGGAAAGCCCAGCAGCCTGTCAAGTACCAGGGTCAGACCGTCAAGGGACCCGCTGCCCGCACCGAAACGCTGAAACCGGAACAGAAATTCCTGCAGATCTTCCACATCACGTACCTGAAATTCAACTTTCCTTGAGCGCCGGATTATCCGGAGGAGCATCTCCAGGTTGTCGCGGTAACAGACTTCCTCGGGAACGGTTCCTTCCCGCAAAAAATCTATTACGATCTCCTCGTCGTCCAGAAGCCTTGACAGAGAGAGGTTCAGTATTGATTCATCAATACCGGTACAACGAATGATATAATCCCTGTCCAGGGGCCCGTAAAATGAAATCCATTGGCGCAGCAGATCATCGGTGTCAGGAGTATTCTCATCGGGGAATGAATGATCCTGGCCATGGGTTTCCATTCGCCTCAGCGCAGCAGTGACTGCGTCACGACATTCTTTCCCGGTAAAAACATCATTAAAAATCGTGTTATCAAGAGAAAAATTGAAGGCCTCTGCCAGAACCGGCACCGATTCGACGGCACAGACGGATATCTCCCCCCCGCCCGGCAGTGTTACGCGTATTATCCTTGATGCAATATCTTCCAAAAGGGTCCCGCCTTCAATGTCGTGGTCCCTTGTCATGGCCTGGACCAGTCTATCCCATTCATGCAGGGGAATAAGGAGCCGTTCCTTTACCCAGTCCACCAGTTCCCTGGCATTTCCCGGGGAATATCCCGGCGCCGTACGCTGCAGTTTATCCGTCAGTTCATCGACTATGTTCTGCGGTACCAGGGGCCTCAGGTGCGAGGCCGCGGATATTTCCCTGATCAGGCTCTCCCTGAAACGGGACCCGCCCGATGTCAGGGGCGTATCATCGTCATACATGTATTTGTTCGTCTGACGCCACACCAGTCCCGATGCAAAAGGCGAGGCCTGTATCGTATGCGACTCACTTATGCGTATTTCCCCACGCCCGATTTCATCGAGGAGCATTTTCAGATTATCAATGTCGAATTCATCATCCAGGCATGAACGCCAGGTTTCCAGGAGAATGGGAAAATCCTCGAATTTACTCACGGCATCGAGGAGCTGCTTAGATTTAAGCCGGTTCAGCCACAGGGGCATTCTCCGGTGAAAGCCGCTCCGGGGAAGCAGAAGGGCCCGGGCTGCGTTTTCCCGGAACCGTGCGCCAAACAGGCCGCTCTTTCCCAGCCTTCGGTGCAGGAGCTTTTCCAGGGTATCGGCCGTAACGAGTTCAAATAATTGTGCAGCGCTGAATTCGTGGGGAAGGATCAGCATTACGGCATTATTGTCATTGAAAATCTCCAGGCGGTAATTGTGCGCTTCCTCCCAGGCCTGAGCCAGGGCCATGGCGAAGGGTGTATTGACAGCGCCGCCCCAGAGCGTGTGAAGAACAACCTGCCTCTCCTTCGATGTGTGCATGGGATCTTCGCAGTATTCCACAACAAGGTGGTGCCGGTGCGGCAGGGATGCGCCGGTAACTTTTTTCTGCAGCTGAAGGAATTCCGCCAGTTCAAGAGCGGCGTTTTGATCCATATGATAATGCTCCGAGAGATGGTCTATCCAGGATTCCTCCCCTACCCTGGATTCGGCTTCCTCCAGGAAAAGGGCCGTCTTTTCGGAGAAGTGGAAATCATGGTTGACCTCATCGGCCTTCCAGAAGGGAATAATACCCGGCTTCGACCGGGCCGGGATTACCTCCACATCGTTGTGCGTTATGGCATCGATCCGCCAGGCCTGGGTCCCCATGGTGAATGTCTCGCCGACGGAACGTTCCCAGACAAATTCTTCGTCGAGCTCGCCGATCTTCGCCTTTGTATCCTTTACCCTGAGATTGAAATAGCCCCTGTCGGGAATAGTGCCTCCCGAAAGGTAGAGATGATAGCGGAGCCCCTCCCCGGCCGATACGGTATTATCGATGCGGTCCAGGGATATCCTGGGCTTCAATTCTTTCACGCGGGCCCCGGCATAGCGGCCTTCCAGCATGGCCATGACAAGGTCAAAGTGCCGCCGCTGAAGATTATGATAGGGCCAGGTAGTGAGAAAAAAGGCGTAGAGATCATCCACGTCCCATTGTTCAGCCGAAATCATGGAAAGCAGCACCTGGGCAAGGACGTCGAGGGGATTTTCGACGGGGCGCACATTTTCTATATCACCGTCCATGACTGCGCGGGCCATGACGGCAGCGCTGATAAAATCCCTGCCGTGTATGGGCAGGAAGGTGCCGCGGCTTGCACGCCCGATCCCATGGCCCGACCGTCCCACCTTCTGAAGGGCCGAAGATACGGTGTTTGGTGTCTGCACCAGGACCACCTGATCGCATTTGCCAATATCGATACCCAGTTCAAGGGTCCCGGTCGCGGCAATTGCTTTCAGTTCCCCCCTTTTCATCCGCTGCTCCACAACCAGCCGGATCTCCCTGGACAGGGCGCCGTGATGGGAATAGGCAAGTTCACTCTTTTCATTTTCATTAATGAAGCGCGTCACCTTCTCAACCATCCGCCGGGTATTGCAGAATACCAGTGTCGATTCATTGCTCATGATAATACCGCGGATGGCCCGGGTCAGGGCGGGCCACCAGGCATCGCCGTTCATATAGCCCCGGGCCTCTCCGGGAAAAGAGACACGCACCTGGTATTTCTTCTCATTGGCCGCTTCGATTATGGTCACGGGCCTTTTTTCATAATGGCTATCCCCCACGGCACGGTACCCGCCGATAAATTCGGCGATCCGCCCCAGGGGTTTTACCGTGGCCGATAGAGCAATTCGTTGGAACTCCCCGGTCAAGGGGACCAGGCGGTCAACGGCCGTCATGAGATGCGTGCCCCTTTTTGTTCCTGCCAGGGCATGTATTTCATCGAGAATGACCGTGGCTATGCCCGTAAACAGGCCTCTTCCCTTTTTTGAAGTGAGCAGGATATTAAGACTTTCGGGTGTGGTGATGAGAATCTCCGGCGGTTTTCTCATCATGCGCCTTCGCTCATCCTGGGCAGTGTCACCGCTTCGCGTCATAACACCGATTTCCGGGAAGGCACATCCGGCGCTGCGGAATTCCCGGGATATTTCATCAAGGGGATCCATGAGATTCCGGCCGATATCATTATTGAGAGCCTTGAGCGGAGACACATAGAGAACACGCACATTCCCCCGGGGCCAGACACCGGTTATGACCTGGTTGACGGCATAGAGAAAGGCCGTAAGAGTCTTTCCGCTTCCCGTGGGTGCCGTGATGAGGCAGTGATTTCCTGCGGCTATAAAGGGCCAGGCCCTGCTCTGAACATCGGTGGGACTGCCATACCGTGACAGGAACCAGCCCTTCACAAGGGGATGAAAAGCCGCAAACACATCTTCATTTTTATCCATGGAGACCATATCATCTTGAAGATTTTTTTCACTGCAGTGAGTCTTTCCTTAGTATTAATCGGTAAAAATCCGCAGTCAAGTATTTAACTGAAAGCCCTGCAGTATCCCGAACTCAAAAACTTACTATTCATAGCAACAGGGATGAGATAAAAATTTCATATTTCTCCCTGTTTTTTATTTGCCTTTATGGCCGTCATGCATTATATTATTATGATTTAAATTTGGGTTATTTAAAATAGAAAGAGGATAATCCGTACATACTATCATAATATCAACGGTATAAACAATGAACGCAAATAGACTGCAAAACACTATCACCGAACTGGCTAAAATGAAAAGGATGGCGCTTCTTATAATCAAGGCGCTGGAAAGCGAAGACCTTTACGACAAGCTGGACACCCTGGACAGGCTGAACAGGCTGCCTGAACTTCCCACCGATTCAGTATCGTGTGAACTGAGGGAGTACAAGGAAACGAGGGATATTTATAAGCGTCTGTACACCATCGCAGCCCGGTCTATAATGGAGGTTCTCAATTCAAATTTCTTTCTTGGCGCCCATGATCCGTCCCACTCTTTCAACTATTCGGATCCCAGGGAGCCCATTCGCGCCGCGGAGAAAATACAGTACCTCCCAAAAGCTTATATGGGTGGTCCTATCAGGGCAGCAGTGACAAGCCCCTATCCGGCGGTAAATAAAATGGCTGTGGAATTTTACGATGAATTGCCGCAGGAAATGAAATTTTCCAGCACATTCCCCGACGAAGTGAGAAAAAAAATAAGAACTTTACGAAGCAAATAAAAGTAATTGTTGACGTTAATTAAACTATGTTTAATTTTTTTTCCAGAAAACTAAAATTGTGCTTGCTATTTTATATTATAATTTTTATAATACGTTCATGGTGATTAAATCAATTTTGATTCCAGCAATTTCCTGCCTTCACCAAATCATTAACATACATATTAATTTGATAAGGAGGTGTCTCACGCAAGACCTGTTCTACCATACTGTTTTCTCTAAATAAGCACACAATATGTCTATTTTCTCAAACTTAATCAAGGAGTAATATATGACAGAACAACAACTGCTTACTGAGCTTGCAATTGCCGAAAGAAACATGAAAAGGAAGTCAGCCATTTACAGTGTTGCTTTCTTTAAAAGTGTTACTGAAGCTTTCAGGAGTACCCGGACTCACACTTTCGCTGATCTTGTGAGAAAGGACCTGAGACAGGCTGTTGAATTAAGAGAACTGGCTATAAAGGAAAAGCTGTTGTAACTGAAAATGCTTCTGTTGAGAAATTTACACATGTAACTACATACAAGCCGAAAAGGCCGTCCCTGCGACGGCCTTTTTCATTAATTCTGCGGCATATTGTTATTCCAGCCTGTACTATGCTTACGAGAACGAAGAATTATTCCTGTGCATGTACCATGCTCCTGGCAAGAATCTGCATTTGCGCTGACATGTCATTTAACGTGTTATTGGCAATCAGGATTGAACCGGATATTTTAACAATTTTCTGAGCATCTTTTGCAATACTGGAGATGGTATCACTCGATTCACTTATGCCCGCTTCCTGCTGCTGAATTGAATTTTCAATGGATGAGCTCGCCTCATGGATATTGGAATTTATTTCCCGTATGGCTTTAATTTTATCTCCAATGATCCGCATCCTGTTACCGGCGTCCTTTACCTTGTCCTGTATCCTTAAAATAGCCTCATTGAGCTTGACGGTCATGATCGACGATTCATCAATAAGCCTTGTGCTTTCATCTATTTGCTTCTGGTTTTCCACTATTATCCTGTTAATTTCTTTCGCGTTGTTGGTCGTGGCATCGGCGAGTTTGGAAATCTCATCGGCCACAACGGCAAATCCCCGGCCTGAATCCCCGGCCCGGGCCGCTTCGATGGCCGCGTTCAGTGAAAGCAGATTCACCTGATCGGCAATGTCATTGATGACCTGTACAAAATTCGACATCTCAGTACTTTTATTCTTTAATATCTCTGATTTTTCCTTTGTCAGCTTGATATGATCGGCGTTATTTTTTGAGTAGAGGGATATTTCCTTCAGGGTTTCAATGATTTCATTGGAATTCTCGAGAACCGAATCATTTATTTCTTTGAATTCATGGACCGAATCAACGGTGAGACTTATGTCACGGTATAACGATTTGGCCACATCGTTAATCGACTCGGAATTGGCAGCCAGCTCTTCCAGAAAGGCTGATATCTCCTCCAGGGAAGCTGCCTGATCCTGGGAAATTGAATCCATTTCACCCGTAACGGACTCCTGGCTTTTTGTATGTGATTGCAGCACATCAACGGAATCGACCATGGCGGCCGCAATTTTCCTGAGATCACCCAGGCTTTGTTTCGCCTCATTTTGCTTGTTTATGGCCAGCTTGAGAAGTTCCTTCGTGGCCCCGGCACCCACCGATGCACCGATACCGGTCCATATATAAATAAGATACCTGATAAGCAAGTTGCTGGCAGGCCCGCCCGGCCTCAGTTCCGGTCTCATCACAAGCAGGGTGGTCTGCGATATTATTACCAGCAGCAGGGTATAAATGACGATTTTTTTATCAAAATAGAATACACTGAGGGCAATAGCAATGTAATGGATGGCGAAAAGTTCCGTTGCTCCGTAAATAATGAACTGAAACACCCAGATCGACAACATGATGCCGGTCATGAATATATAGCTGGAAAGAACGACATTTTTCAATTTCTTGGTGATCAGAAACGAGACGGACACGATGAAGGTAATCAGAAAAAGTTCGACAAATATACCTGTATAGGTGAGATATTTCGAAGAGGCCCCCGTCATTTTTATCGCCAGTGTGGCAATATTTGACAGCAGTACGATACTTGAGAAGGCCTTCAGCATCCTGATATTATTTTGAGTCATGACATTGGAAAACAGGTCTACGTCCTTCTCTTCATTCAGTGATGTATTAAGTCTTTTTGTTGTATTCATTGAACCGTCTCCGGGATTTAATTAACTGTATAAAAATACGTACACTTTTCGGGCTCCCAGTCCCGAGCAATTGCATACAATCAAAGAAACATCTTACGCAATTGCCGGTCAACTGTTATATTTGATTTTTTCAAATATCATGCAATGCCCTGGGTTACTTGGAATTTTTGCCCTTCACTTCTATTACCATGGGAGCCGACCATCCCTGGATCGAGGGCTCATACATGCACTCCATCCGCGTGGGCCGCACCATGAAACTGCCGGGAAGTTCGGCCCTAACGATGAAGGCCACTTCGTACACCGCCCCCTTCTGAACATTGTTGAAGAAATAAACCATGCGGTTGTCCCAGCGCTCAACACGGACAAAGGGGCGGTATTCATCGTAGGCGTATTCCTTCACTACCTCGAATCCTGATGGCAAATAGTCCTCCAGAACAAGATACTCGAAATTGTCCTGGGCCTGGAACCGCAGTTTCACCAGGATCTCGTCGCCCACCTGTATTTCCTTTTTGTCCGAGAGATTGCCGGGAACCAGGTACTCCCGATAATGCAGGTCCTTGACGCGCGTCAGCGACGAAAAGCTCCGGTGCAGGACCAAACCATTGGAGAGGGCGCCGAGGCTTCTCTCTTCAGACCTGAAGGCCGACAGTAAGCCCTTCGGCTTAAAGTACAGGGTACCGGCGGCCGTAACCTCGTATCCCGCATCCTTCCCTGCCGTTCCCGCAACCTCAATAGCGATATCACCGCCATCACCGGGCAAATTGACGGGAATGATTTTCACCAGGCTATCGGCCGGTTTTTTCTCCGAGGGGTCGTACCTGAAATCGGCTATCCTGTTTCCATTCATGGCAAAAGATACATTCAGTGGTTCGCCGGCCGTAGATCCGCTTTGTTCAAGGAAATCCACAAAACTGTAAATGACCGTGGCTGTTTCCTTGGTGGAGCTCCAGGCTTCGCCCCTGCTCCGCTTGGCGATTGATTGAACCATCTGGCCCGGCAGCGGCGAGGAATCGCCGGCGGCTACCAATGCAGACAGAACATGGGCGGTTATTTCAACACGTCCACCCTGCCACCCCCAACGCTGGGCATCGGCGCTCTCCCAGTATATTCCCTTTCCATCCCTCATGGCCATGGATTTCAGGAGTCCCGTGAATTTTGCCATATCCGTATTCCAGACATCTTCATTTTTCTTCTTATCACTGTCATCGAGAATAAGACCTCCTTTTCTCGACGCCAGGGCCCTGACCATGAAGGCAAGGCGATAGGGGTTTTGATTTCTCAGCCGGGAAAGTTTTTCGTAGGCCCGGGCGTCCCACAGGCCATACAGGGCATAGGTATAGAGCAGATAGGCCCGTGCATCATCATCTTCGATCTCATCATCCTGCAGTATGCGTTTCACCGACTGGAGGCCCCGTACCGTCACGGAATTGTCCACGGCATAGCCGTATTTACCGGCTGCAAACAGAGACTGGAGAGCATACCCCGTAAGGAAGGCATTGCCCCTGTCTCCCGCCCACCATCCCCATGTGCCGTCGTCATTCTGCGACTGTCCCAGTTTTTTGACGCCGGCATGAGTTTTGGCATTGACCGTATCCACATCCTTCTGAGCGACAAGGTGAGCGGCACTCTGTTTCTCCAGAAACCGGTGCAGGGCCATGACGGGCATAAAGCTGTTGATGGTCTGTTCAACACACCCATAGGGATATTTAACCAGGTATTCCGATGACTTGATCATCTGGATCAGCGGCGTGGGATTCACCGTGAGAATTATTTTTTCCGGAACAAAATAAAAATCATCGCTCTTCTGAACCGGTACCAGTACGACTTTACGGTTTTCCGCCATATCGCCGTAACCGAAAAGCTTGTACGAGGCCCCGCGCCGTTCCACGGGGATGGCTATCTGCAGGGCATCTACGGCTCCTTTATCGGCCAGGGCATCGAAGCGAACCGTGAGTTCCTTTTTATTTTCCGGAACGGTAATGGAATAGATATTCCGGGCCGAGCCGAAGGCGGGAAGACTCATTTTTATATCCTGATCAGGGCGCACAGTGGCGTCATTGACCTTCATTTCGGTTTTGATGTGTTCCAGACCGCGCTGCGTATTGCTGTTGACGATGCCCAGGAGCGATATGGCATCACCTTCTATGAAGAACCGGGGTTTACCCAGGCGCGCGATCAGGTCCTGGGTCACGAGAAATTTCTTGAGTTCTTCTCCGACACGCCCCTTTCTGTCATGCCCCCGGGCCGTGAGACGCCAGGTGGTGAGATTATCGGGCAGTTTGAAGCTCACCAGGGCCATGCCCTTTTCGTCGGTCCGTATTATTCCGTTCCAGAAGGCCGTATCGTCGAATTTCTGGCGTACCTTTACCTTGCCGTCCTTGCCGGCACCGGCGAGCAGGGTGATGGGATAGGAATAGCTGGTGAGAACCCAGTTGGATATTTTCGTGTAAAAGAAATCCTTCATCTTCGGCGTGTGGTCATAGCGTATGCTGTAAATAGCCTCATCAACGGCTGCCAGGGACAGGTCGGCCCGAATAGGATTCCCTTTTTCATCAGTGGTTTTAACGGTTACCTCGGCCGTATCTCCCGGGAGGTAGACCTCCTTTTTCGGTGTGATTGAAACCTTCAGCGTGGTTTCCTTCACCGGAATGGAAATATTCTCGGAAACCGTATACAGCGCCCGCTTGCGCTGCATAACGGCATTTATATAAAAGTTTGGCGCGTATTCCTCCCTGACGGGAATGGTAACGGGCGTGATATTGCCCGTCATCTTAACGACACGGGAATAGTAGATATCCCTCCCCTCCAGGGTGACACAGACATAGGCATCGCTGAATCGGCTTTTTATGAGACAGGTAACCTCTCCCGGTTTTTCAAAAACCGTATCGCTCACGGAAAGTTCCAGATTTCTGAAACGCGATGAAACCTCCCCTCCCGAGGGATTATAAACCAGGATGATGCGCGAAGCCTCGATTTTGTTGCTCCTCCGGTCAAAGCTGGAGGTTATTATATCATACTCTCCCGACTCGGCAAAGCGGGCCGGAAGCTCGATCGATGCCTCGCCCTTGCTGTTCGTGGTGACCCTTTCGGAAAAACGGGGACGCGATTCATGGACATAGACACGCTGATAGGGTTTCCAGATATACCGGTAGAGCTCCACCTTCACGTTGGCGCTGATGGGCTTCCCGGTTTGTGTCATTGTTTTAATGGCAACTTCCTTTTTATCACCCGAAGCGAAGAAATTCTGCCTGGGATTAATTTTTATGTAAAACTCCCCTCGGCCTACGCGTATGGTTTTCTGTGATGTAATGCTCACATTTGATTCATCGATGACCGTTGCTTCGAGAGTGACTTCCCGGTCATAGGGAAAATTTCCCGAAAAAAGCTTCAGGGATGCAATACCGTTTTCATCGAGATATTTTTCGCCGTCGAGCCTGAGCCGGTTGTATGAACCGGAATCCCCCGATTCACCGTCAAACCAATACTGGTTGTCCGCATCGTTCAGCTTGTTCTCGTAAAAACGATACCGCACCAGCCCACCCCTGACAGGTGCGCCGAAAAAATACTTGGCCTCAACTTTAAATTCCAGTTCATCACCGTTGATGAAATACTCCTGCGACGGCGTCACTTCAACGGCATATTCCGGTTTCCGGTACTGCTCCACATAAAAAATACCGCTGGCATAGAGATCTTTTTCCGTCGGTCCCGCACGTACTTCGTAGGTGCCCAGCCCGAATGTTTCCTCTATAGTAATTTTTCCCTGTGCCGTACCCCATTCATCAAGCTTGATGGTTCCCTGCCGGACTGCCTGGTCCGTGTCGGTGTTTATGATTTTATAGAAAAGATTTTTTCCCTCAATGGGAATGAAAAGTTCTTTGCGCTCCTTGCCAATTATCTTGTAATAAACCGTATCACCGGAGCGGTATACGGGACGGTCCGTGTAGATAAAATACTTATATTTCTCCCGCTGAAAAGTCGATGGCGATCCCGTATTACAGATGGCATAACTTCCGTCACGGGAGATAACCAGGACGCTGAGATACCTGCCCGATTTAACTCCGTACCGGTATATGCCGTCTTTATTGGTTTTACCCTGGTGCACAATGCTCACGGGAAGATCTTCAATCCGCTGCGGCGCCGTAAAAGACTGCCCCGCCCTTTTTTTGGCCTTGATTTCCTCCGTGGCGTCAAAGATGACCACGGAAGCGTCTTTCTCAGGCCCGTTATCGACAAGATTCGTGGCATAGACAAAAACCGTATTCTGCGACCTCTTGACCACGGTCCCCACGGAGGTAACGGTAAAAAATTTGCGGCTTATCACTTTCCCGGCGCCCTTTACCTCGATGCAGTAGCCTCCCGATGCCAGGGGATCTTTTATGGAAAGATTCTGGTAACGCCACTGGAATGGTTCAAAATTAAGTATGGGTTCCTCCCATTTCGTCACGACGGCAAAACCTTCCGCCGGGGGATTCATGAGGTCCGGTTCTCCCTTTCCTTTCAGGAAAACGGCCATGGGCACACGATATACCGTTGCCGTCACCGATTCAAGGCGGAATGTCCTCAGGTTGAATTCCAGTTTGTTTCCCGGCGCGAAAGTATACCGGTATGCATACACCTGCGCTTCCGGTCTTTTGGCCTCCACGACAAAACCCACATCCTTCTTTTCCTCACCCTCATTGAGAACAATCTTTCTTTTCGTCAGATCATAAAATCCCTTGTGAGACACATTGAGTTCATAGGTTCCCGGTTTCATTTCATCGAGTCGCCACGTGCCGTCCTGGTAGGTGACGGCGGAATGATTGTTTCTCCCCGTGGCTATCACGGAAATATTCTGAGCCGGTACGTCCAGATCCTTTATCATCACGGTCCCGGCGATCGATGCGGGCCGGAACATCTTCATATCGAGCTTGAAGGTTTCCCCCTGCTTAAGACGTTGCAGCCTGGCAGTTTCAGTGATGTACCCGCTGCCGGAGAAGGCCAGGCTGTAGCTTCCCTGGACAAGTTTGATAAAGCGGTATTTTCCATCGCTGCCCGTCGTACTGAACTGCGGCCTGTTCTCGCGGCCGTCATCGCTGTAATCGCTGTTCTGCAGTTTGACCTCCACGCCGGAAATAGGCCTGCCCGTTGAGTCGGTGATAGTGCCCGCCAGAACCGCTTCGGGATCGAGGTAAATATCCTGTTCGCCGGGATTGATATGTCCCGTCGATGTATAGGTGACATATCCCTCGGCCGAGATTTCCATGATGTACTGAACATGGGGAATGAAGTCCTTGATGGAATAATATCCCCGCCCTGAGGTTTCAACCAGATAATAACCGATGCCCATATTGGCGTTCTTGATCTCCACGCGGGCCCCTGGTACGGCCTTTTCCGTTTTCCGGTCGTACACATGTCCCTCAATAACCGCATCGCGCGACACCTCCTTTAAGGACCCGCCGCTGTAGACGCTCCTGCCGTCATCAAGCTTTTTTACTCCCGCAGAAGAGCAGGCCAGCATAAATGAGACCATCAACAGGACAAACGATTTGATACCCATATGTTTCATGGTAAACCTCCCCACGTTCATTTCACTTTATTGTCACGGCCCGGAAAGCCTGGACCGACTGAATAGGCACGTCCTTGAGTCTTTTTCTGAGATATTCATGCGTTTTCATCTCGGCGGGAACGAAAACATGCTGTTCTCCGCCCGCGGTGAGAACGATTACCCCGTAATGCGCGATATCGACGGTTTCAATGTCATCGGCATGGAAGGGTTGTGTCGTCACGGTGAGGATGATACGGGTTTCCCCGAGTTCTTCAATTCCCAGAGGATCATTTCTCATATCATGCCGGAGCGCACCGTGAAGATACGTCCGGAGCACTGCAGCTGCGTCGTCAGAATCGTGAAAAAACGAACCGTAGCATCCCCGCACCCTGCCGTCCTTCATCATGGTGATAAAAAGACCGAGCCTGCCGTAAAAACCGGGAAGAGAAGCGGGTAATGCCGTTCGCTCCCGCGAGCCCGTCAGGTACCGGCGCGCTTCATCGCCGAGCCAGGTAATGAGAAGGCTCCCGGTGTCAGTCCCGGCCAGGGCCGACCATGGAACAAGAGGATCATCATCGCCTGCCTGAAGATTCCTTCCGCCGCCGATGCAGGCCGACATGAAAAACAGTATTACCGCGAATCGGACCAATCGTTTCATCGGGTCCGTACCGGCGGATAAAAATCTTTATAGAGAAGAAGCCTCTCCACGGTTTTTTCATTCACGACTTTTTTCCGGTAAACGTATACTGACATCCCAGGCCTTATTTTCACATCCCCTCTGGAAAAAGGCAGCTCGTTTTCCTCTTCTTCGGTCTCGACGAGATAGGTGCAGGCCGGTTTTCCCGCGCCCATGACGATTATGGAAAGGCTCCTGTCGTTGAGGATGACCCGCAGGGTAACGTTCCCCGTAAGGGTATTTTTCATACGCAGATCCTTTTTCCCGTACTTGATGGTGGCGTCAAGACCGAGGGGAACATAGGTGACGGGCTGATAATGACGATGTCTCTCCACGATCTGGAAGCCCGCCAGGAGCAGGGCATTGAAGAGCGTTGAAGAGACCTGGCATATCCCGCCGCCCGATTCCATGACCAGGGTGTCCTGGTAGAGTACGGAGCCTTCCCTGTACCCGTTTTGTGACGATCCTTCACCAACGCGTTCATTGAAGGAAAAAACCTGGTCTGCCACGATCACATGACCGTTCAGACTTTCACAGGCAATGGCGATATTCTGTCTCACACCTTCTGATTGATCCACCACGGAGGTGGTATAGGAAGCCAGTGCCGTTTCATTGCTGGGGAAGGCACCCGGGGAAACAAGACACAGGATGGATACGGTAATAAAGGTAGATATTCTTTTCATTGTACCCCACGAACCGTTCATTTTTAGAACGCCGCGGGGATTACGTCAAGGCTTTTAATATAGCCCTGCCCAGTTCTTCAATTTTATAGGGCTTGATAACATATCCGCAAAATCCATACTCATGAAACCTGGCCATGACAGGATCATTGGCATACCCGCTCGATACAATAGCCCTAATATCCGGATCAAGCTTTTTAAGTTCCACCATGGCGTCCTTGCCGCCCATGGCCCCGGGAACGGTAAGATCCATAATCACAACCTTGAAGCGGGGACCAGACTCGATGCTTCCACGGTATAATTCAATGGCCTTTGAACCATCACGCGAAGTTTGCACCTCACAGCCCAGCCGTTGGAGCATGTGCTCGGCGACCCGCAGCACGATCTCATCATCATCCATGAGAAGGATCCTTACTCCATCGAAGGAACTCGTTGTCAGGATTTCCTTTTCCTCCATGACTTTTTCCATTGAAGCGGGAAGATAAAACTCGAAAGTGGCTCCCTCCCCCGGTGCCGAGAGTACTGCTATATGACCGTTATGGTTCTTGATGATACTGGCAGTTACGGCAAGGCCCAGGCCGTTACCTTCCATTTTTGTCGTAAAGAAAGGCTCAAATATTTTATTCATGATATCAGACCTGATACCGTCACCACTATCACTGATACTCACCCTGATGTAATGTCCGGGTAGCAGGGGGATTGAACTCTCTTCATCGATCACTGCATTCACGGCAACCACCCGGATAGTTCCACCACCGATCATGGACTGGCGGGCATTTAAAATCATGTTATGTACTACCTGGCTTATCTGTCCCCGGTCAACCTCGGCATTCCATAAATGCTCATCGATATCATAGACGCATTGCACGCTTGATCCGCTAAGAACGAAGGCCGTAGTATCCTTGATAAGATTTTTCAGCGATGCCATGGTTTTAATAGGGGCTCCTCCCTTGGAAAAAGTGAGGAGCTGCTGGGTCAGATCCTTGGCCCTGAGGCATGCCCTTTCGGCATCGAGGAGAAATTCCCGGTTCCGGTTTTTCTCCTCCATATCCAGACGCACGATGGAAACACTGCCGAGAATTGCCGTTAAAAGATTATTGAAATCATGGGCAATACCCCCGGCAAAAACGCCCAGCGATTCTATTTTCGATGCCTTGAGCACCTCATCTTCCATTTTCTTTCTCTCGGTTATATCACGAAAGGCTATAACGGCTCCATTAATCCTGTTCAGTGAATCATACAGGGGTGTGGCTATGGCCGAAATCATTTTCCGGGTACCGTCACAGCACATGAGTATTACATCGCCCTCCATCTCCACCTGTTCACCCTCACATAAAACCTTCTCGATGGGATCGTCCAGCGCCTGCTCAGCCCTTGTACTGACAATCTTGAAAACCTCGTTGATATGTTTCTCCCGGCAATCGCCTGAACTTCGGCACAGAATATCCTCTGCGGCCCTGTTCATCGTTTCAATATTCCCTTCCGATGTAAGGGTGATAACACCATCACCGATGGACCGCAGTGTTGTAGCAAGGCGGTCCCTTTCCTCGTTGATCTTCTGGTTGGATATCATGATGTCGTTGTGGGCTTTGATCAGTTCATCGTTCATGGCCTCCAGTTCCTCGCTGGTAGCGGCCAGTTCCTCGTACTGGGCCTGGATCTCTTCCTCCGCCTTCTGGGCCTTTTCAAGAGATCTCTTGTAAATGGAAAAAATACTGTAGCAGAACACACCGGTCAGTGAAAAGGCCAGGATGTTATCCAGCATAAACTCCCTGGTGATGCTGTTCTCGAGATTGAAGGTAATCTGAATATAGATGGAGTAAACCAGCAGCAGAACCATATTCAGGGCAAAGTACAGAATAATGCCCCCGCCCTTCCTGATAAAAACCAGCGGTGTCATGGTCAGAACGGCAAGAACAAGGATGATGGAATCAATCCTTTGCACCAGGGGTCCCGATTCAAAAAAATTAACCATCCATATTGCTACAAGGGCGACAACGAGTAAAAAATGGGCATAGAAGCTGAAATGACCCTTTTTCAAAAAAAACAGGGCCCCAAGTATCAGGACAATGGCAGCGACGAAGGGCAGTATGATTCCGGGATCTCTCTGATCTCTGACAATGAAGAATATCGAAAAGGCCACCAGGGCGATTGTGGATGAGATTACAATCACAAACAAAACCCGGGCCCTCTGCTGAAGCATGAAGTCCGAATCCTCAAAACTTTTCAGGAAAAAACGCATGAATCTATTATACACTCAAAGCCCCTCCACATTTGCCCAAAAGAATGTTTAATAAATTCTACCCCTCCCTTTGATAAAATTCAAGTTAATTTTAAGGATTTTTTTTGCGAAAGAATATTGCCTTTATTGCGTATAACCGGTAAAGTATTGACAGAATGAATGTAATGATTCAGTAAAATGAAGAACATTATAAATTGAGGAAAATGCCATGTTAATTGTACAGGTTCATGTAAAGGTCAGGCCGGACAGCATCGGGGCCTTCATAGAGGCGACCCGTGAAAATGCCAAAAACAGCCTGCTGGAAAAGGGAATTGCCCGCTTCGATGTCATTCAGCAAGCCGATGATCCATCATCCTTTATTCTCATTGAAGCTTACAGGGATGACGACGCCCCGGCACGTCACAAGGAAACGTCACATTATAATATATGGCGTGATGCGGTAGATGGAATGATGGCTGAACCAAGAACGGGAATAAAATACATCAACATCTTTCCCGACGACAAAAAATGGTAAAGGACCCCATGGAAATACATGCCAGTCCTATTCTATTTGATTTCAGTACGGCGGGAACTGTAATCTTCGGTACGGGAACCGCCTCCCGCATTCCCGCTCTTACGGCAGAAATGGGAAATTCGGTTCTGCTTATAACGGGAAGCAGGCCGGAACGGGCGGATCAACTGCGGTCATCGCTGAAAAAACGCAGCATTATCACTACGAACTTCAGCGTAAGCGCTGAACCATCAACGGAAACGATCATGCAGGGATACGATCTGGCCAGCCGAGCGGGATGTTCCATAGTTATATCCATGGGCGGCGGCAGCGTACTTGACACAGGCAAGGCCGTGGCAGCCATGATGACCAACAAGGGCGAAGTAACGGACTACCTCGAAGTGGTGGGGAAAGGAATGGTGCCCGCCATCCCCCCGGCTCCTTTCATTGCCGTTCCCACGACAGCAGGGACAGGAACCGAGGTGACACGAAATGCCGTAATAACATCCATCCGCCATAAGGTAAAGGTAAGCATGCGAGGTCCGTACCTGCTTCCCCGTTTCGCCGTGGTCGATCCTGAACTTACTCTTTCCATGCCGCCTTCAGTCACGGCCTCAACTGGACTGGACGCACTGACACAACTAATCGAGGCCTTTGTTTCCATTGCTGCCAGTCCCATCACCGACGCCATCTGCCGTGAAGGACTGCACCATGCCGCAGCTTCCCTGCTCTGTGCCTATACCGACGGCGACAACCTGCAGGCCCGCGAAGGCATGGCCCTGGCAAGTCTTTTCAGCGGCATGGCTCTCGCCAACGCCAAACTGGGTGCCGTACATGGCTTTGCCGGTCCGCTGGGAGGCATGTTTCCCGCAGCCCATGGCGTCATCTGTGCCTGCCTGCTCCCCCATGTCATGAAAGCCAATATAGAGACGCTGGAGCTTCAACATGAAAATTCCCGCACCATGGGAAAATTCCGTGAAATTGCCTGCATACTCATTGGTGAACCCGAAGCCGGCCCCCATGACCTCGTGGAATGGATTGATACAATATGCGAAACCATGAAAATCCCGTCGTTGCGAAGCATGGGAGTTACAGAAGCTCATATTCCGTCCATAACGGCACAGTCAAAAAAATCCAGCAGCATGAAGGGTAATCCCGTTGAGTTGGATGATGATGTACTGGAGAAAATACTGTTCAGGGCTCTGGATTAATTTCAGAGCTTGCGGAGGAGCACGGCTGTAAGATCATCGGCACGCTTGTTGCCTTGCAGGTATAAATAAAAATCGTCAAGGATTGACTGAAGCTGCTCCCTGGCCGGCGTACCATGAGAAGCAGCCCCGAAAGCGCTTACCAGCTTGTCCAGACCGTATGGCTCCCCTCCCAGGTTCTGATTTTCGACCAGGCAATCGCTGTAAACAAGAAAAGAATCGCCGCTCTGAACCGGAACGCGCTGCATATCGAACTCATTGTTCATTATGGGGATGCCCAGGAATCCGCCTGTCCCGGGATGATCGGACTTTCTTATTATATCTACTGTATCCTTTCCCCCTTTTCGAACAAGCAGGTCTGGATGGGCTGCATTGACATACTCCAGGCAGTCACCGTCGATCTTCAGCATCACTCCCGTGAGGTAGTTGTCCATGGCCCCCATTTCCTTTATGAGATTTTTATTAAAAATTCCCATAATATCAGCGGCAGGTTTATCCCTGTTTTCCATAAAAAGGCGGAAAGCCAGGGACTTGCCTATCATGGTGATGAGGCCCGAGGCAACACCATGGCCCGATACGTCAAAAAGCGAGATACCCATAAGACGGCCTTCCTCGGTATAAAAATCATAGAAGTCACCTGAGACATCGGCCATGGGCTGATTAACAAAAGCGATGTCCCAATCGCGGATCGCGGGCGGGTCCTTTACAAAAAAACTCTTCTGCACGTTTGCCGCCATGGAAAGGTCAACCTTTATAATTCTCTGGGTCTGTTCGAGACGGCTGTTGGTTGAAAGGAGGTGTTCATTCACCGATTCCAACTCTTCCATGGCCGCTTCAATTTTCTCCTTGGCATGCTGAAGCTCCCTGGTTCTTCCCTCGACCTTATGCTCAAGATTCAGATTGAGATCGGTAAGCATGGTGTTGGCCGATTCCAGCTCACCCGATTTAAGCATGAGCTGTTTCCAGAGCTTCTCCGCCCGTCTTCGCGCCGAGGCATTCTGTGATGATACGATATATGCCTGTGTCAGTACCAGGAAGAAAAGACCGTACCCAGAATAAAGCCCGGTATTCACAACCCGGTGAACCATGAGAATATCATTAATCGAGACGGCAAAAATTACAGCCAGGCCTGTGAAGGAGATGAAGGCCAGCCTGCTGCGGTCCTGGTAAAAACCCCGTATCATCAATACAACAAACCAAAGACCGAATATGATAATGTGGGCGTCATACACAATAAGCGTTTTATAAAAATAATAGGACTTAAGAAAAAGCACCGGCAGGGTCAGCAGCACAGAGATTCCCCAGACAGCATAAATCATCCTGGCAGGGAAATAACGGGGAAAAGCCTTGTAATAAAAAGTCAGAAATATGGGGAAACCGAGATAGATACACAGAAACGTTACACGGTTAAGGGCCTCAAAACAGTTTGCATCAGGGTACAATTCCTCGAACAGCCTGAGATTCCCGTAGGATGTCGATAACAGGGCGACGAGCAGGCAGTAAATACCGAGCCAGAGCGGTGCCTTCTCTTCCCTGCGGAGAAGAAAAAATAATATGTGGAAAAAGCCGAAAATGGTAAGGGCTCCTATAATAAAAAACTCCCGGAACCTGATATTCATGATATTCCGCGTAAGGTCCCCGGCACGTCCCACCGAGGGCGCCGTCCACAAGCCGCCGATATTGGTGCCGAAATCAGCCACCTCAAAAATGAGCGTTACCCGATTGGCGCCCCTGAATTTAGCCAGGATCGAACCCATGAGAGGACGGGTATCCTCCTCAGTTTTACCCGGCTTTCCGGCCTTTCCCAGTAACTCAACCGATCCGTCGGGATATGCAGCATATACCCGGCTGGAAGAGATGGCAAAAAGGAGGTTTATGGCAAACTCCTCCCCTGCCGGCGGTAAAAGCAGGGTCGCCCTGTATGATGCGAATCCCTGGTCGGGGAGGCGTTTTCCATGAAGCCTGTATCCGTTCCAGGTTCCCGGGATGTCAATTAGCCCGTCAGGTGAGGAATTTACGGGATCCATACCGTCGGTCACGAGAAACTTCTGCCAGAAAAACTCCCAGCTCCCCGAGAGCTTAATATCCTTGTTTTCCCTGAAATCGATGTTCCGCAGATCAATCACACCCTTACGAACTTCCGGGACATTCCCTCCGTGACCGCAGGAAGAAAGGAACATTACCAGCATGATCAGGACAGGAGCAAATGATCGCCTCGCATTACCGACAGCTCTGTTTCCAATATATGTTGCAATTGCTTTAATCATCACTTGACCACGCATATAAGAAGCGCAATTATAACCAACGCAGGCTATACTGTATAATTAAAAAATAAAAAACCAGAAAAAAATTTATTAGTCACCCATAACTTTATTAGCAATATTAATTATTTTGCTTATTACTTATAGTATAATACCGATATTTTAAAAAAGGAGACCATGAGACATAAAATCCTCGGCCTCGTCAAGGAGGAAACCAATGAAAGTAGAAAGATCGAACCAGTACCGCGAATATATCAAAAGCAGCAGACACCAGGACAGAGAACAGGAATCGACCCGCAGCAGATCATTTATAAGAAAATCCTATGACGGTTCCGACCACCTGGAAATATCCCGGGAAGCCCATCGAATTTTTGAAATGCGGCAGAAGGCCCGGCAGGAACTGGAAGCCAGGGATCGGGAGCGTATCACGGGAAGGTTTGAAGAACTTCTTGCCGACCTGGAAGCTTTGTCATCGAGGAGGGCATCAATATCCCCCCCTGCAGATGACGCCTTTAAAAGCCGGGAAGAACATATCCTTAAAAGAACGGCAGATATACTGCTTGACCACCTGTGGAAATAATTAAATAGCCGGATTATTACAGAGACGTAATGCTATGATGGATATTAATGATGGGAAGAACAAAAAAATCAGAAATAATATCCCACGCCGCACCGCATAAGATAACCCGACATTATGGCGCTGTAAGTCCCGCCCTGGCCTGAATAACTCCACGTATCCTGGAAAACATCAAGAAAGTATTTATATCCTACTGAAATATAGAAAGATATAGGGCTATTGTAGTCATAGAGTAAATCCACCGTGGGATTCAGCATATATGATGAAAAACTGCCCGACTTCTGCATCTTGCCATCGACAGGATAAATGAGTAATGAACCTGATCCAATATCCTCGGACATGTAGAGGTGCTGATAATCATACCTGATATAGGCGAGGCCGAGAAAAATACTGGAGCGGATATACAGCTTGTTGAAGGTTTTGAAAATATATCCATACCCGAGAAGATACTCAAAAGCCCTTTTGAAATCAATAGCTGATCGTACCGTGGAATCGGTACCCCCCTGCGAAATATCATTCTCGATAATACGCTCATCATAGACATACTTGCCCGACGTACTAAGACTCAGATTGATCAGTCCCTGGAAACTGTGCGTCTTGTTTATATCATAGACTACACCGGCGCTGAAGCCGATATCACCCGATTCTTCCTTGAAGTGGCTCGTGGTCAGAGGCTTGTAATACTCCATACCGGCCGTGAGCCGCAGGTACGGCGGAAGATAATTATAGGCGTCATTACCCTGGAGATAATTTTCCGAGACGGTCCCCAGAGACTTCCGGTCCAGTTGGGATTCCCTTTCGTAAAGAACAGTCCCTTTTGCTGCATCAACTACCTTGATTTTAATCACTTCACGCGTTCCGTCTTCACTCGCCTCCAGCCTGCCCATGATGACATACCCAGTTTTCAGCTTCTGTGCAAGTTCAGCCTCGCGCCGGGAACTATAGAGATTATCTTCGTCTATATCCAGATCATCCAGGATATCCTCTACTTCATCCTGATCCATGATGGTAAACCTGTCGGAACCACCAAGGTACGACGACAGCATCCGTGTCATCGTATAATGGATATTTTTCTGGCACCGGTCACTATCTTTCAGTTCAAAACCGGCAAGGACAACCGTGGATTTTTTTCCATTTTCCGAGGGAATATCCTGAATAATGGCCCGGACAAACTGGTCAACCTGCTCCTGAAGCCTGTCGGGTGAAACCGACGATCCTTTCAGCTGCATAAGCTTTTCTCCCGCCATGGATGGCAGGGGTGACAGACCAAATACAATAAATGAAATGATAACGCTAATTCTGTTTTTCATTATTCAATACACGCATCGTCCTTAATAAGGACATGTCCTTAGTTCCTGTGTGAAGTTAATCTGTACCGGAGCACCGCCGTCCTGGCTCACAATAAAATACCCCCCTGAGGCGTCTCCATTATCCACAACAATATTCCAGGTAACGGTTCCGTTGTAGATACCCGACACGGCAACCGGCCCCCTTACGGTTCCGTCCTTGCTGCTCCCGCTGTCCATGGAATTGGAACCGTTCATAAAAACGCTGAAGTTCCTGTAATTGTAAAACGTCCAGGTGCCGGTCCCTGACATGGTGGCTACATTGACGTTCAGACTATAGTTGACCTTACCATCGAGACCGTATATGTTTACACTGACATTGGCGCCGCTGTCATAATCGGCGACCCTGGGAACTCCCAGGGCCTGGGCAGTTCGCTTCTCACCCTCAATTGTTTCCCAATAGGCAACACGGAGAAATTCCAGGTCTGTCGCCGTCCTCCAGCCGCTGGGAACCGTACTGGATGTACCTTCTTCACCGGCAGCATTTACGGCAAGTATCTCGTAATTGAACAGCCCGGCAGGAACACTGGTGTCTTCATAAGCCGGTTCGAGCAATCCCACGATGAGGGGATTATTGTAATCGAAATTTAACGTGCCGGCCTGCTTTCTGTAAATAGTGTATGTTACACCTTCCAGTGACAGGGGTTCCCATGCCAGGGTAATTCTGTCCGCGTAATTGCCGGTGCTGACCGTGATATTCTTAACCGGGGACGGCGCTGTTGCAGACACGCTGCGTCCAATGGTGTAATTGCTCATGGAAACAAGTGTATTGTTGCTGCGAAGAGCCTGCATCCTGTAATAATATCGCTTATTCAACTCAAGTGCTGAGTCCATGTCATCAAAGTAATACACGCAATCTTCGTTGAACTCCCTTATCTTGTGGGTTTCTGCGGGGTCTTCAACAGGTTCTTCACCAAAATAATCGGGAAAGCTGCCGGTAAAATCATCTTCATCAAGAACCTGGGAACCGTCCTTGTTTACAACCAGAACCTGACTCCTGCCCACACCGTCCTTTATGAAATAATCGATGGGTGTATAGGAAAGGGTATTGTTTTCATTTTTAAATACGATGGGTCCCCAGGTGCTGACGAACTCCAGGTGATTCCCGTCCTCGCTGATGTCGCAAATCTGCCGGCCCGCCGCGTCGTTGATGGCGCTGGCTATGAGTCCCGGCGTATAGCTGGCTGACCAGGTCGTGGGAACCCATGTAACCAGTGTGGGAAAGGATACGACTATATCGATGTCAGCGGTGGATTCATCGGCTGAACCCATGAGGATACGCAGTTGTGGAATCTGCAATGCCGCGATGTATTTACCGCTGCTCAGATCCTCTTCCGATGTGTAGGAAAAATTGAGGTACACAGGATCGATTTCATCATTATCTTCTTCCTCGGGTTCCTCCACGACGGGGATAGGTACATAGGGATCAGCGTTTACGATGCGGGCGCTATCATCGGAAGGAGTAAATTCCTTGATACTTTCATAGGGCCCTTCGGGAGTTTCAGCGCGATACATCCGGTACAGAGAAGCATCGGACATTTCAGACCAGCTGACGGTTATCCTGTCGACAAAATCTCCTGTTGCGTAGGCCTTCAGGGAAAGATTATCGGCAGAATTTATTTGTGCAGCGGGAGGCATACAACCGCTTGAAATGCAGGCGCTCATGATTCCCATGTATGCAAAGAACTTTCCTGAAATGGAAATTATCCGTCTCATAATTTATCCCCGACATTATAAATATCGATATGTACATTAACTAATCGATCAATTATAATAAACAATAAAATCAAAAAGTTGTCAATAATAATTACTATGTTTAGTTAACTTTTTAACCAATTAATTAAATCTAAAAAAACTCAATTTTTTTTATTTATCTTGACAAAAATCAATGGCTTGACAGTGGGGACAGAGCGCCTTATAACAGGAAACGATGAAATTACTGCCAAGACAAATATCCGAAGAAGATCTTCCAGGACTTATGGCCTTGTATGCCTGTCTGCATCCAAAAGAGAAACAGCCCGAACCGGCTGTCTTGAAAAAGGCATGGGGCGGAATTATCAATAACCGTGACTTCTTCACCTGTTACATCATCGAAAAAGACGGCATGGTCATCGCATCGGCTTCGCTGGCAATTGTACCCAATCTCACACGCCAGGGCCGCCCCTATGCCGTTGTGGAAAATGTTATTACCCATCCCGGTTTCCGCAGGCAGGGCCATGGCTTTGAAGTCATGCAGGCCGTGATCGAACATGCCAGGATGCGAAATTGCTATAAAATAATACTGCTCAGCAGCGTAAACAGAATCGAAGCCCATGCCTTTTATGATAAGCTGGGATTTGACCGTCATGCCAAACAAGGCTTTCATCTGGCCCTGTAATGGGTGGATTATCTTAATATGGGCTCTGCATACTGAATTATAATTTGCAATACGGGCCGCCGGGAGCGTAATGTCTACAGGACCATCCCCGGTTTACGGTTCACCACGGGTATGCCGTTTTTCAGAACCGGTGTGCCGTTTACAATTACCGTGCCTATCCCCCGCGGGGACTGATCGGTTTTTCCTGCCACATTGTTATCGGCGATATTCTTCCAGTCAAACACGGTGATATCGGCGGCATATCCCTTTTTCAGCAGCCCCCTGTCCTTAAGGCCAAACTGTTGTGCCGAGGCCCCGGTCATTTTGCGAACAACCTGTTCCAGTGACACATGGCCATAGTCCCGGGCCAGCTGAAGGAACCGGGGGAAATTGCCGAAAGCCGCGGGGTTCTGCACCCCTTCCCCCATCACCGTGGCATCGGTCATAAAAATTGACTGGGGATGTCGCATCATATCCATGACATTTTCCTGCGAGCTGTACCGGCTGTTCAGCACATGAGCCTCGCCCCCTGATTTCCTGGCCAGATCGACAAATACTTCAAAGCTGCTCATATTCTTTTTTTCAGCGATCTCGTGAATGAACATGCCGTTGCAGTCATTGTATTCCGGAACAAGCGCGTTGGTAATTCTTATATCCTCCATACCGAAACCGAGAAGAAAGGTTATGAGCTCCAGTTCCGCCCTGAGCCGCAGCAGGTCTCCCCTGTCAGTGAATGCGGCAGGTGTTTTTTCGAGAAACCACTTGGGCATAAAAACATTAATCTTGGATATTCCGCAATTGTAGGCATAGGTATCGAACATCACGTCCGTGCCTTTTGACCGGGCCTCATCAATGAGTTCCAGGGCCCGAGAGCAGGTATCAAAGGATTTTTCTCCCACGAATATGAGATGCGAGGCCTGGAGGCGCACTCCCGTGTCCCCGGCTATTTTCAGCATCTCCTTCAGGGCTATGAGGTTATGTGACTCGCCAAAGGGATTGAGGGGATAGGTGGGCGACAGGGCCGAATAGGCCTTCATATGAACCGTGAGCACCTTGTCATGCTTTTTAACAAGCCTGGCCAGGTCATAGAGATCTTCATCAGTGGCAAAGATGCCCGGCTCATACTGGAGCCCCAGGGATGCTCCCCTGGCCCCCTGCTCCATGGCCTCTTCCATGAGATAGAGATATTCCTTCTTCATGGCGCTCGTCATGGCCCGGGGACTGTAGCCCTGGAGGGATATCCTGGTCGTACCATCACCGGCCAGCATCAGCATATTCTGCAGAGTCCCCTTCCCCCGCAGATATCTTTGATACTCATCCATGGATTCCCACGCAAAGGTATATTCGCTGCCGGAAAAAAGCTTCGTGAATCCTTCGATCTTCGATTTGAAGGGGCTCTTCTTTTTAAATCCTGCCGCGCTGAAACCGCAGTTGCCGCAAAAAAAGGTGGTCACTCCCTGCCTGATATAAGGAATGAAATGACGATCGGCATTTTTTACCGGAAACACAAAGTCCTGGTGGGCATGCATATCGATAAATCCCGGTGCTATAACCATGCCGGTACAGTCAAGGCTCTGACCCCGGAAATCCAGGTCTTTGGCCGTCACCATTTCAATTCTATTTCCCGAAATAAGGAGATCCCCCCTGTAGGCCCCGGCACCGGAACCGTCCACGATAATACCGTTTTTCAGAAGCAGCATGGAACCCCGGTCAGCTACGGCAAGACGCTCCCTTTTCCCCGCCATGAGACGGTCGAAGCCTGAAAAGTCCGGCGTTTTTGTTGAATATGATGTTCCATTCCTGCCGCAGGCCAAAAGACCCGGCAGGGCCGCTGAAGCTGCGATGAGTGCCGATTTTTTAATAAAGGACTTTCTGCTTAAAAATGACCCGTTCTTATTATCCGCCATAGCCCTGCCTCCCCTGCTGATTTGAAATCCGGGGTCAGAGCCCCGGTTTAGTAAAGGTGATATTAATTATATACTCAGCTTGACAACTGACCGATATACATTAAAATACGAATATTAACTCATATTGTCAAGCATAATATGAGCTAATACTCATATTATTTATTTTCAGGGAGACTCGTTTATGCCCCGCATTCATAATAAGAATACAAGAGAACCAAGGCAAAAAAGAAGTATAGAGATGAAACAAAGAATAATGGAGGCTGCCAGGCTCCTCTTTTCCGAAAAGGGTCTTCATGGGACAAGCTCCAATGAAATCGTGGAAAAGGCCGGTGTGTCCATTGGCAGTTTCTATAGCTATTTCCCGGACAAACGCACCCTGTACCTGGAGGTGTTGGAGAGCTTTATCAATACCGTTTCAGCCCATATTTTATCGGATGCCATTGAATTCCGGTATACCGGCGAGGAGCACGATATTAAAGAAACCCTCTATCAGTACCTTAAAAATGTTTTCCGCAGCTTTGACATCGACCTGCGGTTCCATGCCCAGACCATCGCCCTGCGCTTTACCGATGCGGACATCGCCAAAATCTATGACGCAGCCGAAAAACGCGAACTCCAGTATATTAAAAATATTCTTATTCAATTTCGCAAAAGCCGTCCCCTGGGTATTGAGGATATCGATATGGCTGCAAAAATAATCCATGGCTCAATCGCCTACCTGGTACACTCAATCAAATTTTTCAATTACCGGAGTGATGAAGACAGGCTCATCAATGAACTGGCGCAATCCATATTTAAATATATTGCCTGAATAAAAAATCAATCCCAGTGGAGGAAATATCGTGGATGATCTTCAAAGAGAAAAGAAAAAGGGTCTGAGCATGGGATATCTGAAGGATGTCCTTTTCAGGAGAAAGCTCATTGGAAAAAAATATCAGACACCGGGATTTGGACTGACGGCCCAGCTCTTTGCCTCCATGAGTAAAGTGATAATCGAAAGACTTGGTCCCGATGAAGGGGAGAAACTGATCCGCGAAGCCGTTGAAAATTTCGGCAGGGAAAGGGGCCGTCGGATAGCACAGCGTGTCACGGCCCTGGGCAAACCGCTCTCCTTCAAGAACTGGCTTATCTACACCGATATTGACGGAGCAAATTTCCCCGTGAAGCCTTACCTGGATAATGCCGACCTCCTGGCCCCCGTTACCACCTGCTCCTTCCATGCCGCTGCCCGGGAATGGGGCCTTGAGGAATACGCGAACATCTACTGTAAATATGCAGATTTTGCTATCCTGGACGGGTATAATCCCCATGTAAAACTGGAGTTGGAGCAGCGCTTTAAAACAGGCAAAGATCATTGCCTTTTCAGGTATATAGTGAAGGACAATAATAAATAGAACACGGGCAGGCAAAGTCCGTCATATTCCATGAAAGCGGTGAATTCTGTAATAATAGAATTGACAGTTCGCCGGAAATATCATCATAATAATTGCAAATATCACCGGGGAGAACACCACAATGAAAAAGACAGGTTTTTATGTAACTCTCATAAAATCAGCGGTTTTTCTTTTATCTATTTTTACGATACTCCTGCTCATCAGTTTTGATCTGAAGGCCAGCGACCTCAGCGACGCCCGGACCCTCCGAGAGCGGTGTGAAAAGGAGATCAAAACCCTTGAAATAGCGGTCCTGAATTTCGGCACGGAAAAAATAAAACAGGACTTCCAGGAAGGTGAAAAAAAAATAAAACTCGCCAAGGTAAAATACATACAAACCAGGTACACCGAAGCTATCGAGCTTTATAACGGCTACCTGAAACTGCAGTATGCCATTTACCGGGACCTGGCAGGGATCTATATCGACAGAACGGCGAAAATCATCGATGATATAGGCGTGGAACTGGTAGATTTCGTGGACAACAAAAAGATCGAGAAATATTTTATTATGGCGAGCCAGAACCTTAACGACGCGAAAAAATTGAATTCATCACAGCATTATCGCCAGGTCATAGATGGTTGCCGGCAGGCAAAGAACTACGCCATTTCGGCCTATGAGGTGGCCGGCAAAAAAGCGCCGCAGCAGTACGCCGTGGACATACAGGACAATAAAAACCAGATAAACCGGTAAAGGAACAGGGCAAACAGTCGGATATGTTTTACCTGTCACTATTCGCTTTTTTCTCCTGCATAGCGGGTCTCTACTTCGGGATATACGTCCTGAGGCTCAACCCCCGACTTATGCTCAACCGCCTCTTCTTTGTCATCATCATCTGCTTCGCCATCTGGTCCTTCGGCTACACATTTATCTACATGGCCCGCGACCGCGAAACGGCCATGTTCTGGTACAGGATCTCATCCATCGGGTGGACCGCCATCCCGGGAGTTTTCCTTCATTTCATCCTTATATTTACAAAACAGCAAACCCTGACGAAGAAAAAATGGTTCTTTATCCTCCTCTACACTCCCGTGGTCCTCTTTCTCATCCGCTCTATGACGGGCGTGCTGTTCACCGGGGATTTCATATGGGAGCAGGACATGATCCTGGAAGTGCAGGACAGCACCTCACCGTGGTACCGCGCTTACATGATCTACAACGGCCTGTGTATGACCGCCGCCGCCGGTATAAGCCTTAAATACCTGCTGGAAGTCAAATCGATACGAAAGAAAAAACAGGCGAAGATAGTCATAGTCTCCCTCATGAGCACCATGGTGATAGTCTACACGTTCAATATCATTTCGGTTTTGATGGGCCTAAAACTCCCCGTTGTAGGGCACCTCTCCTTCGTGGGCGGCCTTGCCGGCATCTGGTATGCCATCGGTAAATACCGCCTCCTCATGCTCAGCTCCAAAATCGCCTCGGAAAAAATAATATCCCAGATGATGGACCTGGTCTTTCTTCTGGACAAATACGGCAATATTGTGCTTTTCAATGAACAGGTATTAAACACCCTGGGCTACACCTCCCGAGAACTGACAGGAAAGCCCTTCCACTCCATCACCGGCAGGGACATCTTCCCCGTCGACAACAGGACCGGCGCCATGACAAATATCGAACTGAAAATAAAAAGAAGGTCCCACGGAGATATCCCCGTCAATATTTCTTCCTCGTTAATAACCGATGAATTCGACGAGCATGTGGGAACTGTCATCGTGGGACACGACATCAGGGAGAAGCAGGAGCTGGCCCAGAAAAACGATATCATGGAAAAGGAGCTGATCCTGGCCCAGAAGATTCAGAGCAGTATAATTCCGCGAACCATGCCCGTTGTTGACGGCGTTAAAATTCATGCCGTTTACCGGTCCATGGCAGAGCTGGGCGGTGATTTTTTTGATTTCATAAAACTCCGGGACCGTGACATGCTGGGCATCTTCATCAGTGATGTTTCAGGCCACGGTGTGCCCGCCGCTCTCATAACGGGGATGCTGAAGACGCTGCTCGACACGGCCGGCGTTATCAGGCTCGATCCAGCCGACCTTCTCAGGTATATCAATAACAACATAACGGGATACATGGGCGACAATTTCCTCACGGCCTTCTACTGCATCTACAATAACAATGACAGGACACTCCGGTATGCCAGGGCCGGGCATACATACCCTTTTCTTATACGCCATGGTGAAATATCCCGTCTGATCTCGAAAGGGACTCTCCTGGGATATGAAAGAGAAATCAACTGCGAAGAAATTACCATCAATCTCATGGAAGGCGACAAGATACTCCTGTATACCGACGGTCTTACCGAGGCCGTAGACAGGAACTTCCGGCAGTTTGAAGATACCATGCCGGACATCCTCCCGGTATACGGGAAAAAACCCGTAAAGGAATTTGTCGACGGCATATACAGTGAACTGCAGCAGCACCGGGGAGACAATCCCTTCGAGGATGATGTGCTCCTGATAGGACTTGAGGTTGTTCCCTGACATTCATTAAATTATTAAGGAGATATTCATGCAGAAAGAAATAACGGGCCCACTGGAACTGCTGAAAGATGACGGCACACTGACCGGCGAAGGCTGGGCACGCAAACCCTGGTGGAACTATGACCGCCGTAAAGTCAGGGCACCGTGGCACCGCATCAAGGAATGGGACTATTATGCCGTGATTTCCCAGGATGGCGGATACGGTCTCACCGTTACCATGTCTGACCTGAGCTTTGCCGCGCTGGTCGCCGTATGCTGGGTTGATTTCAAAGCCGGTACCTATAAACAGCTCGACACCATCCGGCTCATGACACGGGGCCGCATGGGATTCCCTCCGTCGTCGAAAAGCGGCGACCTCTATTTCAGTGATAAAAAAATGACCGTGGAATTCGGGATCAGGGACAATAAAAGAATCATATCCGTTGATGTGCCGTCCTTTGAATCGCCCTACGGCGACCGGGGACTAAAGGCCCGCCTGGTCCTTCAACAGGACCCGGACATGGACAGCATGGTCATCGCCACGTCATGGGCCGAAAATCGAAAGGCCTTCTATTATAACCAGAAAATCAACTGCATGCCCGCCGAAGGAACGGTCACCATGGGCACCAGGATATTCACCTTCTCGCCGACCAACTCCTTCGGCTGCCTCGACTGGGGCCGCGGCAACTGGACATACAAAAACACCTGGTACTGGGGCTCGGCCTCGGGCACTGTCAACGGCAAGTCCCTGGGATGGAACATCGGGTACGGTTTCAGCGACAGAAGCCCCGCTTCGGAAAACATCCTCTTTTATGAGGGAAAAGGTCACAAGCTGAACCAGGTCACCTTCCACTTCGACGCTAATGATTTCATGAAGCCCTGGAAATTCACCAGTAATGACGGCCGCTTTGAACTTGATTTTGAGCCGGCCCTGGACAGGGAAAGCTATTTCAACCTGGGCCTTATTTCATCGATACAGCACCAGGTATTCGGCTGGTACACCGGCACTGTGACGCTCGATAACGGGACGGTGATAGCCCTGGAACGCTTTCCCGGATTTGCCGAGGAAGTCAGAAACCGGTGGTGAGCAAAAAAGGCCGGGCAAATCAGAGCATGATATTTCCGGCGCCCCGATATTTACTATGCCGGGGGCTCTGACCCCGCAGATGATGACTGCAGCAAAATAACCAGGGCCAGGGCATTTAAGGCCGCCTTGGGCGCCAGGGAACCGGTGATGACAAATTCCTGCCCGATACGGTCTTTACCGGGGCCTCCTGAACAGTGCTCATTGCCGCCCAGGGGTCCCAGGCCGTCGATTGCAGGCACGCGATGCCAGAGCCAGTTCCCGTCACTGAGGCCCCCTCGCTGTTCAGGAACGATCCGCATCCCCGCGACAGAAGCAGCCTCCTCCCAGACCGAAAAGAGATGATCCGTTCTTTCATTTCCCGGCCATGACGGAACCCGGCGATCCAGGCTGATCTTTGCCGTGCATGAAAGGCTTTTTCCCCCGGAAGGGTCAGAGCCCGCCAGGGACATCATGGCGTCCACGGACTCCCTGAACACAGATTCGTCATGGGCCCGCATCTCAACCTGCGCTGCTGCATAATCGGGGACACGGTTGAGGGCCATACCTCCCGAGATCATGCCCACATTCACGGTGATTCCTCTTTCATAATCCGTCAGGGCCGCGGCCCTTTCTATAATTCCGCAGAGATGCACGATGGCATTGGCGCCGCTTTTATGCGCCGAACCGGCATGGGCCGCCCTGCCAAAAGATTCAATGGTGAAAACGGCCCTGCCCTTGCGCGAGGTAACCAGGGAGAATTCATCGATGCGGCCGCCATCGGCCTCAAAGATGAGACATGCCAGGGTACCGGCATCCATATTGTCGAGACAGAACGTGCCGAAATCATCGGATGTGGTCTCTTCCGAGGCGTCGAAAAACAGCTTCCAGTTCACGGACTCAAACAGTGAAGGAACTTCATGACTGAGGGATTCGAGCATCATGAACATTACCAGGGTCCCGCCCTTGATATCGCTGGTCCCCGGTCCCGAGGCACTGTCGCCTTCGAGGCGAAAATGAAAATCATGACTCTGCTCTTCCCCGGGGGGAAAAACCGTATCAAGGTGAGACACGCACGATATGGATGCCCTGCCCGAACCTTTCCTGGTGAGTATCACGTGACTGCCGTAAAGGGGATTCCGGGAAGGAACAAACTCCGGGGTAAATCCCAGACCGGCAAAGAGATCAGCCGTGTATTCACCCAGGGCTCTGACCCCTTCACGGTTTTCAGTCCAGGAATTGATGGATACCATCTCCTCCAGTATGTGAAGATAGCGAGGCTTGCTTTCTTCGAGAAAGCGTAATACCCTGTCATGAATATCCCGATATAACACGTTCTGTATTATCCTGTTATCTCACCAGCACCGTAAGCCGAACCGGCTTCCGCATCTGGAGGGTCCAGGTGTTGGCTCCCTGTATATTATCACCGGCAATATAAAGGAAATTGGATACGGGATACATGGAAGAAGAGGAAGGCAGATAGGGCCAAATGAAGGGAGTAGGATAATAATTTCTCAGATTGATTGAACCCAGGACATATCCCAGGGAATCAGCAATGAAACCGTCAGTGCCGCTGTTATACTCATACTGTGGAACCGTTGTTTTATCCGAAAGCAGGTTGGCTACACCCCAGTTTCGGAGGATGGTGGTAAAATTATCATCATGCCCCATTACACCCGCGGCATACTCCACGGCACGATAATCCGTATAAGCACATTGCACAATATTCCGAAAGAACTCCGCCCCGCCGTAATTACGGGCCAGGTAGGCACCGAAGGCATAGCTCATGGCATAGCTCATTAAAAAAAATTCATTGGAAGCATCATCATCGGGCCAGTCCGTCAGGGAGATATAATTATAGTAATTATATGCGGGAAGCCTTCCATCATAATTAAACGGCAGCCCTGGTCCCGTGGTATCACCATCAACACCGCGCGGCCCCTTGATGATCACCTGTTCCGCGCCGCTCAACGCGCCCAGTTTCATGGTAATAAAATCTTCGGCTACAAGGGAACACATCTCATCAAGCCAGGTTTCAGTGCCCGTGGTGAGTTCATACTTTATCTGCTTCTGGTAGAAGTGGATCATATGCTGAAATTCATGGGCTAAAGTAGACACAATATCGCCCGGTGACGGGTCGGAAACGTCCCAATCAGTTCCATCTGTTCCGTCACCATTAGCGAACATAACGGCATCGAGATAGAACATGATTCTCTGGTTGGAACCCGAATAGTAGCTGCTCTTAAAATTATCCTTGGCATAAAAATATCCCGCCACTCCCCCCTCAGTCAGGGGCGTAGTATTATCATTGTCAATATCATAGAGCAGAATAGTGATTTCATTGTTATCATCGATGAGGTTAGTAAAGGGAGGCGTGCCCCATTCATCGCCGAAAATATCCGTGACCCAGGTATAGATATCATCGACACCGTCCTTTAGAAAAACCTTGGCCAGTTCAGCAACCATGGCATCGGTCACCAGTCTGGATTTAGTCCCTGAAGGGGACAGACAGTCGTTGGCAACCCATATGTTAAGCGTTTTCCCGGCGATTAGACCTGATACGTAGCGGCAGCTGGCGCTTACGGATGAACCGGAACTGGAAAGACCAAGATAAAAGGTGCCGGTCCCACCTAGCGTGTCATTAGAAGGCATGGGATCTTCCAGCGGTTCGTAGATATTTCTGGACAGTGAATCGGTGTTTAAAAGCGCATTCCGGTTAAAGTCCGATATTTGCGGCTTGCCCCGCTGCAGTACGGGCACGGTTTGATCCGCACTTTCGGGAACCGTTAAAAGTGCCGGTTCATCCTCGTCGGCGCTCCTTCCGGAAACGGTGTTTTCAAGAAGCTGCGGCAGGGCGTAATTGCTCTCCGATGTATTGGTGAAAATAAAAAATACATCCTTGGGGTCTAACCCCAGATTAAGCGTATAGGTAAGGTTGACATCGGTGCTCGTATCGGGGAAAAATATTTCGTAGTCACCCCCGAGATAATCGTGTTCAATCGACACATCGGTATAGGTGATTTTCTCTCCGCCACCACAGCCCGGCCCAGCAATCAAAAACGAAAGCAAAAGTATAAATGTCAGTATATGTTTATATTCTGTATATATACGATTTTTCATGCATAGAATCTCTTTTATTGAAAGAATTGACGACAAATATATGTACTATAATATACAATGAACCTTCCATATAATGACAAGGTTTTTTTATTTATAGGTTTTTAAAAAGATTGTATTTTAATATGTAATTTAATATACAAGGCTCTCTTGATGAAAACAGCATTAATAAATCCTGATACACCGGCAGTAATAGTTCATAATTTGAAAAAACTGGGGGTCAGAGCCCTGACTGTTCCGCATTTTGACGGCGTTTCCCGCCCCATCTCAGGGCATCCCGACATTCAGATATTTACACACAATGGGAATATCTTCTGCCACAGGGCTCTGACCCCGTCGTTTCTGCATGAACTGGGCAAATATGGCCGCATCACCCTGTGTGAAACCGTCCCGGGACCGGCATATCCGGAAGATATACCTTATAATATTGCCTGTACGGGAAAAGCGGCATTCCACCGCATTGAGGGGACAGAGCCTCGCATCAAAGAATACCTGGCAGACCAGAAAATCACACTCCATAATGTTAAACAGGGCTACTCACGATGTTCCACGCTCATTGTCGATGAGGATCATATTATTACGGCTGACCGTTCCATTCATGCCGAGGCTGAAAAGGCGGGTATCACTTCGCTTCTCATAAACCCGGGCCATGTCACCCTCCCCGGTTACCGTTATGGTTTTCTTGGAGGGGCCTCGGGCACCGCGGGAAATACGGTATATCTGACGGGAACACTGCGCAGTCACCCCGACGAGGACCAGATTGTATCATTTATTGAGAACACGGGGAAAAAAATCATATACCTTTCCGGTGAAACCGCTATAGATTTGGGTTCAATCCTGTTTATCTGATTATGAGGCTCTAACCCCCTTTGATACAACCTGACCATCATCTATTTTGCTGTTATGCCATAGAAGGCGTCGCCTGGAACAAGCTGCTCAACCGTTATCCTATTAAAGCCCGCTTCCTCAAGAAACCGATGCGTCTCGTCCAGACGGGGAAGCGGATAGCATCCCTGTATGGATGTAACGGCCATATTAAGATTGGAAGTTCCCCAGCCGTTTTTTCTGGTATTGAATGAATTTACAATAGCCAGCTCACCGTTCTCCCGGAGCATGGCCCGGATGTTACTGAACACCTGTTTTCGTTCTTCAACAGTGAAATAATAAACAACATTATACATTGTTATTATATCGTATTCATGGCCAAGCTCTGTGGACGGCGTGCGGATATCACCCCCCGTGACAGCAAATTGATTGTCCATCCGCCAGTCTCTCATATTTGCCGCGGCCTGACTTACTACGTTTTCATCATAATCGATGCCCATGCCGTAAACACCCTCATTGACCGAATGAGCCAGTTTCAGGTTATTCCCCGAGCCGCAGCCCACATCAAGTGTTTTAAGTTCCCCTCTCCCGGTAAAGGTTTGCACGACAAAAGTCTTTATCATCGGTTCCAGCAGCTTTCCCCATCGAGCGATTATGGGCCCGGCCTCTTCCAGGTAGGGACCGTTCCCCTCACCGCGAAGCCGATTTCCCGCCTTCCGGTAAATGTCACTGTAATAGGTGGAGCCCGCTTCGATGAGGGCCCGGTTGCAGTCACCTTTCCCTCCCAGAAGATTCTTGAGACGTTTTCCCTTTACGTAATAACGACCTTTTTTTAGAGAAAGTTCACGCAGCGCGCATCCCAGATCAAGAAGCGCGTCAAGGATATCGGCACGCCGAACACCCGATTCCTCCATGATCTCATCTCGTGTAAGCCCCCTGTCCAGAATATCCAGGAGCCCGCTTTCTATGACTGCGTATAAAAACTGCCACCGGACGAAGGCTTTCCAGTCTCCAAGGAAGGGGATCATGCGCATCAGATCCCCGTTGCCCAGTACCGTGAGAATATTCTTTATTTTCATGTCAGAAACCTCCCGATGCAACAAACAATACCGCCATTATTAATTGCAATATGTATATCCCTATAGATCACCATGTCAATCGCGAAAAATAAACACCTTAAAACATCCCTGGAATAAAAATACTGTTGAAAAATTTCTTGACCACACTGATGTTGTACCTTGTTGATAAACGCCATGCATATACTATCACAGTACATTAATATCATAATCAGTTTCATTGACTGGAGGACCTTCTTTGACGTCCCCATCATGGCGCTCATGGTTCTCATCCTGTACAGGACGCTGAAGAGCTCGGGATCATGGAGAATCGGCATGGGGATCGGGGTAATCCTCTTCATCTACTCCATGGCGCGCCTTTTCAGTTTCAGCGGTCTTTCCTGGCTGTTCAACAATGTGAGCAATATTGCGCTCATCGCCCTTATCATCATCTTTCAGCCCGAGATAAGGAAAATATTCGAAAGAACAGCATCGACCCTGAAAATCCGAAAAACTCTCTCCGAGGGGAACCATCTATCGCTGCTAATCTGTGAATCGGTATTCCAGATGGCGGCCGGCAAGCTGGGAGCCATCATCATTCTTCCCGGCAGGGATTCCATCAATTCGAAGGTTTCGGGCGGGATTCACATGAATGGCAGGCCCAGCGTTCCCCTCATACTAAGCATCTTTGACAACCACTCGCCGGGCCATGACGGCGCCATGGTAATTGAAAACGGTGAAATAACCACATTCGGCCTGCGCCTTCCTCTCTCCACATCGACGCGCTACAACAATGAATTCGGCACGCGGCACCACGCATCCCTGGGACTCTCGGAGGCTACCGATGCACTCATAATCACCGTGTCCGAGGAACGGGGTGTCATCTCCCTTTTTCATGAAGGCCAGGTGGAACTGGTGGAAAATGAAAAAGAACTGCAGGACCGCATCGAAGAACACTGGAAAACAGCCGGCGGATTCACCCCCCTTCAGCAGACCCAGGGCAAAAAGATGTCTCTCGTACTGGAAGGGGCTCTGTCCCTTCTGCTGGCCTTTATTTTATGGCTGTCCATTATGGCCACGGTGAGCCAGACCAAGGAACTGGTCACTACCATTCCCATAGAGTACCGGCTTGCCGATAAAATGATCATTTCCGGCGATAAACCCATTATTGCACGTATAAAAATCTCAGGACCGGCCTCGGAGATAAACCTGGTGAGGCCCGAGGAACTGAAGGCCACCGTGGACCTGAAGCAGTCAAAACCGGGAAAAGTGACGATTTCCGTGGCCAGGAACATCATCAACCTGCACCACAATATCAACCTCATCGATGCCCAACCGTCAAATTTTGACGTGGACCTCTATTCCTTTGTGCAGCAGGATGTCATAATCAAACCTCAATTGGTCGGCGCTCTCCCGGCGGGGCTCGATATTCTATCGGTGGAGGTTACGCCTGAAAAGCTGCAGGTAATGCTCGCCACGGAAAAAAACTCCAACGAGGAAATATACCTCACCACGACCCCCATCTTCCTGCAGAATATCAGCCAGAACACTACAATTCGATGCAAGGTCATAGCTCCTCCTGAAATTATCAGTCTCGAAGCAAAACCTCTGCCCGATGTTTCTGTCACCATAATCATCAAGAAACGCGGAGTAAAATAAAAACACTATAAATATTTGAATTTATAAAAGATGCCCCTTCTTCCAGGGGCATTTTGCTGTCGGGATTTCCGTTTTATATTACTCGGCGTTGTCAGGTCCGGATTTCACTCTTTTCGAATGAAGGAAGCCTATTTGGGCTATAATTTTATCGAGCTGTTGCATCTTCTCATCGGATATTTCCGGTATCTTCACCACCTTCCCTACCGGGGTCAGACCCTTAAAGGTGTGCTTTAAAAGAAATTGAAACATCTGCTCCTTGGAGTGCTCGCTGAAAAGAAATTCCACCCAGGGGAAATCAAGATTTTTAGCGATTTCCCTCTGGTTCTCATAAACAATGATAAATGAAACCATCTGCATTATTACCATGTAGGTATTTTCGGTTTCAAAGACACCCTGGTCAACACCGTACTGAATGACTTCCACAAAACTGGAAATTCTCGGATAAAAATATTTGCTCATGAGGTTTTTCAGGTTATTCCGTCCCTCGGCAACCTCGCGGGATATTATTCTGATAAAATCGGGATCAAAGGCTCCCAGGGGAAGGTTGACGAGGAGATAAATACCCATATACAGCGTTTCCTCGGGGGAAAGAGACCATCCTTCCATCTCTTTCCGTATGAGCTGTTCGTCCTCGAGGAAATAATAATGATGCAGCACCTCTTCATAAAGCTTTTCTTTCGTATCAAAATAATAATGAAGCAGTGCCTGGTTGGCGCTGGCACGTTTGGCAATGGCGCCCATTCTGGCGCCGTCGAAACCCTTATCGGAAAACTCTTCCTTCGCAGCCTGAAGTATTCTTTCCTTCGTTTCAAGATGTTTATCAATTGAAGCCATTTTATCCTTCCACTCGATTCTTTATGCCGGTCGATCTATTCAAAAAATCAGATGGCAAATATGTGCCGATAATATAAGTCACCCTAAAAGAGGCGCGGCAAATATGCAAATATTTTCTGCTATTTAATTTTATTTTCCTTAAATATGACAGGGCGAATGCTGATAATAATGAATACAGGGACCGTTTTAATAATCCGATCGGCCCGGTCCCTGTCAATGGAAAAAAAATGAATATGCCGATTTACCGTAATAATAAAAATTTTTTCCTCTTTTCAGCGGTTTATTCATTCTATACAATTGGGGGAACACAGCTCAATACCATGCTGGAAGCAAAAAAAAATCGTGAGTTCAGAAAATGCTATAGCCAGTATTATCCCCTCGTATGCAGCGTTCTTGTATCAAGGGTGGGAAGCATTGATGATGCCGAGGATATCTGCCAGGAGGTATTCATCCGCTTCTTCAATCACTTCCAGGATATCAGGGATAAGAAAAAATGGCTCATGACGGCAGTCCGGTTCGAGATAACCAACTATTACAACAAAAAAGCCACGGCCAGGAGCAATGCCGATGATATTGACGGGTTGTCCGATACAGTTTCTATTTCAGATGAGGATACGTTTCAGGACAGCCGTATAATCATAAAAGAAGTACTGGAAGACAGGACCATCTACAACAGTGAAAAGGAAAAAAATTTATTCGAGCTGGTGGCTATCCATAACTTTTCTTTTAAAGAGGCCGGCAGATATCTCGATATGACGCGATGGCAGGCTGAATACAGGTATAAGCAGGTGGAGAACCGTGTCATATCCAGTCTGAAGGAAAAGGGAATCAGGGAAATAGGTGATCTCCTATGAGAAATAAAAAACCTAAAAAACAGAAATTGCAGCAACTGCTGGGTCATTACAACCTTGCCATGCCGGTAACCGGCGAAATACAGGAGCGTATGGCCCGCCGGATGGGCCCTATCTACTCATCGGTGGTGGAAAAAACATCACGGTACACCCTCATCTCGGCCATCATTACAGGCCTGTACTTCCTCGTAAAAAAAACCGGCATCCCCCTGACCTTTGTTAAAATTACTGCCGCTCTCGCGATAAGTATACCCGTGGTCACAGTCATATACATCGGTGCTTCCGGAAGCAAAACTCCCGCGGTCCCCCTGTCATATACAGTTACCATAAAACCCTTCACCAGTTCCAGCCTTGGCAGGGAAACAGGCAGGCTTGTGGCGACCAGAATTCACGAAAAACTGAACAGGCTTCATAACGCGTCCTATTCCCGCATCGCCGAAAATACCATAATCAAAGGTACACCCTGGGCCCTCTTTGGCAGCATCGAAAAGCCCGACGAATCGATTCATATCTTTATCAAAATTATCAACGCCAGGACATCACAGATGATCTTCATCACGGAAGAACAGATATCTTCTCTGAGTGACCTGGACCGGGCCGTAGACCGCATCTGCCGGCGCCTTCCGCCATTAAAGGGCAAATAACAGGAACGCCTTAAAATTCCACTTTATCTTGACATAAACACTGATATAGGAGTAATCTGCCGCTGGAAGATTATTTAATGATAAAAGCCTGCCAGTGAAAAGATTATCATATCACCGCATAATGAACCTGCTTATTTCCTGCACGGCAGTTTCCATCCTTTGCCTCACATGTCTCATATCCATGCATGCCCATGCAGCAGAAAAAAAACGCGTTGCAGTCCTCCAGTTCAATCCCGTAAAAGCCCCGCAGTCCTACAGCAACATGGTGAGAAATTATGTGGAAATGAAGCTGCACGGCGAAAAAGACATGTTCGTTCTGGAACGTGAACAGATCAATGCCAAGGAAGACCTGAAGGAACTGCGGGAATACGGGTGTAATGACAGTTCCTGTGCGGTACTGGCCGGGCGTTCCCTGTCGGCCCGGTATGTTGTTTACGGCACCGTATCGGGAAACCGCCCTTATACCATTACCATGCGGGTACTGAGCGTTACCGATGAAAAAATAATATCGGAATATAATGAATCATACGCAAATATCAAAAAAACAAGAAAAACCGTTAATACACTGACGGAAAAAATTATTGCGGACATTCGGAAGCACAGCAAAAAAACAGCCGGCAACGGCAGAAAGACGAAAACTGTAAAAAAACACTCATGTGCCATTGATACACACGCATACTTCAGCATATTCCAGCCCCTGGGAAAACTCCATGATCTGGTAAGGACCGGCGTCGGCCTGCAAGCCGGAATAACCCTCTCGGACATACAACTGGCCGTGGTAAATCTTCCCCCGGAACTGATACTGGGATTTGACACGGGTTTCTTTATTTCCCATGGAAGAGACAATGATTCGGACAGGTTCTATATGTTCCCCTTCCTGTTCTCTGCCGGATATCATATCCCTTTTTACCGGCATTTTTATGTGATTCCCCGGATTTCCCTGGGAGCCGCCTATCTGCGTTTCTACCATGCCTATGGTCACGGATTCGACATGGATGATAATTCCGTCAGGCATGCCCTGGACCCGGCCCTGGGCTCAGAACTGGTTTTAGGCTACCATGTCTATGAAGGACTTTACGCTGAAACGGCCATAACCTATGGCATGCTGCTTGAATCTTCCGGGCCTGTACATACCCTGCTTTTCCAGGCTGGCATCAGATACCGCCTGGACTGGTCCGGTCCCCGCCAGTAACCTGAATAATCGATGACAGGGGGTGCAGCCCCCCTGCTCAGAAAAAAAATATAAACCCCTCATTTTTTTTCCTCGTTTTTGCACTTTCCCCATTCTTAGTTTGTGAAAGCAGGGAATATAGTAAACCATATAACCTGCGAATCGATACTACATACAAAACCATATATCAATGGAGAAATACCATGAGATTTAAAAATTTTCTTCTGATACTCAGCTTTCTCCCTCTTCTTTCTTCAACGGGCTGCTTCAGCGACGCCGTCAGCAGCGATGAGGGACAGGCCCGCACGGCTCTTCTCATATTCGATGATGCCTTCAGGACCTCAGGGCAGGAATTCGCCCAGACCTATTACTACAATACCAACCGGTGCATCGTCGATACGCTCAATGAACAGGGCAGCGCTTTCTGGGTAGAGAACCCCATAAAGGATATCGTAGACCTGGGTCTCAGCGGCGCTACCCAGGGATCAGTGGATGCCCTTATGCAGCTCATTCGCAATGCCGTTCTTAATCCCTGGACCCTGCTGGACAATACATCACTGAACGGAACATTCGGCTGTGTGACCTGGTCCACGGGCGTAAATTTCGACCTGCAGGTCATTCAGTCCGCATATGATCTCTTCAATTCCGACTGGTGGACCCTTACCGTACAGAGTTCCTTCACCAACTGTCCTTCTATCGACGGAAATTTCCTTACGGAAATATCGGGCTCGCGCATCGGCATCGTTTACCAGGTCCATGTAACAGGCACATTTAATGTAACGGCGGTTCCCGGCGAGGAATTCGATATCGACATCGTCTACAACCTGGAAGAATGTCTCAAGACCTGGGACTGTGTCGACTGGGAAGGCACAATCAACGGCATTACAATTCAGGATCTTTATTAAAATACGAGGCTATTATTGCAATTTATTCTTGCATAAACGTGCTGTCATGCGTACATTACCCCCCAAGTAATGGCATGACAGCACTTTTTTTTATTCTCAGAATTAAGGATGCAAAATATGAAAAGGATATGTTTTTTTACAGTACTCATCATATCAGCCCTTGCCATCACAGGGTGCGAGGACCTGATCAACGGCATGGATTCCCATGCGAGGCTGAGCGTTGAAGATACGGCCGATGTTTTCACCGAATTCGTTCTCATGAATTTCAATTCCGATAACGGGGCCCTTACCATCGCACCTGAAACAATCGACACAGTTTCAGGAATGTCCATCGAAGCAGACTCCTCCTCAACATGCCTGACCATGACCGGTGATTCCTTCGTCCCCTACACCGGCACGACCTGGGACGCATCCATCACACTCACCCTGGATAATTGTTCCGCTTCGGATGACGGTACGGTCTTCGATGGAACCATTCATGCCCGGTTATCTGGTCTCCAGGGTTCCGTATCAAGCTTTGATTTTACCGGCACCCTGCAGATTGAGGGGGATATAGAAGGCACGCTTTCCCTGGATCTTCATTACGAAGTTGATTCTTCCTGCCTCCTTTATCTTGATTGCTGGGAAGGCTCAATCAATGGCTATTCAATACAGGAAATAAGAAATGCACTCCTGAAATAATCCTCCTCTTCATTCCTGACCAATCCCATTTTATCGTTTGACAAATCCCCCGTCCAAAGATACGCTATTCATCATTCCCCTAAATCATAGCAGCCCCGGAACCTGGAGGTATCAAATATGAGAAAACACCTGTCTCTGCCATCTCTATTCATACTGGCGCTTATTATTCTATTTACCGGCGACATCCATTCCCAGGTCTACGAGGCTTCACTCTGCACAAAGGAAGGCAATACAGCACTGCCGTCCCTGATTAAAAAAGGCATTATTCCGGAACTAACGTGGTGGGGAAGCTGGCACCTGGGAACCTATGTCTGCGACTGGAGCACGTCATACCTCAAGGCTACGGGCAAGGGTCCTGATGTTCCTCCCGACACCGGCGAAGATGCCCCTGATCGGCTGAACGATTATGAGATGGCCCATGAGAAGTGGTCATGCATGTACAGCGTATGGAGCGCTATGGACGGCAACACTGCAACAGCCTGGTGCGAGGGGAAAAAAGACGAAGGGGTCGGAGAAATCCTCATTATCAAGGCTGATATTTCGCGACCCGTACGTATCTGGAGCGGACTGGGAGCCAATGACAAACTGTACATGGCAAACAACCGCCCGCAGAAAATCAGGGTGACGGTGATGCAGGCCCGTGAGGCAAAAATGATCATCGGCCAGTATGCTGAAGCCATCGAGTATAAAAATATTACCGTCCTCGCCTCGCATGAGGTAGAACTGAAGGATATTAACGGCTGGCAGCCCCTGCCTCTGCCGGCTCATAAACGGATGTCCTTCAGCAGCGTCAGCGAACATGGGGAGCCTGTAATAAAACAAGAGGACAGCACACTCATCGCCCTGGAGATTCTTTCCGTATACCGGGGGACAAAATATAATGACACCTGCATATCCGAAGTAAGCAACATGCCGATTAAAAAATAGGACCTGTACATGATAACTCTCTTTATACATACATTCATAAAATTCTTTTTTCTCCTGACACCATTTTTCCTGCTGTCCACGTTTCTGTCCATGACAAGGGACATGAACTATCACATGAGGAAGAAAATCGCCTTCAAGGTGGCCTTTTCACTTATCATCATCAGCATCATACTTCTTCTCCTGGGAAACCAGATATTCATGGTCTTCGGCATAACACTCAATTCCTTCAGGATAGGCACGGGCATTCTGCTTTTCCTCTCGGCAAAGGACCTGGTACAGGGCAGTGATATCCCCGAGGCGGAAGATCCCGATCAGGACATTGCAGTTGTGCCCCTGGCCATACCCGTGGCCATCGGCCCGGCAACCACGGGGGCACTTCTGGTCATGGGCGGCGATCTGCCCGATTTCATTCACCGCGTAACGGGCATCTCGGCCGTTCTCACGGCCATTTTCTGCGTGGGACTGCTCCTGTATATAAGCGGCTACATTGAAAAGATACTGAAAAGAAGAGGGCTCGTGATACTGAGCAAAATTACCGGCCTTGTCCTTGCCGCGCTGGCCGCGGAAATGGTCATGACCGGTATCAAGGGGTTCATGAAATGACCCGGTTTGACGGGGATTCGTCAGTCAAACCAGTATTTCCTGATGGCCGTGTTATCATCATAGTTATTCGTGGAAAAATCGAACTCAAAAATATTAAAAGGCAGCGCAGCCTTATTTATCCTTAGTTCTAATCCAGCGCCTACACCAATCGATACGGGAATGCTGATATTACTTTGATCCAGTACATTGTCAAGCCGGGCCGACCAGCTACCGCTATCAATGTCATAATCGACGCAGAGCTGATACTCGCCGTAACCGTCCGCACTGATATATCCGATATAGTAACAGCTTATCCCGCTGCCGGGAGCCACGGGATTCCCGTCATTGAATGAAACGTATATCCAGAGATAGGTATTATCCTGGGCGAGGTAGTATTTTGCAATATCCATCCCCCCCGTTGCCGACCGGGAATCATTGGCAGCATCACTGTAGTAGCTGTTAACATCATCATACAATGCGTCCCTGTTTCCCTCCAATGTCAGGCCGTTTATACTGGTAATTTTCCCTCGTGAAGCGGCATCCTCAAGGTCATCAGCCAGGTCGAAGCAGGAAAAAGCCGTTAGTGTAATGGCGATGATCACAAAATATTTTATAATTTTTTTAGTTTTCATTTTTCTACCTACCAGTTAAATGTCATTCCGATATTGATAAGGCCGAGATACGTTTTTGATACAGGAAACCATCGATGCTCCACAAAGGGCATGGCATTGGTCCTGCGAAAAATCCGCACGGGCACCTGGATTCCCGTAATCACGGCAGGACTGTGGTAAAAACTTGATTCATACAGTCCGCCGACTGATGCTCCGCCGCTATCGAACTTCTGATCACCGTAAGAGCCCAGCATAAAAAGCGAATAACCGGCTCCGCCGTAAAAGGTCAGGGCAACACGGCGTTTTACCAGCTCCATGGAATAACCCAGTGTAGCATCGAAGTTAAAAAGCATATTCCCCACCTCGATCAGCTGTGTTTTATCCACGGTACGGAAATATATGCCGCTGAATCCCAGTCCCCAGTGGAGGGCCCGGGCCGGGGAATTATAGAATTTTACCGAGGGACCAAAACCATCCCTGAAATTCTTCCCCAGAAGGCCAGGAGAAACTGCATAAGCACCTCCGAGACCGACATATAGCGAATCCCATGTCTGGCCCTGGCCAACCAGTATAAGTTCATTCACATCCGTGGCCCCTGACGGTTTTTCCCTCTCCGGAGCGGGAACCTTTCTGAGCACGGACTTTTTTGCTATGGTAAATTCCCGTGCATCACCAAGGTCATCCCTGACGACATAGTTTCTTTTTGTCTGGCCCACGATATAGACATCCACGAAGGAGCCATTCACTTTGTACATTCTGTACTTCTTCTTATAGCCATTGGATTTGACTATTCGTTTTATTTTTTCTGAGCCAATTGTCAGCCGGTCGATAGTATCATTTTTGATAACTACTTCCCTGGCTGTGCGTTTCACTATGGCCCCCTCAATGATGCTGCCGTTATTCAGAAAAACCGAAACGGCATAAAGCTGTTCCCGTGTAACCAGCATGACGCATATGAGTATTATGATTTTGATGCCTTGCGCTTTCATTATATTTTCCTTTTACTCTCAGGATCGTGACCACATTGGCAGCCAGTCACGGATAAACTGATGTCGTATGCAAAAAATAAATCTGATGAATATAATAAAAGATTCATGCATCGTCAAAAAATTGTGGTAAAAAGTTTTTTATTTTTAATTTTTTTTGGAAGAAACACATAATAAAACCCGCCGCGGCGGGATGTTTGTCTTGTTCGAATTTTCCATTGCAGGGCGAATAGAGCAGATTTCAAAGGTGTGTATGTCCAGAAAATCTATAGCCATATATGAATGGATGCCGTAAAGACCCGGGCGGGCCTTCACGGCATCACCAGCCTATTCTGCAGGATACATTTTCTCGACGAGATCGCGGTATTTCTCCATAACGACCTTGCGTTTGATTTTCTGTGTCGGTGTGAGTTCCCCGCCATCCTGGGTAAATTCCTTCGCCAGGATGGTAAAGGCCTTTATCTTTTCATACTGCGCCAGCTCCCGGGAATTGGCGTCAATTCTATCCTTGTAAAAAAGTATGACCTGATCGTTCTTCACCAGGTCCTCCCGCGACGTATAGGTTATGCCCTTTTCCTTCGCATAATCCTCAAGGGCCGGGAAGTTGGGAATGATGAGAGCGCTTACATATTTTCTTTTATCCCCAATGGTGCAGATCTGCTCGATGTAATGGTCCATGCCCACCAGTGTCTCAATGTGAAGGGGAGCGATGTTCTTGCCTCCCGATGTTATGATGAGATCCTTGATCCTGTCGGTTATCCGGAGATATCCATCCCGGTCAATGATTCCCACATCGCCGGTTTTCATATATCCATCGGCCGTAAAGGCTTCTTTTGTATCTTCGGGTTTGTTGTAATACCCTTTCATCACATTGGGTCCCTTCACCTGGATCTCTCCGGTTTCGTCGTCTATGCGGACCTGCACCTCGCTCACGATACGTCCCACGGTACCGAACTTGAAATGGGCCGGTGCATTGAATGATATAAGAGGCGATGTCTCGGAGAGACCATATCCCTGGACCACCAGCAGGCCGGCGGCAAAAAAGAACTCTTCGATCTCTTTTGCCAGTGGTGCCCCTCCGGCTGAAAAAAAGTTCTTGGGTCCGCCCACCACATCTCTCATTTTACTTAAAACCAGTTTATCAGCGATAGCATGCTTGATGCCCAGTATGGGTCCCACAAATTTTTTATCCTTCTTCCTGTTGGCATATTTCTGCCCCGCGTTGAAGGACCAGTGAAAAAGGGCCCGTTTAAACGCCGATCCCTTCTCGAGACGGTCATGGACTGTGGAATAAATTTTTTCATACAGCCTGGGAACACTTACCATGGCAGTGGGCCTGACCTCGCTGAGATATTCCAGTATCTTCTTCGTATCCTCCAGGTAATTGTTCTCGCCGCCGTGGGAAAACACCACATAGGACCAGCTTCTTTCATAGACATGACTCAGGGGGAGAAAACAGAGTGACCGTTCTTTCTCGGTGATATTGAAACCGGCATCTACGGCCCTGAGCTGGTGAGCAAAATTGGAGTGCGCCAGCATGACCCCCTTGGGATCACCCGTGGTTCCCGATGTATAGATCAGTGTTGCCAGGTCATCGGAGGTTGCCGCTTCCAGAAGGGCCCTGATATCGCCGGTCCGGGGATTTTCCATTCCCTTTTTAAGGAGATCGCTGAAATACAGGGAATCATCATCGCTTATATTTATTTTATCATCCATGGCGATGATTTTATTCAAGGTTTTCGATTTCTTTATGACGAACTTCAGTTTATCGTACTGCACCTGGTCACCGGCAAAACATATCCTGATAGACGCGTCATCGATTATATACTCGGCCTGTTTTGCCGTGTTGGTTCCATATATGGGAACCGTGACGCCGCGGATGCTTAAAATAGCGAAATCACATACAGGCCACTGGGGTTTATTCCCGGAAAATATCCCCACCATCTCTCCTTCCTTCACATTCAGGCCGAGAAGAGCGCCTGCCATGGCATCAATTTTCTGCCCCAGTTCCCTGTAGGAAGTCGATTGCCAGACTCCGTCCACCTTGGCCCGCAAGGCAGTCCTTTCACTGTGCATTTCAATACTTTTCCGAATCATTGAAGCTAAATGTTGGTTATCCATAAACACCACCCTGACAGTATTTAATAGTTATATTCTCTATAAAGTATTTATTGTTATCTAGTGTCAAAAAATGAGGCTTTAAAAGTCAACATATAATTCTTATTTGTCCATCAATATGCTTATTCATTGATTTCCGGACCATATTCAGACCATTTTTTACTTGAAGATTTAGGATGATAATAAAACTGTATCATTGAGAATTGTTTGCAGGGCATGGACGACAGGATACTGAATCCCTGATAAAAAAAGAAAACCAATGTGATCGATGAATATAATGAATAAAGAACTATCACTGCCCAGCGAAAGTGAATGCATGAGAATAATGGAGGAGTATGAAATGCTCCCCAATATAGTCGAACATTCCATCCAGGTAAAAAATGTCGCCTGCGCCATAATGGATCATCTGAAGGATGATGTCAAAATAAACAGGAGCATGGTCATCAGCGGATCACTTCTCCACGATATCGCGAAAACACGAACTATCAAAACCAGGGAACTGCGCCATGATCTTATCGGCGGCGAGATGCTCCGGAAAATGAATCTTGACTCCCTGGCAGAGATATGCGAGTCCCACGTCGTATTCCAGGACTTCAATGCCCGGGGCCCCCTGGAGGAGAGGGAAATTGTGTTTTATGCCGATAAACGCGTGATGCATGACACGGTGGTCACTCTCGACGATCGTGTCGAAGATCTGGTTCACCGTTACGGGGTAAACGACAAGGTCAAGTCTCTCATCAGGGAAAATAAACATTTCGTCCTCCAGATTGAAACAAAAATTCGGGACTGCATGACAGTCGATCTTGATACTGTGCTCACGAAGCTATGACGGGCCGGTTTCTCATACTTGACTGCTATGTCGATGAACCTGCCTGTTTCGGGGTCCCTCCCTTTATTTCACCCTACCCGCGTTATATTTACGGCGCTCTCATGGATGCCGGAATTCCGCCCGGGCGAATTGATTATGCAACTATTGACCGGCTCAGAGCTGAAGGTTTCAGGATAGCGGCCGCGTATGAACATGTATTTCTCGTGGGTGGTGCCGTTGTTCCTGGCAGATACCTGGGTTCCCACATCGGGACGATGGCGGAACTGAAAAAAATAATTGAAACTAACAGCCGCCTGAACTTTGCCGTGGGCGGGCTCATCAGTTCCGTTTTCCAGCATCCCGGGAACAACTCCCTGGCCATCACGGGCGATATCGAGAAATTCGCCTACACACTGGCTTCGGGAAATGCCGTTGACACCCGGCGCACCACGGATGAAATCGCCCGGTGGGCCGTCCTGGGAGCCCCGGTAGTGGCCATGCATCCCCATTTCCCCCATATCATCTGTGAGATGGAAACCTACCGGGGATGCCCGCGCCTGAACCACTGTTCCTTCTGTTCCGAGGGGCTCTTCAAAACCGTTGAATTTCGCCGCGCCGGAGACATCCTGGCCGAAATCGATTCTCTCATTGCCACGGGAGTGAGCCGTTTCAGGCTGGGCAGGCAGGCCGATATCCTTCAATATGGAACATCCTTCAGTGAATTCTCCATGGGATTTCCCAGGCCCGATCCATCTCCCGTCATAGATCTTTTCCGTCAGCTGAAAGACCGCCGGGACCGCGGGCTGATATCAGTCCTCAACATCGACAACGCAAATCCCGGAACCATCGCCCGATTTCCCCGTGAGTCGACGCAGATACTGGAAGCCATCACCGACGCCGTAACCCCGGGCGATACCATGGCCCTGGGAATTGAATCCTTTGATCCTGACGTTATCGCGCACAACGGGCTCAAGGTTACCGGTGAAGAGGCGGTGGAAGTCATCAGGCTCATTAATAAGATAGGCGGCATCAGGCGCGGCGGTATCCCCGTCATACTGCCGGGCATCAATCTCATACAGGGACTCAGGGGAGAGACCGCCGAGACCTTCAGCATCAATCACCAGTGGCTTCTCCGGATCAGGGACGAAGGCCTGCTGATCAAAAGAATCAATATCAGGAAACTCCTTCCTTTCCCGGGAACGGTCCTTTACAATGAGAGGGAGCGCACATCGCAGAAGCTCCTCAACCGCTTCGAGTTTTACCGCGCCAAAATACGGCACGACATCGACATCCCCATGCTGAAAGCCATCTATCCCCCGGGCACCCTCGTGACTGACAACCTGCTTCTGGAGCATCACGACGGATATTCCCTGGCGAAACAGATAGCCAGCTACTCCATCACCGTGAAGTATCCCGTGGAGCTTCCCCTGGACACTTTCCAGGATGCCGTTGTAACGGGCCACAGGGAACGCTCCCTCATAGCCCTTCCCTCACCGATTGCCGTCAACAGCCTGCACCAGAAAGCCCTGGAGCTGATTCCCGGAATAAGCAAAAAGGGTGCGTCGGATATCATCATACACCGACCCTTCGCCGACCTGGCACAATTTCACACTTTCCTGAAGGAGCGGGATATCCACATACCTGACACGATCCTCAGGCACTGCACGGCATGACAACACCTGCCGGATGCTAAAAAAAAATGCAGATACTTGTCGATTTTATGATTGCTTTATTGTATCTTGAATTATAAACATCAGACGATAACGATATACGAAAAAAGAGGCCGGTCCATGGACACGAGAGAGTTTATCATACTTATATGCGTCTCGGTTCTCATGTACATCGCAATATCTTCCTTGCCCGGTTTTTACTGGGAGAAAGCGGTCAATTTCTTGCGCTATACGGCATTACTTGACCGCCGCGAAATGGAAGACAGGCGCTCTTACGGGGACAGAAGAAGCTACGCCAGGGAGTCCTTCGAAAGAAGGATACATCATCGAAGGGTTTACGACTGATTTCCACCCGATCTGACGCGCTTTAGTATGATGAAAATTGACGATAAATTCTATTCAGGGGGATGTTTTATCCAGGGAATGGCGGTCTGCCGCTCTGCCGGATTTAAAAAATATGCATAATAATATTACCAGTATTTCCGATCCGTTTCGGTTCAATGATCTGTTCAAACAATATTTCTCCGGCGGCGATGTGTTTCTCCGGCTTCCCAACGGTCCGATAAAAGCGCGTTTTCTCGGATTCACCGACGGGAAAGCGGCATTCGAAATCCCCCAGATAAAAACCGTCGGAGATGAATGCGTTATTTACGCCCAGACCAAGGAAGAGGTAACCTATGCCTTCCTTAAACTTTACGAGCAGCAGGACGGCGGCCTTTTCATTTTTTCGCCCCTGCGGTTTCAGATACTCTCCCGATCCGAGGAGAGAAAAACACTGGAATCGGGTTCGACAAAACTGGTTTACGTAACAAACGTAATATCGGATTTCATCATCGAAAACAGTCTCGCCATGTCCCAGAAAAAAACCGACAGCATCAGGGATGTGGCCGTAGATGAGCTGGATAACGCCTTCCAGTTTGTAAAAATTTTCCTCTGCAATGAAGGCCGAAGCGATGCGCGGATGAAGTATTTCCAGTCAGAACGTGTTCCCATCTATATCCCCGATTTCACAGCACAGATTAGCAGCAGGGACGCGAAAAAAATCAATTACTATATAAATGAGATCTACGCGAAGGATACCGTTCTGAAAAAAAACAGCAGCCTGATTTCCGAAATTTCCGTCCCCTTTCTCCATCAATCCAGGCTTCCCTATGGCTATATCCAGATTAACAGTGCCACCCCCTTCATGCAGGCGACCCTGGCGCAGTTGAAAAAATATTCCATACGCCTGGACAAGCTCTTTGCCACGGCCGGCATTTTCAGCAGTCTCAGTGAAAAACTGATTGTGAGCAACATCTCCCCCAGCGGTTTCGGTATAATCCTCGGGGAAAGGAAGACGATACGGTATTTTAAAGAAAATTCGCAGGTATCCCTGGACATGCATCTTCCCGGAAACACCAGAGCATCCATCCTGGCAAACGTAAAACATATAGGCACCGGCAAAAATAACAATCTCACCGTAGGCTTTCAGATCACGGACATGGACGCTCTGAGCGAGGTCAATTATACGGAATTCATTGATTACCTGAAGAAAAAAGGTTCCTAGCCGTTCCGGCCGTATTTTTCAAACATATACATCAAAAAGACATAATATTTTGATTTTGAAAGATCCCGTTGATATATTTGAGGTGGATACACCGGAACTATCAATGGTAGAACTCAACATCATCATATTTATTACCGTACTGTCCCTGATTTTTCTGCTCATCATGCGGGTGATGAATGGAGAAACGGACGAAAATCCCGATCATGAAAGAAGAGGGAGAGATAGGAGGTTCATGCAGAGGCGTTCCGTAGACAGACGGGACGACTACCAGCACTTCCATCTCTTTGACCGAAGGACAGCGGAACCTGTCCTTGAAAGACGGACCTATGACCGCAGGCTGATGGAACGACGATCGATGAACCGGATGGTGCAGTGCCTCTGAATTGATCGTGTTGCCGGCTCAACACGATCAATGGCAATATATTCCAAAGATATTATGCTCCTTATTACTATGGCGCTCACCGCCCCAGCAGCTTCTTCAGGCGCGGAATGAAAACTTCAGCGGCCTCATCCCCTCTCTTCATGTGCTCTTCACCGATATTGTTGATGAAATAGTTTTTCCAGCTCGAGAGCTCATCATGGGCGTTATTGGGCTCAATTACGATCTGTGCGCCGCGGCAGCAGTGGCGGGCCAGGTGGTGACGAAGCAGATCGATGCTGCGCGTCGTCACCCGCGGAAGGGATTCCACGTCGTCCGCGGCGAACAGCCCCTCGCGGGAATAGTTGTCAAGATTCACGGCGATGATAATATCGGCGCCCATTTCCTTCACCACCGATACGGGCACGGGATTCACCACACCACCGTCGATAAGAAAGCGGCCGTCGACAACTCCGGGAATGAATACCGACGGCACCGACATACTGGCGCGGAGCGCCGGGGAAAGCTTCCCACGGGAAAACACGACTTCACTGCCCGTTATTATATCTGCCGCCGATATGCGAACCGGTATCTTCGTCGATTCAAAATCGGCGCTTCCCAGCCAATTATCCAGAAGCCGCTGCACCTTTGTTCCTTTTACAATGCCCCCTTTAAGTGTCAGTTCAAAAAATGTATTCAGCTTTTCAAGCCGTTTTCCCACGGTGAACTGTTCAAGGCGAGGGATATCTTCAAACAGGGCGTAGTGCGCCCCGACCCAGGCCCCGATACTGGCCCCGGCAATATAATCGATGGGGATACCATGCCGGCAAAGGCATTTGATGACTCCCACATGGGCAAGCCCCCGTATGCCGCCGCTCCCCAGGGCCAGGCCGACTTTTTTTCTTTTTTTCCCGATAGGCATGTAAACTCCTGACACGATATATTTCCTGATTCTCCTCTGAATCATTAAAAATTGTATATCACAAAATACAAAATAATTCCAACATATCCACCATAGAAAGGGAAAATGCTTGATTATTATTAAATTTTACTTTACATTATGACAAGAAAAATAAGAGTAACTCCCAAGTAAAAATCCGGTGATAATTTCAGTTATCTTCTTTTATCCCGCCCAATTGCGATATAACAATATAACAGGAATCGCTTAACCGGACAACAAATCCCTGGAGGAATAAAATGATCGAAAATAACAAGTATGTTGCTATACATTACACGGGTACTTTTGACGGCGGTGAAGTGTTTGATACCAGCGTTGACGGACAGCCCCTGGAATTTCAAGTTGGGGCCAATATGGTTATCCCCGGTTTTGAAAACGCCGTTATGGACATGAATATCGGCGAGAAAAAAGAAATCCGCATTGAGCCCGCCGACGCCTACGGCGAATACGATGAAAACAGGAAACAATCCTTCCCCCTCGAAGAAATCCGTCAGAACTTCGAGCCTCAGGAGGGAATGACCATCGGCGTGCAGATGGAAAACGGCATGCAGATTCCGGCGGTCATCACATCGGTGACGGCATCGGAGGTAGTCATAGACATGAACCATCCCCTGGCGGGAAAACCCCTAAATTTTTCCCTGGAGCTCATCGCCATTAATGACACGGCCCAGTATGACCATGGCTGTTCCTGCGGCTGCGAAGAGACTGAAGGCTGTGGTGACGGCTGCGGCAGCGGCGGCTGCTGCTAGAGCGGCGGCCGTTTCTTAAACCACGGTACCGCCTTTTCCAGCTGGGCCGCAAGCCTGAATAGAACCGCTTCGCCGCCAAAGGGCGCAATAAACTGGACACCCACGGGAAGACCTTCGGGCGTCCAGTGAAGCGGGACGGACATGGCAGGCTGGCCCGTAAAATTGGCAATTTGCGTAAATGGCGTCTTTTCCAGGTTCTGCATGGCAATCTCCTCAGCCATTCCCGTGGCCTTCAAAAGGCCTCCCAGCTTCAGGGCATTGATAACCTGCATGGCAGCACGGTCAAAGGCTTTTGGCTGCAGCTCACCGACACGAACCGGCGGATAGGCCATGGTAGGCGTCAGGTACAGATCCCATTTTTCGTGAAACCTGCCCATGGCCCTGGCTGCCAGATCCCACTGTCGTAGAGATAGAACAAAATCCCGGGCGGAAAATTTTTGTCCCAGAAGTCCCAGAAGCCACGTCGTAGCCTCAAAATCATTTTTCCGCGGGTTTCTCTTCAATGCCTCACGGCTTTTTTCTATGTCAGCTGCAACCTCGCCGTAATACATGGTAAAATAGGACCTGGCCAGGGCGATACCGTCGATGTCGGGTTTCGTTTCCTCAACAATATGTCCCAGGGATTCCAGAAGCTTCGCCGCTTTCCGGACCGCTTCAACGCATTGCGGATGAACCGATCTTCCGATGGGTGAATCGACGGAAAAAGCAATCTTCAGTTTTCCCGGTTTTGTTTTGATCTCCTTCATGTACGGTTGTTCGGGCCGCGGGGTAACGCAGCGCGATCCCCGATCCGAGCCATTGGTCCAGTCGAGTACGGCAGCGCTGTCCCTGACCGATCGTGTTATTACGTGTTCGACAACGGCGCCCTGCCACCCCTCGCCGCCCGCGGGGCCCGAGGGATTCCTTCCACGGGTCGGCTTCATACCGAAGAGGCCGCAGCACGAAGCCGGAATCCGTATAGAGCCGCCCCCGTCTCCTCCCGAAGCCAGGGGAACCATACCCGCCGCAACCGCAGCGGCCGAGCCGCCGCTTGACCCGCCCGGTGTGTGGTCACGATTCCATGGATTCCGCGTAGGACCGAAAAGCTCCGGTTCCGTCACGCCCATGAGCCCGAATTCGGGAGTGCTGGTTTTACCCAGAACTATCAGGCCGGCCTTTTTAAATCTTCCCATGAGTTCACTGTCATAATCGGGAATAAAATTTTTATAGGCTTTTGATCCGTTTTGCATGGGAACACCGGCATAGGGTGATACCAGGTCTTTAACAAGGAATGGGACCCCCCTGAAGGGACCGGGCTGAAGGTTCCCTTCAACGGTCCGCCGTCCTTCGTCAAACATGGGACAAATAACGGCGTTCAGCAATGGATTTATTTTCTCAATTGCCTGAATGGCTGTTTCACATAGTTCCCGGGGTGATACCTTTTTCTTTTTGACCAGTTCAGCCAAACCAAGACCGTCATATGATGCGTATTCTTTTAATGTTCCCATGTTTTCCTCCTTAATAAATTCTTTTACCAGTATAAAACACTTTTTTTATTGACCGTCAAGGATTATTATCAGCTTCTGATTTATCCGATAAAATTTTGTTTTGCCTTTTATCGATAGTCCGGCAGAAGAGAAATAAAAAGTGACCGCCATGAAAAACAGAAGATACATAGCCATTTTGATAACAGTTTTCATCTCTACAGGGGCAACAGGTTGTTTACACCGGGGAGAGAATGAAAAACAAATCATAAAAAAGGACGTTATGATAAAAGAGTGCGCCGTCAATGATCTGGGACAGGTACTTGTTTTTGTCACGGATAAAGACAACCGGGAGTGGCTTTTTATCAGGGACTTCTACTCCCGGGAAAAATCCGGCAAACTGGTTTCGCTTGAATCATCTCGCTATCTGAATAAGGTAAAAAGACTGCGAAACCGAAGGGTAACGATTGTATATTTTGAAAACTATGCGGGAAACAGGGAAATTGAAAAAATAATTGAATGATAAGTTCATTTTTTTCAATATAATGAAAAAATGTTCACCACAAAAAGACAGAACATACACTTACAGTACAGGTATTGTTGAGCACTATGGCAGGCATATTCAGACGGGCACGTCAGAATGCTCAATTTATCGATGCGTATGATACGTATTATTCTCTCATATTCGGGTCCGTATACAACAGAATCCAGGACAGGGATGACGCTGAAGATATCACACAGGAAATTTTTATCAGGCTCTATAACAAAATAGACGAGGTCCGGAATATCCGGAACTGGCTCTATGGGACAATGCGAATGGTCATCCTGGAATTTTATAAAACAAAAAAAACCGATCATGTTAACATCGATGATCTTTATAACAACTCGGCCCTTGCATTCAGCAACGGCAGTCAGGAATGCAGAATAATTATAGAAGAAATAATCAATGATGCAGGCAATTTTATTAAAGAAAAAGACAGGATCATTTTCAATCTGGTGGTCCTTCAGGGTTATTCATTGGAGGAGACAGCCCGGGAACTGGGCCTTACCCGTGATCAGGTTAAATACAGACAAACTCTGACTATGAGAAATATCCACAGGGCCCTTAAAGAAAGGGGCATAACCCGTATTGAGGATTTCCTATGAATAATCACGATGATATTTATTTAAAGACTCTGATTGCCCGACTTAAAGTGAATGAACCGGTGTCCGCCGAATTGAGGGATTATATCGCCGGCTCAAAAAATGAGAACCTGATCAAAATTTTAAAAGGAAGCGGTCGATACGGAGTTGTCATCCAACTCATCCTGGCCCTTATGTATTCCATCCGCAGATGCGGGATCGGTGTCTCGTTCCATCAGAGCTGTATTATCTTCTACACCGCATCATTCCTCGCCATATCGGGCATTACTGCCGGGTCGTATACTGCAATAAGTAAATACATTGAACTATGCGCCACAAGGAATGCTGATACCGTCGGAGTTTCCGACAGGGAAACACACAGCGGGATACTTCCTCTACATAGCGGCGATACAACAACGGATCCTCCTGCGAATCATTACGGCTCCAATAAAATTTATATGGGAACAATTGAAACCATCAATGCCGAAGCCGGAACCGCAGATGAAATAGTCCTTTCCATTAAAAGGAATCTTGCCCGCATCCACGGTCCACAAAATCTGGTAAGCACGGCCGACACGGCAAACGTTTCATATGCCCTGACAGGATCGATAACCGGCATCAATGAGATATATATTATTTCAGTAAAAATCATTGACCGCAGGGAAAGCAGGATCATTTATATGACTTCCAGAAACATTACCGATAAAAATGCCATTGCCGCTTCATGCAAAGAAATAGCTGCAAGCATATCCGGTGCGGTAAAATAGTACTATTGCATGAAAACGAAACACCTCTCCTGGAGATCACTTCACCGAATAATAATTCTGATCCTGTTTTTAAAAGCAGCAGCACTGGCATCGCCGCAGGCCAATATGGCCGTTCTCGATTTTAGCCCGCATAATATCCATGCATCCTATGCCATCGCCGCAAGGGAAAGGATCGAATACATCCTTTTCAAGTCAGGTCTCTTTAATGTCCTGGAAAGAAAGCATATCGAGCTGCTTACGAGAGAATATCAGATTGTAACGGGAATGACCGAAAGTGATGCCGATGCAATAAAAATAGGGAAAACTCTATCCTCAGATTATATTATCACGGGAGAAATAATTAAAAGCGATCAGCTTGTCATAAGTATCCGTATTACCGAGGTGCAAAGCGGAAAAATAATTCATGCCGATTCTGAAACACTGGCTGACGACACTGAAGTGATACGGGCTGCGGAAAGACTGGGAAATGGCATTGTGTCCTTTTTCAAAGAAAAAAATATTGTAAAGGAACAGGCGGCAAAGCTTCGTCTGTCTTTAAACGGCGGATACCTTCGGCCCGTAAACGATTTAAAAGATATTGTTAAAGATGGATTTGCCGCAGAGACATTCTTCGGGCTGGAAGACATGCTTTTACGTTCGCTCACCATGGGTATTCATATGGGTTATATGCAGTTTCGTGGAACGGGATCGATAGATTACGCGGCAATTACCCCCATCATGTTTGAGACCTGTTACGCCATTAGTCTGCCTTTCACCAATAAAGTCTTCGCTGAACCTCTCATCGCCGGAGGCATTTCATATGTTATCCTTAAAAAGAACGGGAAGACAAGCGGCAGCCCCGAACCCCTTATATCAGCAGGCTGCAACATTCAATACAGGGCGACAAGGGAAGTGATGGTTACAGCGGGTTTCCGGCATCTGAGCCTCATTGAGCGGAATGGACTCATTCATTACTGTTCATTCACGGCGGGCATCGGCTATATTTTTAATTTTTACCGGTAAAACAGACGAATACCTATTGTTGCGCGTAATTCGTACTGCTATTAATAATTACAGGATTATTGTTCCTGATAATATCGAAAGTTATATTTTCCTCGGTTACATTAATCTGCATGGCCTCACGGATATTGAGCAGCGTAGTTGACCTGCTCTCGGCTGGTATAGTTTCCATGACACTCCTCAATACTGCCGTTTCCTCAAGGTTTTCATTGAGGTTCACGACATAAAGTGAAGTTGCATTATCATATGTCTGAGTGAGATTGCAGAGCATTGAGAGCGATATTTTACTCCCCCCTGAAGTCATATCCATTCTCTGAATAACGGCAACACGGGGGTCCCAGTACCCCTTCGCCGTAAGGAGGTTCCCTTTCACGTCGAATTTAACAAGAAAGACCCGGTCGGGAATTATTCCGTCTCCCGCCTGGTATCCTCCTACTACATAATTCTTATCCGATGTCTGAATGATCCGGCGAAGTACCGTAGCCTTCGCAAAAGAATAGGAGTTTTGCCAGAGAGTGCTGCCATGCTTGTCGATAGCAACAATATACACATACTTGCTGTTGTCATTCCTGTTGCGGCGATCCCCTACCAGAATGAGTTCTTCATTGGGAGTAGCAATAATGCCGCCTATTTTTATATCATACCCGGTCTCGGCTAAACGGAGAGCGTTTATTATGGTGCCGTCATCGTCGAATTCGACGACAAAGCTTTTCCACTCAGGGCCGCTGCTGTCAAGACTGATGCCTGTGACAAAATAACTCTTTTGTATACTGACCATGTTAATGGCAAAATCATATGTATAGCAGGCCGAGGTGGTGGAAGTATCTATGGGCGAAGAGAATACTTTCCCCCAGAGATACTCTCCTTCCCCGCTCAGTTTAAATAACACGGCATTTACACTGCCCGATCCATAACTGTCCGTATACGCCGAGACGATCAACTCCCCCTTATCATTCTCAATACAGTCTGCGGCATAATCCGTAGAATACCCGCTGAAGACTTTTTCCCATAGAATAGTCCCTTGTGCGCTCAGCCTGATAAGCCAGATGGCCGGAGACGCTTTTTCTAAAATCATTGTCTTATTTATCAGGAGGAACCCGCCATCTGCGAGCTTTTTCACGCCGCAGAGTTCTTCATACTCACTGCTGCCCAGCAGGTATTCCCACTCAATCATTCCCGTGTCACTGAGATGGGCAATCCATATATCCTGGGAATTATCACCATTGCTGTCATTTGTCCCCAATATGTATCCGCCATCATCGGCTGCAACAAGGGGACAATATGAATTGGTGACGCCGCGACTGTAAACAGCGTTAAAATTATTAATATCCGGAGTATATTCCGTATCAATAACACCGTTGAACACATTTCCGCAGCCGAAAAGTGAAAAAGCGACAAGTATAAATAAGCTGTAAGAGCTCAGCTTTATCATACTCCTCCTGATGATTCTGATCGTATTTATAATTATTTGCATAATGCTAATACTTTTTTAATGAAAAAATTTTCCCCACAATTACCCGTTTTTCACACTACACAGTACTGATGTTTGAATTTATAATTATTGCTATTCCGCACAGGTGGGCTTTTTTTTCAATAAAAAAATGTCTCTTGTTGTGATTTTTATTTATCATTCTGTTTTCAGATGTAAAGGAGTGGACCATATAGGGTCATTCATTACTTAAAAATTTTTCAACGCAGGAACAATGAATCAGGGCAATCGCAACGTTATAGACGAAACAGCTTCCGAAAATATTTTTCAGCTTTTTTTCGAGCACCTTCCCTTTCCGGCAACCTTCTTTTTTATAAAAGAAACGACCTGTAGCGACATTTTATGCATGTCGTGCTTACAATATGCCAACAGGTCCTTCAGAGACACCTACGGTATTATCAATAATGATGATCATGAAAACATTTTTTCTTCCATGATAAAGCCCGGGCTTATATCCGAAATCATGAACAATAAAACCGGGTACCCGGCAATTAAAAGTGATTCTATTATGATAACGTGCCGGCAGCGCTTTTATTACCGGCATATCGTACTGCTCGATGACAAGACCGGCATCCTTATCCTGAGCGATGCCTCCGATTCCATGAACATGGAGCTTAATTACCTTGAAAGCAGAGAAAAATATTTCACAATGATCAACTCCCTTCCGGAAATAGTTTTTGAAATAGACAGCAGGGGAAAAATATTATTTGTCAACCGAAAGGCGATTGAAATCCTGGGATATACCTATGATGAACTCAATACAATAAACGCCTTTGAGCTTATCGACAGCGATAAATCAATTACAGCCATCACCGAAAAACTCCTTTCCGGACAGTGCCGCGTTAAACATTCACACAGTTTAAAATGTAAAAACGATACACTTATACCAATAAACCTGTTTCTATCACCCATGGAGACGGAAGGCCGGATCAGCGGTTACCGCGGCATTGCCGTGGACATTTCACCGCTGGTGGAAGCCCGGAATCTGCTTCTCAGCAGTGAGGGAAAATTCCGCAAAATGATCGAATACAGCTTTGATGCCATAGCCATAATTGACTCCCGGGGGGTTCTCACCTATATCAGCCCTGCGGCCAGATCCATTACCGGCTATGATCCCGACGAATTACTGGGCCGTCCCGTATGGGATTTCCTTGCCGCTGATGGAAAACAGAAAGTCCTTTACCTTTTAGAAGGTCCCCTTGGAAAATCAAGGTCCACCCTGAAAGGTAAAATGCAGTTTAACAATAAGAACGGTTCTATAAAAACACTTGCCTATAATATAACAAACCTTCTTGACGATGATTCCATAAAGGGGATGGTGATAAACTGCCATGACATTACACAGGAAATTGAAGCATGCGCACTGATCGAACACCAGAATATTGAACTGCTCCACCGCGAAAGCCAGTATCGATATCTTTATGAAAACGCTCTTGTGGGAATGTTCACTGCCCGGCTTGATGATTTTTTAATCATCAATGCCAATGAGATGTGCCAGCATCTTCTTGGTTTTTCATCAAAGAAGGAATTTGTTGGAAAAAGACGCCTCACTGATTTTTTCCCCGACAATAAAAAAATCGACCCTCTGGTGAATAACAGCGGACAAAACAGTTATTATCATAATGACGCGATACAGATGCGAAAAAATGATGGTTCACTTTTCTGGATTGAAATAACCACACGTATCGCACACTTCGAAAATACCGTAGATGGAATCATCATTGATGTCTCAAAAAGAAAAAAAGCGGAGCATGATGTCTATAAACTCACCTATTACGATCAGCTTACACGACTTCCCAACCGCGAACTATTCAGACAGCATGTAATAAAAGAAATAGCAAGGGCAAAAATAAAAGGAGAAGGATACGTCTTCGCCGTAATGTTTCTGGGTATCGACCGTTTCAAACATATAAATTCCATCTATGGACCGCGCATAGGCGATCAACTTCTAAAGGAAATAGCCATGAAACTGGAAGCATCAATCTATAAAAAAGATGACAAGCTTTCACGATTTGAGGGAGATAAATTCCTGATTCTCTTCTCAGACATAAAGGACAGGGAAAATGCAGGGGCCCTGGTCAAAAATATGGGGAAAATTTTTACCGAGCCTTTTTTTATCGACAATCTTTATATAGATGTAACAGCCAGTGTAGGTCTCAGCACCTATCCGTCAGATGGTGATGATTCCGATACTCTTATTAAAAACTGTGAGACAGCCCTGTATATCGCCAAGGAACAGGGGAAGGGTATGTGTCATTTTTTCGACTCACGCCTTAATGACGAGATGCTTAATAATTTTGAGATTGAAAAGGATTTGCGTAAGGCTGTCCAGAAAAACCAGTTTTTCATACATTATCAGCCACAAATGAACAGAAATGGAATTCTTACCGGTCTTGAAGCCCTGATCCGATGGCAATGTCCCAAACGTGGTCTTGTCCCTCCCCTCCACTTCATCCCCATAGCGGAGAGATCGGGTATCATTGTGGATATCGGCAATGCCGTCCTTGCCCAAACCTGCGGCCAGTTAAAAAAATGGAAGAAATCAGGTCTAAATCCGGGAAAAATTGCAATAAACCTGTCACCATATCAGTTCAGCCAGAAAAACCTGACAGAAAAGGTCATGGAAGAGATCGTGAGGGCAAACATTGATCCCGCATACATCGAGCTGGAGATAACGGAATCGGGAATTATGGAAAATGAAGATGACAGCATTCAGAAAATAATGAAACTGAAAGAGATGGGTTTCTCCATCGCCGTTGATGATTTCGGCACAGGTTACTCTTCACTGAACAAGCTTCAGAATTATCCCATCGACACGTTAAAACTCGATAAATCTTTCATTCAGAATATCCTTTCCGATAAAAAATCATCGGCCATATCAAAACATATCATTCAACTGTCACATGACCTGGGATTTGAAGTCGTTGCCGAAGGTGTTGAAACAAAAGAACAGCTTGAATTTTTGATTCAACATAACTGCGATAAATTCCAGGGATACTATTTCAGCAAACCGCAGTCACCGGAATTTCTCGAAGAAACGTTCCTTGCCAGATAACTCCTTCCACACTGGATTAGTATACCGATTGTCAGACCGTGCAAAAGTTCTTATAACGCTGCTTGGCAATGCGATATATTTCCTTCACCAGTTCCTGGGGGTTGTCCTTGTATTCATGCATTCTTTTGCTGATCATCTCACGTACTTCCTTCATGTCCACGAAAGAAGCACCGAAAGTCACGTCTATTTCCCTTTCCACCGAGGCATAGCTGTCGCCGGAGTGCTCGATGCGCTGACCGATAATATTGTTCTGCAGAACCAGGTGCTCATACTCCAGCTTGAGGAGCTCTCTGGATTTGCCCTTCTGGGCCGAATACACGACCAGGGAGGGTATAAATTCCTCCCATGGACTCGAAGAAAGGACTCCGTCCAGTTCACCGTCGAAGTTAAAAAGGATGAGCATGGATTCCAGAGAAGAACCGTACAGGGTAAGGCGGGATTCCGAAGCTATATTTGACGGGGGATTGAAGGCCACGGAATTAACCTGCGAGAACGTTTTAACGCCTGACTCGCCGCTCCCGATGTAGACGATATCCTCATTTCTCAGGTCCAGGCCTCCCAGGTGTTTTTCGATTTCCAGGCTCTTCCGGTCACCGGAGATAAAGCGCTTAATATCACCGGCATATACATCCTTGTGCTTCTCATTCCTTTTGATCCGGTATTCCGTGGATATAAGATTTTTATCTCCAAGCCCTACCCTTTTAACGAATTCAATGGCGATCTCATACGGCATGGCGCTGAGAACCAGTGGATCATATTCTTTTATATACTTGATAAAGTTCAATGACCCGGGAAAGAGTCGTGCTTTTTTGCCGATAACCGAAACGCAGAACGTGGGTACCTCCCGCAGGAGAAAATCGGGGAAATATACGGCCAGTTTGAAAAAGGAAAAAGGGATATTCCCTTCTTCGGATATCTTCCTGTTGTTCTTGTCCAGGATGTTTTCAAAAAGGACACCCTCTTTATCGAAGAAGACGGAGTCCATGAGTTTTTTATAGTCGCCCACTTCCAGAAAATCGCCGAGTCCGAGAAAGATTTTTTTTGGACGCTGGAGAAGCCTGGACGTTTCAGCGAGAAAATCCTTCTTATCCATCTCCCTGACTTCAAATCCATCGGCAGGACCATTATTGATGATGAGCGTATATTTCTGTTCTTTTATTGCCATAGCCTTCCGTTCTTTAACAGGGTCATTCTCCCTGGCAAGGTTCCTCATTTAAAATACTGCATTAAGGCAGAAAAGCCCTGTAAAATGCAAGAAAATTACCATCACTGTTTCGTGGTGTATTCCTGTTCTCCTGAAAAATCCCTATCTTCGCCTGAACTGTTAAGAAAAACGACCGTGGCGCCCCAGTTTGCACCTTCATCGTGATAGGCCTTCACCTGCCTGTGGCCCTGCAAAATGGCATAGACCTGGCTCTTTTTCTGCGAACGTCCCTTCCCGTGCACAATCCTGACACGTACATACCCCTTCTCCACGGCCTGTCTCAAGAACTCCTCAACGACGGCCTTCGTATCACGGGGATGAAAATGATGCAGGTCCACCTCTTTCCCGAATTCCATCAAAAAGTCATCCTCAGTAAAAAATACTTCTATACAATACGGATAAGAGAATTATGACCGCGGCGATAATGCCTGCCTTGATTAATATATATCTCAAACCATGCGTGACCCGCTGTCCGGCATTCCCGGCAAAAAAAGTATCACCCTTCTCCGTCAGGGGATACGCGCCATTGTACCACACAGCTGATATGATGTTGAAAGTTTTTTCAACGGTAAGGGCGTCTTGTTCAATATAACCGATATCCCTGAGCTCAAGAATTATCAGAATATGGGGATCATCACGTAATTGAATCAGCTGATTTTTATCCTTGTTTTCTTCGTAAAGCACCAGCATTTTCTGCAATGCAGGATAGTAGCTCTCCCGGTGCTTCTGCATCTTCTCCAGCTCATGTTTTACATTAACCATTAACAATATCCATGTTAAACTATTTTGAATATACAAATAACTTACATGCATTGACCTCAATGCTCTGACCCCGCATTTTCCGATATAACATCGATATTGTACAATACAAAATTAAAAAATGGCTCATTTCGTATTGTTGGGATTTTGTCTCAATACCTGAAATCAGGTGAAAATAAAGAGTAAAATCACGCAAAGACGCTAAGACGCAAAGCGTTATGCTGGAAACAATGTAAGTATATCACTTCCTGATTTAAAGGTTGTCGGTGAGATTCAAATAAAAACATTAAAAAAACTTTGCGCCTCTGCGACTTTGCGTGAATTATTATTACCTTCTTTATCCGGGCCGGTTATATCAGGTAAAAGAACTTGACAAAAATAGAAACAAGACATAATATGGCATGTGGTAATACCATCTGCCGTAACGGAGGAACAATGCTGGAGCACATTCTGGAACCGCTGAAGGCCGATAGCCTGAAAGATGTGTTTGTCACCCGTTTTGAAGAACTGATACTCTCGGGAAAACTGAAAATCGGTGAAAAACTTCCTTCAGAAAGAGAACTGGCCGTGCAGCTCGGCGTCAGCCGTCCCGTTGTTCATGAAGGCCTTATCGAGCTTGCCTCCCGGGGGCTGGTGAGCATGAAACCCCGCGCCGGGGCTGTTGTCAACGATTACCGCCGAGAGGGTTCTCTAACACTGCTTTCCTCCCTGATCCAGTATCACAAAGGAAAACTGGAACCCCATCTCTTTGACAGCATGCTGCAGATGAGATCCCTTCTCGAAACGGAATTTGCCCGGCTGGCCGCTGAAAACCGCACCGCTGATCAGATGAAAGAGCTTAATGATATCCTGAAAATTGAGGCATCGATCAATTACAAGAACACGGAAATCGTGACGAACCTTGATTTCGAATTTCATCTCCTGGTGTCCCTGGCCACGGGAAACGCCATTTATCCCCTTATTCTTAATTCATTCCGTAAGATCTATACCAATCTGTCAGGCCAGTTCTTTAAAGACCACGAGGTAATCATGCGTGTTCATGGCTTTCACCGCGATATGGTGCAGGCACTGGAGTTACATGATACAAAAAAGGCCGTATCGGTTATGCGGAGCATGCTCGCCCACGGTGAAAAACACCTGCGTAGCATGCCGGCTGGAGAGTAGCTGCTGTTAAAAAGTATATCGGACAATGGAGGCTTCAATGAAAACGACATCGGCACATGATTACGCGATAAAGGAACCGGAGGGTCTGTCCCCCCGCATACAGTGGCTCCGCGACTATTATTTCCAGGGAACGGAGCGAAGGTGGAATAATGAATTTACCGCGTGGACAACGGGAACTCCCTGGGACGTCATTTACAACGAAATGACTTTCTACATTGTTCCCGAATCATATACACTCCTGAACACCCTGGGCGCCTCCTACCTGCAGGGGGCACGGAAGGTTGAACTTCATGAAAAGTTCTGGGACTGGAGCCTCGTGGAAAGGCGCGCCTGGTTTGTCCGTGAGGCCATAGTCAAGTACGTGCCCTGCGAACTGCTCCCCGGTGACCTGCTGGCCGGTGCCCGCTTCAATATACAGACGTCCATGTGCTTCACGGAAAAAGAAAGCAGGGAATGGAACCGCCTTGTGAAAGGTAAAAAGGGTGCACGGGCCCGTATGAAATGGTTCCATGATCATGGCTACGGCAATGCCGGGGCCACGAGCGGACACCTTATCCCCGGCCATGAACGTCTGCTGAAGCTGGGCTGGAAAGGCGTGCACGCTGATCTGACCGCTCATTATAACGCCCTGGATAAAAAGCGCAAGAAGGGTCCGGCCGGTAAGCAGCTGCTTGCCATGCTTACCGCCGCCACCACTGCCAGAGACCTGGCGGCCCGATACGCGGAACTGTGCCGGTCATTATCGGAAAACGAGAAAGACCCGCAGCGCAGAGACGAACTCCTGGCCATGGCGGAAAACCTGGAAAAAGTCCCCTGGGAACCGGCCTCAACTTTCTGGGAAGCCCTTCAGGCACTGTGGCTGAACCATATGCTGGTCATGACCGACGAAAACTATCCCGGTGCCGGGATATCCTTCGGACGCGTGGACCAGTACCTCCTGCCCTATTACGAGCAATCAATACGCGAGGGCATGGAACGTGAATTCGCCAAGGAAATACTGAAGTGCTTCTGGGTGCATGCCAACACGGCCTATGACGCCATGATACGAAACGGCAACCAGGGGATTACCGCCGGTTTCGGCCAGCTTATAACACTCTCGGGTCTCGGCAAGGGCGGGCAGGATATGACCAATGAGCTCACCTATGTCATCCTCGAGGTCATCGACGAGATGTCCCCCATACTGGAGCCAAAACCCAATGTACGGCTTCACCGCAACAGCCCTGAAGAGCTGCTGAACAAAATTGTCGGCATGATCGAATCGAGCCAGGGCGCGCCTTTTCTGCTCAATTTTGATGAACGCTCCATGGCCGGCATGATTTTCCAGGCCGAGAAAACAGGTCTGCAGCATCTCATCAACAAAGACAATGTGCATGAATACGCGCCCGTGGGCTGTCTTGAGAACACCATGGTGGGCAATGACCGGTCCGGCACCGTGGACAACAACCTGAATCTCCTGAAGGCCGTAGAACTGGCCCTGACCGGTGGAAAGGACCTGCTCCCCTTCACGGACCCCATGACGGGAAAAACCGAACCCGTCAGGCAGGACGGCCCGGCCACGGGCAATGCCATGTCATTTAAAACCTGGGACGAATTCTGGAAGGCCTATGCGGAACAGACGGCATACATCATAGGGAAATGTGCCGGGCTCTATGAAATATCGGAATCACTGCGAGCCCGCTTTTTCCCCACGCCCTACCTCTCCTGCATGGTGAAGGGATGCGCTGAAAAAGCCAGGGATATCACCCAGGGCGGCGCCGAATTGAGTTTTACTACTCTGGAGGCCGTCACTTATGCCACTACAGTGGATTCCCTCCTGGCCATTAAATACCTGGTCTTCGACAAGAAAGCCTGCACCATGGATGAACTTGTCGCCGCCCTGCGGAACAACTGGGAGGGGTATCCCATACTCCAGGCCATGGCGAAAAACAAGACGCCGAAATACGGCCGCGACGACAACGAAGCCGATGATATGGCAAGGCGGGTCATGAAGCTGTGGTGCGATGAAACATGGAAGCACTCAACGAAATCAACGGGACGGCGCTACAGGCCCGGCATGCTGAGCTGGAACTACTGGGCCGGTGACGGGTATATCATGGCAGCAAGCGCTGACGGACGGCCCCGGGGCCAGTTTCTTTCCAATGCCATCTGCCCGTCCAACGGCGCCGATATCAACGGTCCCACGGCCAATACCAACTCCGTGGGCAAGGTTCTGGGAGGGAAAGCGCCCGACGGCATGGGCAACTGGGATGATTACCTGAACGAACTGCCCAACGGAGCAAGCCACACCATCACTTTCAACCCTTCGATTCTTCGTGACCCGGAGCACCGGGACAAATTCAAGGCCTTTCTCCGCGGATATGCGGAAAACGGCGGCACGGCCCTCCAGATAAACATGCTGGACCCCGTCATGCTGAAAGAAGCGCAGATGCATCCCCAGGATTATCGTCATCTCCTGGTACGAATAACGGGATATAACGCCTATTTCACCACCGTTGGCCGGGAACTGCAGGACGAAGTGATTGAACGAATCAGCCATAACAGGTTTTAAGGAAGCGATGATGCAGGATAACAAAAAGACAGGGACCGTGCTCGAGATCATCCGTATGTCCACCGAGGACGGTCCCGGCATCCGTACCACGGTTTTTTTCAAGGGATGCACCCTGAAGTGTTCATGGTGCCATAATCCTGAAAGCTTAAGTCCCGTGCCACAGGTCCAGTGGATAGGTAACAATTGTATCGGATGCCGTATCTGCGAGAAAGCCTGCCCTGCAGGTGCCCTGGAACTGAAACCCGAAGGAATGGCCATTGACCGCGACCTGTGCAGGGGATGCGGCACCTGCGCCGACCAATGTCCTTCCACGGCCATGGAACTGCTGGGTAAAAAATGGAACGTTGCAGCACTGACGGACGAACTGGTAAAGGACAAGGCCTATTTCGAGCGATCCCGGGGCGGTGTGACTCTCTCGGGAGGTGAGGCAGCCATGCAGAAGGAATTCTGCCTGTCTCTGCTGAAGGAACTCAAAGGAAGGGGAATTCAGACTGCACTCGATACCTGCGGACATATATCATGGGCTGTACTGGAAAGTCTCCTGCCCTACATCGACATTCTTCTTTTTGACCTGAAGGAAATCGATACGGCGAAACATACGGTATTCACCGGCGCCGGGAACGAAACCATATTGGAGAACGCCCGTAATATCGCCGCGTACATGAAAGACCATATCCGTCCCGCAACGCTCTGGGTCCGTACTCCCGTAATTCCCGGAACAACGGCAACGCATGAGAACATTCGCGGCATCGGTAATTTTATCACCATAAATATGCGGGATTCCGTGGACCGGTGGGAACTCTGTTCCTTCAACAATCTCTGCAGGGACAAATACCAGCGGCTGGGAATGGACTGGCAATTCGCAGACAAGGACCTTTTAACCGCCCGTTTCATGGAAGAGCTTGCTGAAACGGCGCGCTCTTCGGTACCGGTGCCGTCCATTGTACGCTGGAGCGGTTCCACCATCCTTGAAAAGAATACTGATACAAACAGCCCGGCCGATGTGGAAAAGAAAATAAAATCATCGCTGCCCCGGTGCTGAAACTGAAAACAGGAGCATAGACATGGCAATTCAGAAGACATTCAATGAAGCGGATATGAAATCCTTTGAGCCGGCCGAAAAGGTGGGTATCGTCGCCACCGTTGACTCCCGGGGACTCCCCCACATGTCCCTCCTGACTTCCCTCATGGCCTCCAGGCCGGACCAGCTCACCATCGGCGAATTCAGCACGGGAAAAAGCAAGGAGTACATGGCCCTGACGAAAAACATGGCCTTCGCCATCCTTACCATGGACAGGGTTCTCTGGCGCGGCAGGGCTCGCTGGACCCACCTCAGGAAAGAGGGGCCTGAATACGAAATATACAACAAACAGCCCATGTTCCGGTACAATACCTATTTCGGCATCAACACCGTGCATTACTTCGATCTCCTGGAAACCACGGCAGGAGCTCCTCTGCCCATGGGCGCCATTGTCAAATCCGCGCTCATAACCAAACTGGCAAAAGGAGGCGCTGCTTCGGCAGGAAAAGAACGCCGGCTCTCATTTTTCGGCGAATATATTTTCAACAGGCTGGATTCACTGAAGTTCCTGTCATTTATCGGCGGAGACGGTTTTCCCGTGATCATCCCCGTGATTCAGTGCCAGGCTGCCGACAACGGACACCTGGCCTTCTATCCCGGCGCTTTCGGCGGGGAGCTCCTGGAGCTCAGGGCAGGCACCATTGTATCGGTCTTCTGTCTTACCATGCAGATGGAGGATGTCCTGGCGAGAGGGACCTTCATGGGATATTCACGCAGCCGGGGAATCAGGCTGGGAACCGTGGACATAGAGTGGGTTTACAATTCAATGCCGCCCAACCACGGCCAGATATATCCTCCCGTGCCTCTTGAACCCGTCACCAACTTTTAGCGAAGCCGGGCCGTTCATTCCGGCGGGATAGAAGCGAAGCGGATCACCTTCTCCAGGTTCCTTGTGGCATCCATGGTGAGGTCGATATTAAAAGTGCGGGCAAGCCTCTTTCTCTGATTATCCGTCACTATGGCCACGATGGGCTTGTCATCGCCGATAGAATGGACCTCCCTTACCATGGCCACCTCGCCGGTATTGAGAAGTACAAGGGTGCCGGGAGGAAATACGGGATGCTTCTGGAGAAGCGGGGTCATGTCACGAACAAAACGGGAGACCAGTACAGGGCTGAAATGGGTACCGGCCCCGCGCATGATAAGGGCCAGCGCCTCGCTGGTCGTATAAGCCCTTTTATACGAACGCTCCGTGGTGAGGGCGTCATAGACATCGCAGATGGCGGCAAACTTGGCCCCGGCATGCATGTTTTCGTCGTTGAGTCCCCGGGGATATCCTTTTCCATTGTACCATTCATGATGCTGGTGGATTATGGCGAGTACATCCTCTGAGACGTCCTTGAACTGTTCCATGTACTCGTAGCCCTTCACGGGATGCTGACGGAAGATATATATCTCATCGCCGGAGAGCTTCCCCTGCTTATTCAACAGATCACGTGATATCGTGAGCTTGCCCGTATCATGGAGAAGCGCCCCCAGTCCCACATCGTGAACCATCTCGTAGTCAATGCCGTACTTCCCGGCCAGCATCATGCTGAGGATTCCCACATTCACGGAATGAGTGTAGGTATAATCGTCATATTCTCGAATTTTCATGAGCGGCAGAAGAGTGCTGTCATCAGCCTCGATAAAGTCCTGGAGGTCCCGGACAAACTGCCGGGCCTCGTTGAAGTCGGGCCTGTCATTCCTGGCGACGGCTTCCAGGAGCATATCCATAATATCCCGGGCCCGATTTCTGAATTGTTCGATTCCCTCAGGCTGTGTCTTCACCGGTGCATCATCGCGGGGTGTATAGTATATTAACTGTATCCCTTTCTTTTTTAGAAATTCGATCATGTCCTGTGTAAAGGGAATATGGCTGCGGAAAAGAAGGTGGTTTTGCTCATCATAGACATTGCCGGCAAGCGTTGTTCCCACCTCAAGGAAATCAACCCTTACCTCAATTCTCTCAATGTGCCTGATAGGATCACTGCTCATGAACTATTCCAGAAGGATAACTCCTGAACCATATGTATTGGTATGTACAGTAAAAAGTCAAGCCTTTAACACCGATTATTCCCAGGTCAGGTTCCGCTGTTATACCCCAGCTGTCCTGAAATCATGGAAGACGTATATCTCACGGCATTGATAATTTCCTCACGCCGGCTGCTGATGTGCTCGGCATTGCCGGTGATGGCAAAGGCTGCGAAAACCTGTCCCTGCCAGTTAAATATGGGGGCGCCGATGCCGGCAAGCCCTATAATGCTCTCCTGGTTGTCAAAGCTGATGCCGTCCCGCCGTACCTTTTCCAGTTCCTTCATGAAATCTTCTTTTACGACGATAGAGGCGTCGGTCATGGGCTCGAAAAAATAATCCTTCAGCAGCTCTTCGCGCTTTTTATCCTCAAGATGGGCATAGATGACCTTGCCTATGCAGGTGGTATGGGCCGGTATTACTGATCCTGCCTGCGGCATAGTCATAAACCTGTTTTCCGGTTCAACCCTGAGAAGCACCACGACACGGTTTCCCACAAGCATTCCCAGGTTCACCGGTTCCCGGAACTGGTAGCAGAGACGCTCCATCCAGACTCGGGCCGTATTGACTAGGTCCATGTTCGTGGCATATTTCATGCCGAGCTGAAAGAGCATGGGTCCCAGACGATATTTCCCCGTTGCTGGATCACGTTCGAGATAGTTCATATCCAGGAGGGTGAGTACTATGCCCTGGATTGTCGTTTTGGGAAGCGAAAGTTTTTTGGAAAATTCCGTAATTCCCAGGGGCCTCTTTTCATGGATGAACAGGTTGAGAATATCCCCGGCCCGCTGAACCGACTGGATAAATTTCTTGTCCTGCTTCCCTTTCTTTTCAATAGCTTCAGACATGACAATGCTCTCTGATAAGGAAATGTATTGACAAAATTTTAATTACGGGTAGCATTGTAGCACAGTGTTCGGTATTGTCGAACACTTTTTTAAGGGTATTCTAAAAAAATTATTATTTAAAATAACTAACAAGGGGGTCAGAGCATGAATGACAAGAAACCATGGCTTAAATATTACGGGGACGTGCCGCATACCCTGGATTATCCCCGGTGCTCCATGTATGAAGCAATAAAAATTTCAGCGAAAAAATTTCCCCGCGCAATTGCCTATGATTTCATGGGATACACTTCCACCTATACGCAGTTCGTGAAGGAAATTGAACACGTGGCAGCAGCCCTGGCCGACATGGGACTGAAAAAGGGTGACCGGATTACCATTTCCATGCCCACGACTCCCCAGGGAATCATCTGCTTCTATGCCGCAAACCGCCTCGGCGCCGTGGCCAGCATGATCCACCCCCTCTCCACGGAAGATGAGATCGAATTTTATATAACTGTCAGTAAAAGCAGATTTGCCCTGACCATCGACGCCTTCTATGGCAAATTCAAAAACATGGTGGGAAAAACCTGCCTGGAAAAAATTCTTCTGACCAAAATTCCCGATTACCTGCCGCCGTTAAAGGCTATAGGATTCAATCTCACCAAGGGAAGGAAAATACCGAAGGTCCCGGCAGATCCCAATGTAACCTGGTGGTCCCATATAATGAAGGCAAAACATCCTGCCCCTCCCGCCGCTGAAATGGGCCCCCATGACATGGCAGTCATCCTCTACAGCGGAGGCACAACGGGCAAACCCAAGGGAATCATGCTCACTAATTATAATTTCATTTCCGAGGGCATGATGTGCGCTGCCTGGGGGAAAATGGACGACACGGACGCCATCCTGGCCATTCTACCCATTTTCCACGGTTTCGGTCTGGGCGTCTGCGTCAACGCGGCCTTCATGGGAGGCGGGAAAAGCATCCTGGTTCCAACCTTTACACCGGAAGATGTGGCAACGCTCATACGGAAAAAACGGCCCACCTTTGTAATTGGCGTACCAACACTCTTCGAGGCCCTGAACAAGAACAAGGAATTTAATTCCACGGACCTGAGCTGCATCAAGGCGGCCTTCAGCGGCGCCGATACACTGCCCCGCGTAGTAAAGGAGCGCTTTGAGTCCATTGTCAAACGTCAGGGAGGAAATGTTAAGCTTCTCGAAGGATACGGTCTCACCGAAGCGGTGACAGCCATCATGGCCACACCCGTTGATGAATACCGCGAAGGAAGCATCGGCGTGCCCTTCCCCAACATGAACATGAAGGTGGTCAAGATGGATACCACGGACGAGGTACCCCTGGGAGAGGAAGGGGAAATATGCATCGAGGGGCCGGCTGTCATGCTGGGTTACCTGGATCAGCCTGAAGAGACGGCCCGGGTCCTGAAAAAACATGCCGATGGAAAAACCTGGCTGCACACGGGGGATATCGGAGTCATGGACGCCGACGGATTCTTTTATTTCAAGCTGCGGCAGAAGCGCATGATAAAATCTTCGGGGATGAACGTGTATCCCGCCCAGGTTGAGGAAATCATCTACCAGCATCCCGATGTGGCCGAGGCCTGCGTCATCGGCGTTCCCGATGTGGACCAGGTAGAACGGGTCAAGGCATTTGTGGTTCTGAAAGATCCCAAAGCCGCGAGTGATGCCAAGGCAAAAGAGATCATCGAATACAGCCGGAAGCACCTGATCAAATGGAGCTGTCCCCGCGAAGTGGAATTTACGGCAGAGCTCCCCAAGACTCTCGTGGGCAAGGTGGCATACAAGGTTCTGGAAGAACAGGAAATCGAACGTCTCCGGGCTGCAGGGCAGTACACGGGAAACCGGTAATAGTTACCCAGAGACATCGCAAATACAATATTAAAACAGGAACACATCATGAATCGATATGAATTTTATCATACAACAGCCGCAGACCCCTATACCTATGCCAGGGAATGGAAGAAGAGGACCGGGAAAAAAGTTATAGGACATTTCTGCACCTATACGCCCGAGGAATTCGTCGTGGCAGCCGGGGCCCTTCCCTTCCGCCTTTTCGGCAGCACGGAAAATATCTCCCGGGCCGATGCCCATCTCCAGGCCTACGCCTGCTCTCTGGTTCGCGGCGGACTCGAAGAGGCCCTGGCGGGAAAACTCGATTTTCTCGACGGCACCGTCTTCCCCCACACCTGCGATTCCATCCAGCGTCTTTCCGACATATGGCGTCTTAACACGGGAATTAAAAACCACTTCGACGTCATTTTACCGGTACAGCTCCACACCGAAAGCGCGCGCGACTACATGTTCGATGTACTGCGTAAATTCAGGACCGACCTGGAAAAGGGACTGGGCGTCAGCATCACCGACGGGGATCTTCGTGAATCCATCACAATTTTTAACGAGGTGAGAAAAAAACTACGGGAACTGTATCTCATCCGCAGCTCTCATCCCGGAATCATATCAGGCTCAGATATCAATGCCATTGTTAAAACCTCCATGATCATGGACAGGAAGGAACTGCTGGTAAAACTGACTGAGACAGTGGAACTCCTGAATGGTATAAAGAAAGACACCCCGGCGGAAACCAAAAAACGCCTGGTGCTCACGGGAGGAATCTGCAATAATCCCGACATTCACGGCATCCTGGACTCGCTGGGCGCCGCCGTTGTGTGGGATGATCTCTGCACCGGAACTCGTTACTTCGAGGGCGAGATTTTTCTCACCGGCGACCCCGTGACCGATATCGGCCGGCGGTACCTGGAACGCGATGTATGCCCGGCCAAGTACCGCTCAAGCACTTCGCGGGGAGACAACCTTGTTGATATTGTGAAAAAACATGATGCCCGCGGCGTTATTTTCATGTTTTTAAAATTCTGCGATCCCCAGGGATTCGATTACCCCTACATGAAACAATTCCTGGACAGGGAAAAAATCCCCAGCATGCTCCTGGAGATAGAGGACAGGCTCCCGTCGGAAGGACAGCTGAAAACACGATTCGAAACTTTTCTCGATATGCTTTGAGCCTTTCAGGAAATAGAAAACAGGGCCGACCCTCAATAGGATGAAACGGCGTCATGACAACTGAAACGAGGTACATACCATGAATACAAACCAGTCACCCAACGAAACAATACCTAAAGATCCTGAAAAGGAAAAAAGAAAGATTAAATCCGTCAAGACCATGAAAAAGATCATGACGGATTACTACATCCAGGCAAAGACCGCCTCGCAGAACGGGAAGCTCGTGGCGTGGATCACCAGCGGCGGGCCCGTGGAGCCCCTTATAGCCTTTGATGTCATCCCCGTGTACCCGGAAAATTACGGGGCCATGATCGGGGCTTCAAAAATGGGCGTGGACCTCTGCGAAAAGGCCGAAGAGATGGGATACAGCCGCGATCTCTGTTCCTACGCCCGTTCCGATATAGCCTGCGCCACGGTGGACGGCGGTCCCATCGGCGGGCTGCCAAAGCCCGATTTCCTGGTGTGCTGCAACAATATCTGCGGCACGGTCATGAAATGGTACGAGGTCCAGGCCCGGTATTTCAACGTGCCCCTCTTCATCTATGACACGCCCTTCATCCATACGGAATTTTCCCCCGAGGCACACCGGTATCTCCGCAGGCAGCTCGACGACTACATCGCCTTCCTTGAAAAAGTGACGGGTAAAAAGGCCGATATGGATAAATTCTCCCAGGTGGGACGCCTATCACTGGAGGGACAAAAACTCTGGCAGGCCGTTCTCGACACAACCATGCACAGGCCGGCTCCCATGACAGCCTTTGACGCGTTCTTTCACCTTGCTCTCATTGTAACCCTGCGGGGAACGCAAACCGTGGTAGACTACTACACGGAACTACTGAATGAAATGAGAGAAAGGGTCAGCCAGGGAATCGGCATGGTGCCCGATGAAAAGTACCGTCTCATATGGGACAACCTGCCTGTGTGGTACCGTACCAAGTGGCTCTCGGATAAACTGGCTTCACACGGAGCCGCCCTGGTTTCCGATACCTACACCTCGGCCTGGAGCGGTGTCATGCACCTCATAGATCCCGACAACTTCATGGAGACCATGGGACTGGCCTATTCCCATGCCTACATAAACACTTCCGTGGATATGATGTTCGAGAAAGTGAAGGAGATGGTGGTAAAATACGGCGCCGACGGCCTGGTCATGCATTCCAACAGGAGCTGCAAGCCCTATTCCTTCGGGCAGTACGATCTGCAGAAAATGGTTTTAAAGGAGCTTGACATCCCTACCCTCATAATTGAAGCTGATATGGTCGATGAGAGGAATTTCAGCGAAAGCCAGATTGAAACGCGCATTGACGCCTTCATGGAAATTCTAAAGGGACGAAAATAATAGCAGGGAGGAGATTCAACGCCATGAGCACCATCAATTACAACATCAAGGGAAAAACAGCCCTCGTCACGGGCGGGAGCAAGGGGATAGGCCTGGAACTGGCCAGAAACCTTCTTGAACAGGGCGTGAAAGTCGCCATATGCGGCAGAAAGCAGGAAAACCTCGATGCCGCCGTAGCACAGCTTGGCGGCGGTGATTCCATCCTGGCGGTCCAGGCCCATATCGCGAAAGAGGGGGACGTGAACAGGCTCTTCGAAAAGGTCATGGAAGAATTCGGCCGGCTTGATATCCTCGTCAATAATGTGGGCATGAACCTGGTCACCCCGTCCATTGCAGAAACCGAGCCATCCCTGTGGCAGAAGATTATCGAATCCAACCTCAGCGGAACCTACATGGTCTCCCGAAAGGCCGCTGCCATCATGAAAGAACAGAAAACGGGAAAGATTATAAGCATTTCATCCATAGCAGGTCACCGCGCAGCACCGGGCATGGGGATCTACGGAATAGCCAAGGCCGGGATTGAAATGATGACGAAGGTCCTGGCAACGGAACTGGCCTTCTTCAATGTGCAGGTCAACGCCGTTGCTCCGGCCATGATCAGGACCGAATTCAGCAAACCCTTCTGGTCCAATGAGGATATATACAGGGAAATTACCCGGTCGATCCCCATGGGACGGATCGGTGAACCCATAGAGGTCGTTCATCCCGTTCTGTTCCTTGCGTCCGAGGGATCGGGTTTCATCACGGGCCAGACAATAATGGTGGACGGCGGATCAACGGCGAGATAATACGATCATATGACAAGCTCGCCGTTATTGACGGTTTTGTTTCTTCCCTGCTCCTTCGCTCCATAGAGAGCCTTGTCGGCGTGGTAAATGACCGTTTCCTTTATTTCGCTGAAGAATTTTTTCCTCTCCTGGTGATTGAGGTTCTGTGAGGCCTCTACGGCCGGTGAAACTTTGTTGCCGTCGATAGTGGATACGCCGATAGAAACCGTTATCCTGATATCACGGGGAAAAACGTGGTCCTCTATTTTATTTCGAATCCTCTCGGCCACCATGAGAGCCATCTCATTATTCGTTTCGGGCAGGATTACGGCGAACTCCTCGCCGCCGTACCTGGCCACGAGATCGATGGCCCGAACCTGTTCTTCAATGATGCCGGCAATTCTTTTCAACACCAGGTCACCTGCCTGATGGCCGTATTTGTCATTAATTTCTTTGAAAAAATCGATATCTATCATGAGCAGGGACATGTATCGTTTCAGCCTCACGGAGCTAATAATCTCATCAATGATTCTCTGGTTGAAAAAACGTATGATATATAAATTTGTCAGCTCATCGGTGATAGCCATCTCATACAGTCGGGCGTTATCCAGGGCGATGATTGCCTGATTCGCCAGTATCTGCAGCAATTCCACGTCCCGCTGCGTATAGATATCACCGGTTTCCCTGTCACCCAGACATAATATGCCGCGGAGGACTCCCTTATATGCCATGGGTATAATGAGCACCGCGTTCAGGGATCGGAAGAAATCCCCGTATTCTCCCCCGTCATCGCCGCTTTCGTCCACCAGCTCTTCAAGGAAGATTTCACGGTTGACGAGTTTTATCAGCTTTATTGTTACATCCGATGTACTGAAGGGCCCGAGACCGGGGGGAACATTCCCATGCTGCGCCGCAGACTCATATTCATCGGTTTCATAGTTATACAGCAGAATGGTGAAGGCCGAAGCCTTCATTACATCGGCCACCGATTCCCGCAACAGCTGTATGAGCTTATCGTAATCAAGAACTGTTACAAGTTGATTGCTGATATCCCTGATTGTTTTCTGATAATCAAAACGGTGGGTATACAGCAATTTATCACTGATTTTTTTCAGAAACTGATAGAAGGGATTAAAAATAAAAACCATGAGAAAACCGATAAATATTAAGGGCATAAGGATATCGAGATCGTAGTGCATCCCGACTATGAAAATATATGCGCTCATAAAAGCGGCAACGAGCACGTAATACAGCATATATCTTCTGAAAAGATAGCTCATATCCATGAGTTTGTATTTCATGGATGCGTAGAGTATTAAAAGGGTCGCGATAATCAGCCCGATACCGCTTATGGGATATATACCATAGCAGTACAGGTAGGTATACTTATTGAAAATCCAGTTAAAGGGTATGCCGAGTATACCGGCCAGTATCACATACTTCACGTTCTTATCGATATGCTTTTTTTCAAAAAAAGCCAGTCTCGATAAAAACATCAGCACTGCGTATGAAAGTATCATAACAATCGCGGCGATGATCACATTTATAGTCAGTTCAAAGGAAAATCCCGTTTTATATGTAACGACATTCCTGCTGATGAGCAGAATGGTTTCCGGCGCTGCGAAGATAAATCCCAGGGTAGACCCGGCCCAGAGAAGCCGCGCCTGGTTTTTCCTCGTATTTGTATCAGCCTCGCGGTATTCATCATAGAGGATGAGCAGGCTCAATGCGATAGTAACATAGTATATTGTCATGACGGCAATACCCTGGGGATGAATGATCCTGGGGAAAAAGCCGAAGTATACCAGTTCAACCGTTACATAATCCCCTGCGATCAACACAACGGCCAGAATGGCATATAACAGGTAAAAAAAGATGTGGGCCTGTTTTTTTATCCTGCTGAACACGACCACGGAATGGAAAAATACCGGAGGTATGGCCAACCAGCAGATTATATATACATACCTCACCGTCTTTGCCACTACATAATAGGGTGTCATTATCATAGCGGCAAGGGATGCCAGCCAGACAACAAGAATTCCACAGAATAAAAAGACAAGCGTCGCAAATGTATTGCGATAACTCTGCATAAAGGCGTTTATTGAAATGGCGGCAATAAGCAGGCCTGCTGCCAGGGGCAGTATTGCATAGGGGTAAATATTTATTATATGTATGCTGAAAAAATTTTCCATATGCAGCGGATCAGGACATATGTCCAATTAAAAATACAGAAGCACTGCTATTTCCCTGCACATCGGTGCCGGGACTATATACCGTAACACTGTCAGAGTATATACACTTCCCTCAAAATATAATAGGCATGATTGAGTGTTTTCATCATTGCCTCGGAGCCACTGGAAGAATCAGGATGAAACCTCTTCGCCAGCTCATGATAGCGTTTTTGAATAATCGCCTTTCCCGGGTGAGAGATATCGAATAGCCGAAGCGCACGGTCGATCTCACCTTTTCGTATAACGTATACTTTCATTCCCTTTAAAAGTTTTTGCAGTATTCGGCTGTTGCCAAACCGGATATTATCGGGATTGCCGTAAAACTCCTGAAGGGGATCATAATACAACATACCATCGAGATTGGCATACATTCTCGCATGATAATCACAAAACAGTCCGTGCCCTGTTTCCATGGGACAGAACACTCCCTCCTCGGGGATATAATGTCTGCACAATCCATGGTCCGGGAGTTTCACCATACGGATACGCATGGGGTCAAGATGCAGATGATACCCTTTTCCACCTGCAAACTGTTTCAATCCATACAGGGCATGATACAGAGAGAAGTGCTGCATGAAAAGCCTGTCCTCCCTTTTGTCTTCCTGGCAGACCGTAAACCTGCGGATAAGCTCAATTTCCATCAGGGGTGCCTGCTGGTCCCGCAGGAAATCAAACAAGGGTTTCTGTTCAACTTTTATAATGTTCATAACATATGGCAACAAAATAATAATATATGAAAGATAATATATCATCTTTCTCACAAAAAAAAGGAAAGATAGTATTATATTAAAAAAATCCCGGCATAAATATACACATGCCGGGATTTTGATTATGTATTTTCGTCCTTTCCCACATTACGGGAAGGGACTATTGCAGGTTCTCAATGAGTACGGCTGCACCCATTCCCCCGCCTACGCAGAGGGTTGCAATACCGAATTTACCGTTTCTTCTTTTCAGCTCATACATGAGAGAAACAATGATTCTCGCGCCGGTGCATCCCACGGGATGTCCCAGGGCAATGCCTGATCCATTCACATTCACCTTGGCCCTATCGACATTGAGTCCCCGCTCGCAGGCAATATACTGTGCAGCAAAGGCCTCATTCATTTCGATGACGTCGATATCATCGAGCTTCATGCCGGTTTTCTTCATCAGCTTCTGAACAGCCGGTACGGGTCCATATCCCATGAGATGGGGCTCCACACCAGCAAAGGAATTGGCCACAATGCGTGCCATTGGTTTTGCCCCCATCTTGGCAGCCTGTTCAGCCGAGGTGATGATCATGGCGGCAGCTCCATCGTTGAGTCCCGATGAATTTCCCGCCGTTACCGTTCCGTCCTTCCTGAATGCGGGCTTCAGCTTGCTGAAATCCTCTAAAACCGCACCGTGCCTGATATGCTCATCGGTGTCGACCATTTTGGGATCGCCCTTCCTCTGGGGAATGGGAACAGGAATGATCTCATCTTTAAATTTTCCGCCTTTCGAGGCGGCCGAGGCCTTGGAATGACTTTCAAGAGCCAGCTGGTCCTGATCTTCACGTGATATTTTATATTTATCAGCCAGGTTTTCAGCGGTCTGTCCCATAATGAAGGGCTCCCCGAGAAGACCACTACCCGAATGAAGCAGTTCCCACATAACGTCTGTCATTTCACCATGCTGCAGCCTCGCTCCCCATCTTGCCTTCTTCAGCACGTAGGGTGCATTGCTCATGGATTCGGTTCCACCCACGAGAACAAAGGTAGAATCCCCGGCGATTATCTGCTGCGAACCAAAGACCGTTGCCTGCATACCCGATGCGCACTGACGCTGAATCGTCGTGGCCGGAACCTCAACGGGAATTCCCGCCTTCAGAGCCGCAGTCCTTGCCGTATTGGCCTCATCACTGGTCTGGATACAATCCCCCATGATAACATCATCGAGCATATCACCGGTAACACCGGCCCTCTTCATCGCTTCCTGCATGACCAGAGCTGCCAGTTCATAGGCGCGCACATCTTTGAGGCTCTGCCCAAAACTGCCGATGGGTGTTCTGCACCCCGACAGGATTACAATTTCCTTATTAGCCATATATTAAGTCCTCCCCGACTATTTTATTTTGAATAAAACTGCATTTATTGTTCAACTTAACTTGAGGTTGAATATTTGTCAAAAACATTATTGTGCACCATGGTGAATTCTGGCAGGCGGACCGATAATCAGTAAAAAACCAGGATTGGCAGATTACCGGTAACTCATCATGAGACGAGCTTCCCATGCTCGATCTTGATGCATTTTGATTGAATAAAAATGATTCCTTCGTCCCTGGACTTTTCAGCCGATATTTTATGGGCGAGACCCAGTTGGAGCCATATGGCGCGAGGTTTGATCAATAGTGCCTCATTAACTATTTCAGGCACCGCTTCAATGTTTCGGAAGACATCAACGATATCAACGGCGCCGGGAATTGATTTCAGGTCAGGATAGCATTTCCGTCCCAGTATCTCCGTTTTGGCGGGATTAACGGGAATAACGGTATAGCCCCTGTCAATGAGATAGCGGGCGACGATATTACTGTCCCGTTCCCGGTTATCGGACAACCCAACGATGGCGATGGTCTTCGACTCCATCAGTATTTTCCGGATTTCCTCACCCGGTGGGTTTCTGTCGGGCATCTCACATGAAACGGTGCTCATATCATCCCCCTCTTGTGCTGAATGATGGAAAATTATCATCCACCATTCAGCTTTGTTTACAATCTATAACTTGCTTACTTCAAAATCAACACGCCGGTTTTTGGCACGCCCCTTTTCAGTTTTATTACTTTCGATGGGTTTTGAATCGCCATAGCCCTTTGCTTTCAGCTGTTTGGCCGCAACACCGCCGGACTTGACAAGCCATGCAACAACTGCCTCAGCCCTCTTCTGGGAAAGTGCCAGGTTGGATTTTTTATTACCAACATTATCCGTATGACCCTCGACCGTGACCAGAAATCGGGGATATTTTTTAATAATTGTCACAATGGTGTTGAGAGTGGTTTTGCACTTGGCCACATCAATATCGGCCTTCCCGGTGACAAAGACAATGGGACCGTACTTGTTCTGAACAGCCTTCAGGCTGATATTCATCTGCTTCATCTCCGCCGTGTCGGAAAGATTTTTATCCTTCACCTTCAGATCAAGAGCGAAGGTGACCGCAACAGAGAAAAGCAGAACCATGAGAGTCATCAGTAACTTTTTCATATAACCTCCGGATTTTAAAAAAATGTTGGGCTGACACTGGAATGCAGCATTACAACGCTATAATTATAGCCGAGAAGACCGACCCTGTCAAGGGGAAGTCCCAGCATAAATACTAATTCCTGCCATAAAACTCCGGGAAATTACATTTGCCTGTCCATAAGCTTGCGGTATTCCTTCTCTCTATCACTGGCGACAATATAAGCGGGCCTCATTATCTTTCCCTGGACGATCTGCTCAAGACGGTGAGCGGACCATCCTGCAACGCGTGCCATGGCGAATATGGGTGTAAAAAGTTCCTGGGGAATTCCCATGAGTTTATAAATAAATCCCGAATAGAAATCCACATTGGCTTTAATCGGCACACTCTTCCTCGTCGTGAGCAATTCCGAGGCTATCGCATCTACCTTCTCATAAAGACGGTATTCATCCAGGGCTCCCTTCTGCTTTGCGTACTCACGGGCATACTCCATGAGCATGATAGCCCGGGGGTCCGACAGAGTATATACGGCATGCCCAAGTCCATATATCTTCCCCGACCGATCGTGGGCCCGGCCTTCCAGGACATCGGTCAGGTATGCCCTGATGGCCTTTTCATCCTCCCAGTCTTTTACGTATTTTTTCAGGTCTTTCATCATCTTCATAACCGATTCGTTGGCTCCCCCATGAAGGTGGCCGCTCAAAGAGGCAATCCCCGCGGCAATGGCCATATAGGTATTGGCCCCGCTGGATGATACGGCCCGGACCGTAAAAGTGGAGTTATTGCCGCCGCCGTGTTCGGCATGAAGGATCAACGCTATATCAAAAAGCTGCGCCTCGTTTTTATCCGGCACTTCGCCCTTTAGCATGTAGAGAAAATTTTCAGCCGCGCTGAGGTCATTACGGGGCCTGACCATCTTGAGGTCCTCCCCCTTTCTAAAGCGGGTTACGTTATAGTTATAGGCCACAATCGTGGGGAACTTGGCGATAAGGTTGAGACACTGCCTGCTTACATCCTTGATATCGATGGAATCAGGATTGCTGTCGCAACGCCCCAGGTGTGAAATAACGCTGTGCAGTCCATACATCTGGTTGTCGTTCTGCACCTCTTCCATGATGACGCTCCGTTCCTGTTTGGAAAGAGCTCTTCTCTTCGCCAGTGTCTCTGTAAAGCTTGCCAGGTCGTCCACTGTGGGAAGTTCGCCCGTAAGAAGCAGGTATACAACCTCATCGAAACCGAAGGAATTTCGCAGGCTCACCTCTTCAACGATGCTTTCCACATCATAGCCGCAATAGTAGAGTTTCCCGTCAACGGGTACTTTCTGGGCATTATCATTTAATTTATAGCCCAGTACGCGTCCCTTTGTAGTGATTCCCACAACGACACCGGTGCCATCGTAATTTCTCAGGCCCAGCTTGACATTTTTTTCCTTGATAAGATCCGGTGACACCTTATCGTGAGTGAGCGCCAATTCCTCAATTTTTTTTAAAATCGATTCCATTCTTTCCTCCGCTTGACTCCGATTAGTTCATTTTTTACAGGCGACCGGTACATTTATTTTTATTTATCATTGCCGATGATTCGCGCAACGGGATGTACAGGAACAGCTTTTATTCTCCATCCATGAATGATGATGAATCAGGACTGATTCATACAGGCGATTAAAATACGGGGTCGGCTTCTGTCAAGATATTATTTGAAACGAGACCTATCCAAGGCCTGACTATCTCATTCGCCCGGCGAAGGAAAATTTATCAGTACGGCCGTCATATCATCTTTCTGATATTCGGGCTTGCCTATGAATTCGTAGACCTTCCTGAACAGTTCGTCCACAACAATCTGGGGGAAGAGCCCCGCGTTATCGCGCAGGACATTTTCGAGCCGATTATCGCCAAACTCATCGGGTCCCTTCTCATGATTATACGCTTCTATAATGCCGTCACTGTAAAAGAAAATCGAGTCGCCTTCATAAATTGTAAATTCGCACACCGGCGTATCAAGATAGGTATCACCCAGTAATTTACGCAGATCGCTCCCGAGAAGATATCCTTTCTGCGGGTCCCAGTCTTCCCGGGATTGATTCAGATTGAATATATGAATGGAACCGTCTTCACCATGCCGTATAACTATGGGGAAAAGCATGCTCCTGTTATAAAACCGGAGACGGAACCTTCCGTCATCTTTGTCAATGATTGTAAAATTGACACAGGCAAAATCATCGGAATTCGCCTCGTCCATGATATCGGTAAATTTCGTGCTGATATCCTTTACGAGCAGCCTGGTGTCCAGGAGCCCCGTCGTGGCATGTATGCGCACCATATCCTTCACAGCCAGGGTGATGGCGGACCTGAGTCTGATGAGCGTCGTATATGCCGGAAGACCATGGCCGCTCACATCGGCAAAGACAAACATATACTTGTTCTCCGGCAGTTTCACCAGGTCGAAATAGTCCCCGGCCAGGATGGACCCGTAGGCGCGCTGAAAACCTATCCCCACGGTGAGCTGCTTCTGGTAAAAGTTCTGGAACAGACTCCTGATGAGAATCTTGTCCTTTTCGCGCACCGTATTGGCTTCAGCCTTCAGTATACTGAAACGCTTCAGCTTACTTTCAACGCTGTCTTCCCTGCGCTGTGATTTTTTTTCGTCAACCGGCATATTTCCTCATAGTCCCCCGCAGAACGGGGGCCCTGCTTTATTCTTTCCGGGCTCTATCCCTGTTTTCACGGTAAAATCTGATCAGGGCATTGGTGGAACTGTCATGCCCGGCTTCCGATTTACCTGTTTCCAGCTCGGGGAGAATCCTTTTAGCCAGCACCTTCCCCAATTCCACGCCCCACTGATCAAAGGAAAAGATATTCCAGATTACGCCCTGGACAAAAATCTTGTGTTCATAAAGGGCAATGAGTTCTCCCAGCACCGCCGGCGTCAGCTCCCCGGCCATGATCGTATTGGTGGGCCGATTGCCCTCAAAGGTTTTATGGGGCACCAGTTTTTCCGAAACACCCTCCTTCCGCACCTCTTCTCCCGTTTTGCCGAAGGCAAGTGCTTCGGTCTGGGCGAAGAAATTAGCCATGAGCTTGTCATGGTGATCTCCCAGTTTATTGAGGGATCTGGCAAATCCGATGAAGTCGGCCGGTATGAGTCTGGTCCCCTGGTGGATAAGCTGGTAGAAGGCATGCTGACCATTGGTTCCCGCTTCTCCCCAGATGATGGGACCCGTCGGATAATTCACCCGGTTTCCCTGTCGATCAATGTACTTGCCGTTGGACTCCATATCCCCTTGCTGAAAATAGGCGGGGAAACGATGCAGATACTGCGCATAGGGAAGGATGGCGTGGGTTTCACAACGGAAAAAATTGTTGTACCATATTCCCAATAGCGCCATGATCACCGGTATGTTTTTATCAAAGGGTGTATTCCTGAAATGCCCGTCGATCCGGTGAAACCCGCCCAGCAGTTCCATGAAATTATCATATCCCACGGCTATCATGACAGGCAGACCAATGGCCGACGTAAGCGAGTACCGGCCGCCTACCCAATCCCAGAATTCAAACATGTTCTCTTCATCAATGCCGAAATCCACCACGGCATCCCTGTTGGTGGACAGTGCTATGAAATGCCTGGCGATATCGCCGCTGCCGCCGCCCCCGGCCAGGAACCATTTCTTCGCCGTTTCCGCGTTCGTCATGGTTTCCTGTGTGGTGAAGGTCTTTGACGCTATAATAAACAGGGTATCCTGCGGATCACATTTCTTCAGTGTTTCGGCAATGTGGGCGTCATCGATATTTGATACAAAATGAAAATTGAATCCATCAATGGCATAATGCTTCAGCGCCTCGGTCACCATAACAGGCCCAAGGTCGGAACCGCCGATGCCGATATTCACAATATTCTTAACGGGCCGGCCACTGAACCCCTTCCACTGCTCCCGGCGTATTTTATCCGACAAAATTTTCATTCTTTCCAAAACAGAAAAGATCCCGGGCATGACGTCTTTACCGTCGACCAGGATTGGATCGCGCGACACATTCCGGAGGGCCACATGGAGTACGGCGCGGTTTTCCGTTTCATTTATTTTTTTACCGGAGAACATGGCCTCAATCTCTTCATCGAGTTTAACGGCCCGGGCCAGGTCGAGAAGCAGTGTCATCGTTTCACCGTTGATCCGGTTCTTTGAATAATCGAAATAAATATCCCCGGCAAGAATGGTGAATTCCCCGGCGCGGGAAGGATTCTGCCGGAAAAGGTCACGCATATGCACATCCTTCATGGACTGGAAATGATTTTCCAACGCCTGCCATTCTTTCAATTCGATTAATCCTTTCCGGGACATCAGGTACTCCTCCTGTGAATATCCTCAATATTCATTGTAATCATATAATGAAATGTTTCTCATGGGATGTACAGACAGTTATATCATAAAGTACGTATGGAGAACATATTTATTGAAAGTAAATCCGGTTCGACAGGAAAAACTTCTGAAAAACACATTCATAAGTATAAAATCAGCACTGCAGGTTACATGAAAATGCATGAATTAAATATATTAATTATATTACACAATCGATGTTAATTGTCAAGAAATTATTCTATACATAGTGTATTTTTTATCATATACTATGACATTCACCTAAATCTGTTGACGAACCAGCGGCCTGTCCGTAGGCTCTCTTCTCAATAGCAGGTATAGAGCAGGGAGAAATACATTGCAGGACATGAGCATCAGCGGACAAAAACCCCTCCTTTCCGGGCGGCCCCATATCGGCATTTTCGGCCGCAGGAACAGCGGGAAGAGTTCCCTTATCAACTGCCTTGCCGGCCAGGACGTTGCCATCGTTTCAGAGCATGCGGGAACGACAACGGACCCGGTGCGAAAAGTTATGGAGATCACGGGGATCGGCCCCGTGGTTCTCATCGACACGGCCGGTATCGACGATATAGGCGACCTGGGAAAACTCCGCGTAGATCGCACCACGGACGTATTACGGCAGGTCGACCTGGCAATAATCGTCATCAGCCATAACACCTTCGGCGACAGGGAACTGCGGCTCATGGAGAACCTGGAGACAAAAAACACCCCCTTTTTCGTCGTTCACAGCAAATCGGACCTGGTGGACCTCGCCGATGATACCAAAGCCCTCATTGCCCGGAGAGGCGGAACGGACTGCCTCTCCTTCAGCGCCGCAGACCGCCGCAACCTTGACGCCCTGGTTGATCTCATCAAAAAACATATCCCCGCATCGGGCTTCAACAATCCGACCATCCTGGGCGGCATGGTCGGGCCCAATGACATAGTATTGCTCATCACCCCCATCGATGTGGAGACGCCGGCAGGGCGGCTCATACTGCCCCAGGTCCAGACAATCCGCAACCTTCTGGACAACAACTGCGTCGCCATTGTCATGAAAGAAACCGAGCTCGATGCTTTTCTGAAACAGAACGCTATAAAACCGAAACTGGCCATCACTGACAGCCAGGCCTTCATGCATGCGTCGGCATCCATCCCGCGCGATGTTCCCCTCACCAGCTTTTCCATTCTCTTTGCCAGGCTCAAGGGAGATTTCAAAAAATACGCCGAGGGAACCCCGGCCATAAGCGGCCTCAAAGACGGAGACCGCATCCTGATCATGGAATCGTGTTCCCATCATGTGGCCGGAGACGATATCGGCAGGATCAAGATACCGCGATGGATGAGACAGTTCACGGGGAAGGATCTGCATTTTGACATAACCGCCGGCCTGGACAACCCTCCCCTGGCCATCACATCCTATCGCATGATTATACAGTGCGGCGGATGCATGCTGACCCGTAAACAGGTCATGAACAGGCTGAAACCGGCCATTGACGCGGGCATCCCCGTTTCTAATTACGGTATGACCATTGCCTACTGCCTGGGCATCTTCGACCGCGCCATGGAACCTTTTGCATCCCCCCTTACGGAGAGCAAAGAAGCAGATTAAATCCTTGACACGAGACTTACGGAAATTATATGGCTTTAATTGACCGCAGACAGGTTATTTATGAAAAATACCGACAGAGAACCTCTTGTCCGCACCATCAAAGAACAATGCCGCACCTGTTACACCTGTGTCCGCGAATGCCCTGCCAAGGCCATTCGCATCTCGGGGGGCCAGGCCGAGGTCATCAATGAACGATGCATCGGCTGCGGGAACTGCGTCCGGGTCTGCACCCAAAACGCGAAGCAGATCCGCAGTTCCATCGAAATGGTGGAATCACTGCTCTCCTCGGGCAAAAAGGTGGCGGCAATCATCGCGCCCAGCTTCCCGGCGGAATTTGGACCGATCCATTACAAGCTCGTTGTAGCGATGATCCGGGCCCTGGGTTTCCACATGGTCAATGAGGTCGCCTTCGGAGCGGACCTGATTTCCCGCGAATATAATCGGCTCTTTGATTCCAATCCCGGGAACCAGTATATAGCCACGACCTGTCCGGCTATTGTTTTCTACATAGAAAAATATCATCCCGCCCTTATAAAGAACCTGGCACCAATCGTGTCTCCCATGGCGGCTTGCGCGCGGGCCCTGAAAAAGCAGTATGGTGATGATTTCGATATCGTGTTCATCGGCCCCTGCCTTGCCAAGAAGGATGAGGCTCTCAGGGACGAAATCAGTCCGCATATATCCCAGGTGCTCACCTTCTCGGAACTCCGCACCATGCTGAATGATAGAAAAATCGTTCCTGGCGACGTCGAACCGTCGGATTTTGACCCGCCCCATCCGGGCATGGGTGCCCTGTATCCCATAGGACGCGGCATGCTCCAGTCCGCCGGGCTCCAGGAAGACCTCATGATCAACGATATCGTGGCCACGAGCGGCACCAAGCAGATCATTCAGGCCATCAGGGAATTCGAGACGGTTCCCAACGAGGTGCGCCTGCTCGAACTTCTCTGCTGCAACGGGTGCATCATGGGATCGGGCATGACCTCGGAAATGGCCCAATTCAGCAGGCGCGGCTACGTGAGCGCCTACGCCAAAAAACGCTATGAAAAATGCGACCTGACACAGTGGCAGGTTAACATGGACGCGATGACGGACCTCGATCTGACCGCTTCCTTCCGGAACAACGACTGCCGTCTGCCCGAACCGACACGCGATGAATTGAAGGATATCCTCCGCAGCAAAGGTAAACACGGACCCGAGGATGAACTGAACTGCGGGGCCTGCGGATACGACACATGCATAGAACACGCCATAGCTATTCACCGTGGCCTTGCCGAGAGCGAGATGTGCCTTCCCTTCACCATAGAGAGCCTGCGGAACACGGCGTTGAAGCTGTCAAATTCTTATGAACAGATTGTCAATGCAAAAAAAGCCCTGGTCCAGTCGGAAAAGCTCGCGTCACTGGGCCGAATGGCCTCGGGAATCGCCCATGAGATAAACAATCCCCTCACGGGCGTCCTCACCTTCGGCAGCCTGCTCATGGAAGACCTGAAGGACACGGAATATTCCGATGACCTCAAAACGATCGTCAATGAGACCATGCGATGCAGAAACATCGTCAGGGGCATCCTGGAATTCGCCCGCGAATCCAAATTGGAAAAAGAACTGGGGAACGTCAACAGTATCATCTCGGGCTCCATAAAAATCTTCGAGCACCACATGACCTTCAAGGATGTGGAGATCAGGACCGGCCTGGCCGAAAACATTCCCGACATATACCTTGATACAAACCAGATGCGTTCCGTGTTCAACAATCTGGCCGAAAACGCCGCCCATGCCATGCCAAACGGCGGAGTTCTCACCATAACAACGCGTTTTCACTCATCGACGCAGGAGATTGTCGTTATCGTTTCCGATACGGGAATAGGAATTTCCGAAGAAAACCTGGCGAAGATATTCGACCCCTTCTTCACAACGAAACAGGAGGACAAGGGTACGGGCCTGGGCCTGGCCGTGACCTACGGAATCATCGAAAGGCACCAGGGACGCATCGAGGTGAAAAGCACCGTAAACGTGGGCACCACCTTCACCATTTACCTTCCCCTCCATCATGAATGACAACGGGCCCTGTCCCCGCGGCCGCCGGCTATTTCCAGACCAGTCTGTTTGATCAGTTCGGCCCGAAGTTCCGCTGCCCCGGCGATCCCGTCCACGGGCTCCTTCCCGGGATAAATAAGATACTGTTCCCTGTACGGAGCGGGGGTCACATCGGGCATAACCACGTTAGCACCGGAACGAAGCGCCCTGTACAATCCTCCCCCGGAATAAAGAGTTTTTGTTGCCGTTGTCGCAGCTATATGCGTGTCCCTGGTTACAAGCCTGTTCAGGGCGGTCACGGTAAGCACGGTCTGTTCATCAGCTGTAACCTGACCTGCTTCCTTCTCCGCAGTACTTCCCAGGGGGGTATGGGGATTGGCGATATAGGGTCCGCATCCGATCATGTCGATATCAAGATCGCGAAAAAGCATGATATCACCGGCCAGGGACTCCCATGTCTGGCCGGGCAGGCCTATCATGACGCCGGAACCGGCCTGATAACCGATCTCCTTCAGGGTCGATAGCATTTCCATGCGCGTGCCGAAACTCATGCCGGGATGGAGCCGAGCGTACAATGCGGGGTCCGAGGTCTCATGTTTCAGGAGATACCGTGAAGCACCGTCGTCGTACCATTGCCGGAGCACATCCCGGGGCCTCTCTCCCAGCGACAGGGTCACGGCCATATCATGGCGTGAGACTATTTCCCTGATAATAGAGGAAATGAATTCCGTCGTGAGTACCGGATCTTCGCCGGACTGCATAACAATCGTTCCGTATCCTTCCCGGGCCGCCCTGCCCGCTGCGTCCACGATCTGTTTCCGGTCAAGACGATACCTGGCAATATTTTCATTCCCGGCGCGAAGGCCGCAGTAGAGACACGCCCTGTCACAGCAATTGGAGATATTGAGAAGGGCCCTGAGGTGTATTCCACCGCCGGCACATTCACTCCTCACCGCATCAGCCATGGCATACAGCCCCCGCCTTTCGCCGGCATCGGCATCGCGGAGAAAATAGATGACGCGGTCCCTGTCAAAGGTTATTTCGCTCATTACCCGGATCACTCCTTCAGCAGAACACATCGCGCCTGCCGGACCTGATCTGCTCCAGCATGGCCGAGGCCCTGTGCCGCCCCTGTGCATCGAATCCCGCAAGGATGTCATTAATCAGTTTAACACCGGCGATTTTTGTATCCGGGGAAGCATAGTCGAGCAGGTATTCCAGAAACGTGGAAAGGGCGTTGGGATCGCAATGATGACGGATTTCGCCGGGTTTTGCCAGGTCCATAAAATCGGCGCCCGTCCTTCCCAGGCGGTAGCATGCGGTACAGAAGGATGGTATGTAGCCCAGCCTCACGATATCGGCAATAACTTCGTCGAGGTCCCGGTGGTCACCCAGGGAAAACTGCCCCCCCCCTTCATCATCTTCCCCTGAACCATAGGCGCCGGGACTCGTCCGGCTGCCCGCCGAAATCTGCGACACTCCCAGGGCGAAGCTTTCCATTCTCATGACGGGACTCTCCCGCGTGGACATGATGATACCCGTGTATGGAATGGCGATTCTGAGAATAGCCATTATCTTCCGAAAATCTTCATCGCTCACCCTGTCCGGCGGCGACAGGGATATTTCCGACCCCAATGCCGGTTCAAGCCGGGGAACGCTTACGGTGTGAGGACCAATGCCGAAATTCTGTTCAAGATGCTCCACGTGCTGCATGAGGGCCAGCAACTCGAAACGCCAGTCATGGAGACCAAAGAGGACCCCCAGGCCGATATCATCAATTCCCGATTCCAGAGCACGGTCCATGGCTGTAAGTCGCCAGAGATAATCGCTCTTTTTACCGGCCCTGTGAACCGAGGCATATGTTTCCCGATGGTATGTTTCCTGAAAGAGCTGATAAGTACCGATTTTGGCCTTTTTCAGTTCCCTGAACTGGTCCGTGTCCAGGGGTGCAATATTCACATTAACGCGCCGTATCTCATGGCCGGCACGTGCCGCTTCGTACACGGTTCCGATGGCGTCAACGACATACCGGAAGTCCCCCGAAGGATAGGACTCCCCGGTCACCAGGAGGATTCTTTTATGACCCTGCTCGGCAAGCGTACGGGCTTCACGGCGTATCTCGTCCCGGCCGAGACACCTTCTCTCCAGGCCCGTGTTGCCGGCGCGGAAGGCGCAGTACGTGCATTCATTTGAACAGAGGTTGGATATATACAGGGGAGCAAACAGCACCAGTCGTCGGCCGTAGATGGTTTCTTTTACGTACCGGGCCGTTTCATACAAGAGTTCCAGAAGTTCCGGTGAGTGTATGGCCGTAAGCCGGGCCACATCTTTTCTGGCCAGTCCCTTCAGTTCCCTGGCCCTGGCAAGGATTTCCATGACGACTCCGCTATCCTCGCTGATATTGAGGAGTTCATCATGTATCTTATTTTCATCTATGAATGTCATTCTCTGAAGCTTCCCCGCTATTGCTCCTGAAAGTGTCAATAATGCAACATCCTCGGAAAATGTACAATTATTTTATCGACTCATCTGTTTTTTAAAGCTTTTCAAGGGAAAAATATCACAGGGAGGCTGGACAGTGCACCATAAAATTTTTCTTGCAAATACAAACTTGGACGGCATATAATATGAGCGTTGCACTCTAATAAAATCATAAGGAGAAATCAGTCTGTTGCGATGTTCCCATTCATGCATTGTAAAATCTCATTGGGAGAAGGAAATCCTTCATGACTCGTGCTCTCATATGCAAGGATATGCGGTATGATTACGCCCTACACCATCTTTCTCAGCGCCCTCACGGGCGTAAGCTTGTTTCAGTTTCTCCATCACCTCTATCTTTCCATCCAATTGCGCGAAGATAAAAAACATCTTCCCTATGCCGTCCTCAGCTTTGGCGTTTCGCTCTATATCTTCTGCAATATACAGCTCTATGACTGTTACTCTGTCGAACGTTACAAGGACATCGTACAGGTGCAAATGTACGGTACGGCTCTTTTTCATATCGGTCTTCTATGGTTTTGTGTCATATTCGCGGACCTGAACAGACGCATACTCTTCCCGATATGCGCCTCATTTATTGTGTTCATCATTGCCCGGCACATTGAACCTGAGCTCATCTATTCACACATACTCGGCATCTCTATCTATATACTCCCCTGGGGTGAACAGCTTTCCGTACTACAGTCTAAATCAAGTATATGGAATTATCTGTACCAGATGCTTATTTTATCCGTTTATATTCTCGTTTACCGCGGTGCCTGGAAATTGCATCAACACGGCGACAACAGACGGGCATTGTTCCTGTCAGCCTGTATTACCGTCGTACTGGCGGGAGTTATCAATGACATACTGGTTTTCAATTTAGGATTGAACTGGATATTTCTGGGCGAAACCGGTTTCGTGGCCCTCATTATCATGATGGGCCTGCTTCTTTCCAGTGACATCATCAAATCCGCCAATTTGTCGAAACAGATCGAGGAGAACGAAAGAAAGTTCCGCGCCATCTTTGAAAGCAGCTACCAGTTCATGGGCATGCTTGATGCGGAAGGACGCCTCATGGACGCCAACTTCTCGGCATGTTCCCTCATCAACACCGACCTGGAGACCATCCTGGGCTCCTATTTCTGGGAAACACCGTGGTGGCAGGGCCAGCCAGAGGAGCAGCAACGGCTGAAGGAATCCATTGTCATGGCGGCCCGGGGAGAATTTGTCCATTACCAGACCCGCCATACCGCTACCGACGGGAAAATACATCTTATTGATTTTTCACTGAACCCCGTCAGGGACAAAGACGGCAGGATCATCTTCATCGTTCCCGAAGGCAGAGACATTACAAATATCATCAAGGCCGATGAAAAAATAAGGAACCAGAATGACGAATTGACGGCGGCCAACGAAGAACTCACCGCAGCCATCGAAGAACTTGAAGCGACAAACGAAGAATTCGAAGCCCAGAACAACGAGCTCATAGACAGTCAGAAACTGCTTTTTGACAGCGAATTGAAATTCAAGACTCTCTTTGAATCGGCGGGCGATGCCATTTTCATCATGGATGAATTCTGTTTTCTCGACTGCAACACAAAAACACTGGAGATATTCGGTTGTGAAAGAAATGATATCATCGGCCAATCCCCCCATGAATTCTCTCCGGAGATTCAGCCTGACGGACGACCCTCGAACAGGACCGCACGGGAAAAAATAGACCTCGCAATGGCGGGAGATTCGCAGTCTTTTGAATGGAGGCACTTGAAACTGGACAGGACGCCATTCGACGCGGAGGTAAGCCTGAACAGATTTGAACTGGGAGGCGCATTTTTTCTACAGGCCATTGTCCGTGATATATCTAAAAGAAAAAGAGACGAGGAAAGCCTCAGGGAAAGCGAGGAATACAACAAGATATTATTCACCGACTCCCATATTCCCATAGTGGTCATCGATCGGGAAACGGGTCTCTACACGGACTGCAATGATGCGGCCGTAAATATCTACCGGTACGCGTCGCGGGAGGAAGTGATCGGCAAAACTCCTTTTGATGTATCGGCCCCCTTTCAATACGACGGTACCGATTCCCGCACGGCGGCCCGTGTCCGTATACATGACGCCGCCAGGCAGGGTATCCAGACCTTCGAGTGGCTCCATCAGCGTCCCAACGGCGAGCAATGGGACGGTTTAGTAAACCTCATGCGCTTCACCTTCAGGGGCAAATCCCTGCTGCAGTTCACCATTCACGATATAACGGACCGTAAAAGGGCGGAGAAGGCGCTGGAAGATACGCTGAAAAAACTGAAGAGAAGCCAGGAAATATCCCATGTAGGAAGCTGGGAGTTTGATACCGCCACAAAACTCTTCATATCCTCCGAGGAAGGACTGAGACTCTTCGGCTTTCCGCCCGGATATACTCCTTCCCTGGAAGAAGTAAGCCGTCTCATCTATACAGAGGACAGGGCCATTGTGGATCACAAGTTCAGCGGCGCCCTGAAAGAAGGAAAACCCTACCGTGTTGAATTCCGCATCTATAAAAAGGATACGGGAGAAACACGTTACCTGCTTTCCCTGACTGAAACAGCGCCCGACGGAAACAACGGAACATTCAGGATATACGGAATCAACCAGGATATAACAGAACAAAAAATATCCCAGGAGGAAAAAGAGAAGATACAGGCCCAGCTCATCCATGCCCAGAAAATGGAAGCCATAGGCACACTGGCCAGCGGTCTGGCCCATGATTTCAACAATATGCTGGCGGGGATCATGGGCAGCATGAGCATCCTGAAAATAATACTCAACAAGGAAACCCTGTCACAGCCCGAAACAGTGAACGAATACATCAAAACAGCCCAGGACGCTTCGACACGTGCAGCTGACATGATCAAGCAGCTCCTGACCATATCACGGCGCCATGAAATACAGATGGCGCCCGTTGACGCGGTCCTCTCCCTGAAACATGTGCTCACCATCTGCCGCAACAGCTTCCCCAAGAGTATCAATCTCGATTTCAGGCTTCCCGGAACGCCCCTGCAGACCCTGGCGGACCCAACGCAGCTTGAGCAGGTCTTCCTCAATCTCTGCGTAAATGCCTCCCATGCCATGACAATCATGCGAAGCGACAGGGAAAAAGAAGGCGGGACCCTGACGGTAACCATTGATGAACTCAAAAGCGATAAATATTTTTACCGGCTCAATCCCGAGGCCCAACCTGACATCCGGTACCTGAAAATCATGATCAGGGACACTGGAGTCGGCATGGACGGCAGCGTGCTCAGAAGAATCTTCGAACCCTTTTTCACCACCAAGAAAAAAGAATTGGGAAGCGGCCTGGGGCTTTCCATGGTCTACAGCATTGTTCAGCAGCACAACGGATTCATCAACGTTTATTCGGAGAAGGACGCGGGAACGGCCTTTACCGTGTACCTGCCATATCTTACCGATGAAACCGGTAAAACCGCAGCTTCCATGCCGGAGAGGGAACTGCAGAAGGGACAGGGCACCATCCTCATAATCGATGATGAAAAGGCCATTATCCGCGTCGCCGAGGGTATACTGAAAGCCTGCGGATACACGGTGGTCAGCAGGGAAATCGGTATAATGGGTGTAGAATATTTTCAGGAAAACCACGAAAACATCAACGCGGTCCTGCTGGATATGTCCATGCCTGGATTGTCGGGCCTGGACATATTCGAAAAACTTCTGGCCATCGACGGATCGGTCCGGGTACTCCTCAGTTCCGGATTTGCCGAGGATGAAAGGGTGAAGTCGGCCCGGCAAAAAGGCGTCAGGGGATTCATCCAAAAGCCCTATACGGCCGAAGAGCTGGCTGAGGCAGTAAAAAAAGTGCTGGATTGATCAGCCCGATGATATCACCGTCAATAAAAGGCTTGTAATTATTATTCGGTTCATTGTATACTTTTCCAACGGTCACTCAATTCCGCAAGGTGCCCGGTCATTATCTCAGGAGTTAGTCCGTAATGACGAAAACATTTACAGGTTCTTTTATCTCCCTGTTGGCGGCATAATTCCTGAAAGCAGTAATCAGCGTTTTTGTAATACGCTGTTTTTTCTCACCGATAGTAATGCCTGAAGCGGAAACAACGTTTTCCGCCAGGTACATACTTTCATCCAATTCGGTGACCATCTTCTTCTGGAGAATATATCTTTTCTTTTCATTTTTAAGATAGATCACCTTTTTGAGTACGGCAAGAATCTTAGCATCATACAGTCCTTCGCGGCTGTTCAGTGTTTCCATTATTTCGTCAGGATCCATATCCATCTGGGCCAGGGTGTCATAATCGAGAACAATTCTGAGAATTCTCGCACCGAAGGGAATCTCCTCACCCGCAATGGGAACAGCGGGAAATCCGGAACCGTCGTAATTCTTTTGCTGATAAGCAATGATCTCGGCCACCTTCTCCAGCCGCGGAATTTTGACGATCAGATCACTGCTGGTTTTTGAATGAAGCTGATACATGATGCTGTCTTCAAAAGGAACCTCTACATTTCCATATACCTTTTCAAGGATGGAATCGGGTACCGTGACACACCCTATCTGGGATAGCGTGGCCGCCACTTCGATCTGCCAGGAATTTTCAACGGGAAGCTGAAGAAGTATTTTATGCACAACCTCCTTAACCCTCATGCTTTTGTTGAATGCCTGGGGCTGAACCAGGACAAGCATGTCGGTGATCACCTGTAAAGCACCGCTGAGCGTCCGCGTAAGCAGGTCCTTTTCAACGGTTTTCAACCTGTACTGTTCAATGCCGTCATTGATATTCTTCTGTAGTATCTCCGGCGGACATGGTTTTGTGAGAAATCGGAATATATTCCCCTCATTGACAATATTGATAACCGCCTCCAAGTCAGCCTGCCCCGTCAGCATGATCCTGACGGAATCGGGACTTATCTTCTGAGCTTTGGCGAGAAACTGAGCACCATTCATCTGGGGCATCATGTAATCAGAGATAATGACAATGAATTTTTTATCCTTTGATAAAATATTAAGTGCCTCTTTGCCCGATTCAACAGTCGTTAAATCGTAGACGCCCTTCAACTGTCTTCGTATGCCCGACAAAATATTCACTTCATCGTCAACAACGAGTATTTTACCCCCGCTCATATCCACCTCTCCTTCGCTTTTTATTCGCCCATCAGTTCATTAATCACTTTATAAATCATTTCAGCATCACAGGGTTTTTCAAGATATCGTTCTGCCACGGCCAGAGATTCATTATACACCGCGTCCGAGACCTGGCCCGAAAGAAGTACCCTATGAACGGAGGGATACTCCGTTTTTATTCGCCCGAGAACGGTAAGACCGTCAATTTCCGGCATCCGATAATCGGAAACAACAACATCTACGTTCCCTCTTGCCAGCTCCTGAAAAACCTTGTCCGCTTCCACACAGGTTATGATGTCCCATTCACCCATGCCTCTGAGGACTCTTTTTATTCCGTTTAAAAAATTCAAATCATCATCAAGAAACACAATTGTCTTTTTCATAATCTTCTCTACATTGCCGTCATGAATCTTCAAGGGGGAGTTGAATTAAAAACTTTGTCCCTATCCCGGGAGTTGAAGAAAACGACAGGAAACCCGCGTGCTTCTGACTAATTATCGAGTAGGATATGGCTAGTCCCTGCCCTGTCCCTTTCCCCACATCCTTCGTGGTAAAAAAAGGATCAAAAATTCTCCCCTGGAGATCCTCCGGTATACCTGTTCCATTATCGGAAATCTCTATCTCCGCCCAGCGATCGTTCCTGCGTGTGGCTATGCCGATAAGGCCCTTCTGAATGAGTCCCGCTTCCACGGCATCCTTGATAGCGTCAACGGCATTCATGATAATATTTAAAATTACCTGGTTAAGCTCCGCCTCGAAACAAAGAACAGGAGGCAGATCAGGATCATACCGCTCCTCCACTTCAGCTACATACTTCCATTCATTGCGGGAGATAATCACCGTACTGCCGACGGCCCTGTTTATATCGGCGGGCCTTTTCTCCTCCTGGCTCGGATGGGAGAACTGTTTCATGGACCGTACGATCTTTGCCACGCGCTCAACGCCTTCCAGCGCTTCGTCAATTGCCGCAGGGATTTCGCTCATCAGAAAATTAACCTCTTCCCTGGATTCATCACCCAGGTATTTCCCAAGAATGTTGCCGGTTTTCGACGCACTCTCGATCTGCCCGAAACACCAATCCATCACTTCCTTCATAACACCCAGTTTTAAAAAGGAGTCCCGGACGAAATTAAGATTATCCCCAATATACTGAATCGGGGTATTGATCTCATGTGCCACTCCCGAAGCCAGTTGTCCGACAGCCTCCAGCTTGCGTGCCTGTATAAGCTGAGATTCCAGTAAACGTCTCTGCGTTAGATCTCTTCCAAGAATAATGAAGCCCTCAATATCGTCACTGGTGCTCCGCTTGAGCGGGTTGATTGTAAGACCAAGAATAATTATTTTGCCGTCTCTCCGATTAAATGACAAATCATCAAGACGAACGGGTTCATTCGTCACGACACAATCGGCAATGGCCATGTACACTCTTTCCCAGGACCAATCAAACCCCAATTCTGAAAAAACACGGCCTACAATATCGCCGGCGGCTATCCCGAAGAGTTCTTCCGCGTAGGGATTCCAATGGGTGATAATATCCCCGCAGGAAACACCGATAATGACACTTACAATTGAACTGAAGATCAATTCGTACTCGCTGTTTATTTTACGGATACGCTCCTCGACCAGGCTGCGTTCCGTGACATCTTCCGCAAGGCCTTCAAGGGATTCGAGCATCTTTCTGTTCCTGTTTTCAACGATGGCCCTGAGTACAACGAGGCCAAGTTTTTTAAGACAGTCTCTATAAATACAATCCGTCGCTCCATTCCGCAAGGCCTCCATCTCGAGATCACCACACAGGTTCCCGGAAACAAAGATAAATGGCACTTTCGCATAATATCCGCGGGCGATCGACAGAGCCTCAAAACTGTCAAGCGATGGAAGATCGTAATCGGAAAGTATAACATCCGGCTCCTGATTCTCCAGGTATTTATTATAATCATTTTTATTATCAACTATATGAGTTATGCACACGATATGGTTCAATGCCGGTTCATGCTCAATAATTTCCACGAGGACGGAGGAATCATCAAGAATCAGAATATTTACCGGGATTGTCATATTTTATTCTCAGCCAGTATTGCCGCATACCCTTCAGATATACGGATAAGCATTTCATAGTACGTTCAACTGAATTAAAAGAAACGACCGACATATTGAATCTCTTCTCAATCCCCGGAAATTTTCATAAAGGGCGGCCGGTTCATGAGATAAAATTTCACTAACCTGTATTGAGCAATACTGTACTATCAGAAACTGTTGTTATACCTGAAATAATAATTATAGACGGAAAAGTCCAGGCATGCAAGGTTTTTTTTTACCTATACGAATTCTCGCTTACACATGCTGTACCGTATAATAAACATTTCCGCAAAGTAATAATAACAGCCGGGACATTAAGGACCCCCTCCCTGTACAAATAAGCTCTTGACAATGCATACTGTTTATTATACGAAAAATCACAAGGAAGATACGCATTACCATAAACCGGGATGAGATCATTTGAGACGTATCACTGAAGACGCGCAATTTTCCGCAATCATATAATCGATGCAAAGAGGGAGAGATGCCATGACGTCACGGAAAATCGAAGAGGACCTGGGGAAAATAGAAAACTGGCATTTCATTCACAACCAGAAGCGCGTCCTCGCCGCCCTGAAAAAGATCCTGCAGGAAGATGAACCCGTCGGCGATGTCATTGACGGCATCTATTGCGACAGGGACGCCCCGGGCAAGGACGTCTCGTGCGTCCTTTTTGCCACGGACCGCCGGCTCATCTGCATCGGCAACGAGGACCGGGATAACTCCATTGAAATAATAGATCACGACGACATCAGGGATATCTCGCGGGGAAAAACCGGTTCATCAACGGCCCTGACCCTGGCCCTTCCCCGTAAAACCATCACCTTTAAAACACCGGCATCGGCGGCCAGAACCGACACCTTCATGTCCCGTATCGGCGCGGCGCCGGAAATCAGGATCGTACCGGGTGAGGCCCGCCGCGGAACAATCGAAAGTACCATACGGGAGATTGACCAGGCCCTGTCCCTCTTTGCCGCCAAAAACAATGAGACTAAAAGCGGAGATGCCATGAAAGAGGATATGAAGGATTTCCTGTATCTCGAGGCGAAAAAGACCGGTGAAATCATTCATTCCGTCATTGACGGCATCGATGACCGGGCCCTGGAGAAGGCTATGCTTCATGATATCATCATTCTCTCTTCACTGGCCGGTGTGGCTGACGGAGCCCTGGGAGAAAACGAGATGTATTTCATTTCCCTGCTCTTTATCTATCTCAGTCCCGGCGCCTCGAAAAAGGCGGACCGTGTCCGTGACGAGGCCTTCAGAGGCAATACCTTCCCGCGCCACCTTACGAAGGAACTGACGGAAATCTGGCAGGAACTGGCTGCCTACATGAAGGAGCAGGACATAAAACTCACCGGCGATATCCTCGCATCGCTCCAGGATGTCAAGAAGTATGATCTCGCCAACGGCACGCTCCACGCCGACTCAATTTCGGCGGCATATAAAAACTTCGCCCAGTGCATGATGAAGGCCGACGGTACCGTCGACAGTAAAGAGGAAGAACGGCTCAGGCAGATAACAGACCTCATTACCCGGTCCACGACCGTACCCGGGGAGACAGCCCCGGAAGAGCCGGAAGAGGAAACCCTGGAAGAGGTCATGGCCAAGATCGATAAACTCGTGGGCATGAAAAACATCAAGGAAGAAATCCAGACCTTCATCAACCTCGTAAAGGTCCAGAAAGCCCGGGAGGAGCGAAAGCTTCCCACGACGCCCCTGTCGCTCCACGCCGTGTTCTATGGCCCTCCCGGAACGGGAAAGACCACCATCGCCCGCATACTGGGCAAGGTGTACCGCGCCCTGGGCCTCCTGGAGAAGGGACACCTGGTTGAAACGGACAGGGCCGGGCTCGTGGCCGGGTACGTGGGGCAGACCGCCACAAAGACCGACGAGGCCGTGCAGAAGGCCCTGGACGGCATCCTCTTCATAGACGAGGCCTATGCATTGAGCTCCCGTTCCGGCGAGAAAGACTTCGGCCAGGAGGCCATCGATACCATACTGAAACGCATGGAAGACTACCGGGAACGCTTTGCCGTTATCGTTGCCGGGTACCCCGACGAGATGGAAACCTTTCTTGAATCGAACCCGGGGCTGAAATCGCGCTTCAGCCGGTATTTTTACTTTGATCATTATTCACCGGAAGAGCTCATACAAATTTTTGATATCTTCATCAAAGGCGGCGCCTACACGGTTTCCGAAAAGGGACGGGAAAAAATGCTGACCCTTCTGAAGGAAAGCCACGCCAACAAAACAAAGTCCTTCGGCAACGGCCGCCTGGTGCGGAACCTCTTTGAAAAAATGGTGGAACGTCAGGCCAACCGCATCGTGAATATCGCCCCCCTCACGGACGAAATACTCTGCACGCTCACCGATGAGGATATTCCCGCGGACCTGGAAGGCCTTGAGTTCCGGAAGGGATAAGTGAAATGGATATCACGGTTGCCTGCCATGCCGGATACCGCGGCGATGAACGGCCCCTGAGTTTCTCCATGGATAACCGCGAATATGTCATACAGGAGATACTGGACTCATGGCACGGCCCCGATTACCGCTATTTCAAGGTGAGAGATGATCATGGCGACATATATATCCTCCGCCACGATGAATACCGGCACAAGTGGTCACTTGATTTTTTTCGGAGCGGTAATATTAAAAAAGTGGATTAAAACATGCATTTCTATCGGGCAGCTGAAAACAATAATGATTACGCTCTAAACAATCCGGTCAATCATTTTCATTAATTCAGGAACTTTTTCTTTAACAGTAATCCATATAATTTCCGAATCAATGGCAAAATAGCCATGAACAATAATATTTCTCATACCGATAATCCCGCTCCAATTAATGTCCGGATTTTTTTCACGGACATTATCGGGAATTTTCGCCGCTGCTTCACCTATTATCATTAAATTGTGAAGCACCGAGTCACGGGTCTTTGCGTCCTCTTGAAATTTCTCTTTTGACAATCCTTCAATGTATTTGCTGATACTCTCAGCAGCCTGTCGGATGTCGTCTATATAAAGTTTATAGTTCCTCAATCCATTCAACCTCGCGGAGAATCCCCTTCTTCAGTGCAGGTTTCAATCCACTGACGGTAACCATATCGACTTTATGCCCAAGGGCGGCAGATAGTGAATCGACCAGATTGACATAGGAAAAAAGGTCGATGGGGTTAGAAAAATCGACAAGAAGGTCAATGTCACTTTCCTCATTCTGTGAGCCATGGACATAAGAGCCAAAAAGACCAACCCGGGATACTCGATATGAATGGAAAATCTCTGCAAGAGAAGCCAGCCGTTGTTTAATCTCGTTTTTACTTTCCATATTTACTATTCCTGAAGGCAGATGCCATGGAAGGTAAATTTATCCGGCATTAATATCCATGTCAATTACAATATTCAAAGTAAATTCAGTCTGTCGTCTGAATTTACTCACACAATCAAGCAAAGAATAAACATTCGTCCTTGACCTGAAGCACAATATGTACTACACTGATTTACCGTCATCAGACACACATTCCATGCACCGGGGAGACAATTCCATGAAGATAAATATATTTGACATCAGATCATCCTCATCGTTTTCCAGAATCAGCATACTGATGGCCGCAATTATTTTATTGCTTCTTCCTTTAATGAGGCCGGTACTGGCGGCAGGCCCGGGAAAGTGGGGATACATAAACAGCAGCGGAATCATGGTCATTGCCCCGCGGTTCGACTTTGCGTCGACCTTTTCTGATGAAAGGGCCCAGGTGAAAACGGCCGACGGCTTCGGTTTTATAGACACATCGGGCGCACTGGTAATCCCGGCCCGGTACGGACAAGTGATGCCTTTTAAACACGGCGTGACCTCGGTGCGCCTCTTCGGCGGACAGGAATGGTTCCTCATAAACACCAGGGGAGAACGGCTGGGCAACCAGGGTTTTTCGGAAATGCTCACCTTCACCGACGGCCTGGCTGCCTTCAGGGATAAGGGAAAAACGGGTTACGTGGATACCGCGGGCAACATCGTAATACAGCCCACCCTGTCCTGGGGCGGGCCCTTCTTTAACGGACGTGCCCCCATTACCCTGACCCTGGGATATGCCTTTATCGATAAAAGCGGCGCTATCGCCATCAAGGGCCCCTTCCAGGATACCAATCCCTTCAGCGGGGGATATGCCCTGGTGAAGGTAAAGGGCATGCGGGGGATCATCGACACCACGGGAAAATGGGTAATCCCGCCGAAGTACTGGGCCCTGGGACCCTATTCCGAAGGCCGGGCCTCGGTGCAGATAAACAGGAAGTGGGGATACTTCGACGAATCGGGGTCCATTGTCATTCAGCCGAAGTATGAATTCGCCGCCACCTTCAAATTCGGATGTACCACCGTGACATTGTCGGGAAAGACGGGCCTCATCGACCGGAGCGGCACGGTGGTTCTTCCCCCGGTCTACGAATCCCTGGAGATGCTGAGCCCAAAATGCCTGCGTTCCGTAAAGGACGGCGTTACTCAATATATTACCCTCAGGGGAGAACCCTTCAGCAGCGGTGATATCGGCTGGCTGGCCCCTCCCGCGGAAGGACTGCATCTCTACCGGGGAAGCAATAATAAGTGGGGATATATTTCCGAAGACGGTACCGTTGTCGTGGAGGCGCAGTACTGCAATGCCGGGGCCTTCGGCAACGGCCTGGCGCCGGTCCAGGTCTGCGAATAATCAGTGATGCGGCCCCGGTACTTTTTATGGAACAGGGAGTAAAAGGAACATGTAATGAGATTGACAAAAATAACATTCAATGTTACTTTTGTCAGAATCGCTTGAGAAAAATATTATGTATATACACAGGGACATCGAAAAGTATCTACAGAGAGCTGCCCGTTCATTCCCCGCGACGCTGGTGGCCGGCCCCCGCCAGTCGGGAAAAACCACGCTGCTTAAGAAAACTTTTCCCCGCGCCGATTTCGTCACCTTCGATGACCCCGTGATGCAGGACTTCGCCAGGAACGATCCCCAGGGCCTCATTGCCCGGTATGGTAGGAAACCTGTTATTTTCGATGAGATACAATATGTTCCTGAACTTTTCTCCTATCTGAAAATCGCAATCGATACCGACCGCTCAACCAACGGCAAATGGCTCCTGACCGGATCCCAGCAGTTTCCCATGATGGATGCCGTCAGCGATTCCCTGGCCGGCCGCATCGCTGTCATCAATCTCCTTCCCTTCGGCTACAACGAACTCACTGATGCCGGAGTTAAAGAAATCCATGAAGCCATCTGGTCCGGTGGATACCCTGAAGTTGCCGCAAAACCGGAAACAAGGGACATATGGCTCGCCTCCTATGTCAGGACATATATCGAAAGAGATGTGAGACAAATAATAAACGTGCAGGACCTCGCCCTGTTCCAGACCTTCCTTGCCCTCTGTGCGGCAAACCACTCACAGGAGCTGAATGTCGCCTCCATTTCCCGGGACTGCGGCGTCGCCCAGCCCACAATACACCGCTGGGTTTCCCTGCTGCAGGCATCCTTTATAGCCTATTGCCTGAAGCCTTTTTACACAAACCTGGGGAAAAGGGTCATCAAAAAACCGAAGCTGTACCTGATTGATTCGGCCATAGCTGCTTACCTAACCCGCCAGGGAAACGCGGAATCGCTCCTGGAAGCATCCATGGGCGGGGCTTTTTTCGAGGGATTCATTGTCATTGAAACCCTCAAATCATTGTTCAACAGCGGGAAAAACGGGGAGCTTTATTTCTGGCGTTCACACGATGGACTTGAAATTGATCTCATCATTGAGATAGCGGGCAGACTCCATGCGGTTGAAATAAAAAAAACACACACTCCCACGGCGAAACACGCCGAATCGCTGGAAAAATTCATAACGCTGTCGGGGAAAAAAGCCGGCAAACCCCTTGTCGTATGTACCTGTGACAGGGAAAAACCCCTTACGAGAAATGTTTCGGCAATTCCCTGGACAGACTACCTCTCCTGGATTGAAACACTGTAAAGGCACTGCCTCGCCAGTATGCACTTCCCGCAGTCCGGTTTCTTTTTGCAAATATTCTTCCCATGCTCCACGATGAGGGCGTGATATTCCTTGTACTCATGGACCCCACCCCGGAACTTTTTATGGAACAATGAACGTATTTCCTCATAGGTTTCATTCCCCTCAATTATGCCCATGCGGGAAAGTATGCGCCGCGTATAGGCATCCACCACAAAGGTCTTCATGGACAGGGCATAGAGCAGGATAGAATCGGCCGTCTCGGGACCCACGCCTTTTATGGCCAGGAGATCATTCCGCAGCGAGGCCATATCCTCCCCCTTCAGCTTTTCCAGATCATAGGCGAAGCTATTCATCCAGTCCAGCATGTGCATCAGTTTTATGGCCTTCTGGTTGTAGTAGCCCGTGCTGCGGATAAGGGGTGCCAGTTCTTCACGAGAATATTCATGCATGGCCCGGGGCTCCAGGAGCCCCTTCCCTTTCAGGATGCGCAGGGCCGTATCCACATTGGTCCAGGCCACGTTCTGCGTGAGGATGGCGCCGGTGATGATTTCGAAGATGTGGTTGTCCGAGCCGGGAATAATGCCGTCGTAGCGGCTGTGATGAGTCACGTCGTCAAGGAGAGGCCACCAGCCCTGCGGGCCGTAGGCTTTTAAGAGCAATTTATAAAGTTGGTTCAGGGTGATCATGCCGTGTTCCTTTCCGTGTAAATCATGTTTCAACAGCATGATGGGATGTAAATTCTTTTTTCACCGCTATATTGATGGTCAGAAACTCATTTATCCAAGAAAAATGAGTTTCTCAATACAGACAAGGGACAGAGCCTCACTATACCGCAATCCCCTTAGACTCCACAAATTTTTCAGAACTCCCGCATATTTCTTGACAGAAAATGCCTGATTTTCAATTGTTCCTGATACGCGGTTTCCCCGGAAAACACTAATTACTTCACGAGACAAATGCAGATTAGCAAAATGAAGCTGGGAATATAGGGATGATAAAATTTCCGTCTCCCCGTTCTTCAATAAAATCCCGGCTCCATGCGAAACTAAGACTATATTAAGAAAAAACAGGTAACCCATGATCCACGCAAACGACGTAACCCTTTCCTTCAGCAAGCGAATCCTCTTCAAGGATGTCAATATCAAGTTCGCCCCGGGCAACTGCTACGGCCTCATCGGCGCCAACGGTTCGGGAAAATCAACCTTCCTGAAAATCCTTTCCGGCGAGATTGAGCCCAACCAGGGTGCTGTCGTCACCAATCCCAATGAACGCATAGCCATGCTGCGCCAGGACCACTTCGCCTTCGACGAATACATGGTCCTGGACACGGTTATCATGGGCCATAAAAAGCTCCATGATGTTTTGAAGGAGCGGGATACTCTCTACGCCAAAGACGATTTCACCGACGACGACGGGAACCGCGCCGCCGAACTGGAAGAAATGCTCGACGAGATGAACGGCTATGACGCCGAGACCGACGCGGCCTCGCTCCTGTCAGGCCTGGGCATTACGGAAGACCTGCACGGAAAAACCATGAAGGAACTGGAAGGAGGCCAGAAGGTGCGCGTGCTCCTGGCCCAGGCCCTCTTCGGCTATCCCGATATTCTGCTCCTTGACGAGCCCACGAACAACCTGGACCTGGAGTCCATCACCTGGCTGGAAAACTTTCTTTATAATTTCAACAACACCGTCATCGTGGTCTCCCACGACCGGCACTTCATGAACAAGGTCTGCACCCATATCGCCGACATCGACTTCGGGAAAATACAGATATACACGGGCAATTACGACTTCTGGGCCCAGGCCAGCCAGTTGGCCATGAAGCAGAAGAAAGATGAGAACAAGAAAAAGGAAGATAAAATAAAGGAGCTCCAGGCCTTTATCGAGCGCTTCAGCTCCAACGCCTCCAAGGCGCGCCAGGCCACATCACGCAAGAAGCTCGTGGAAAAACTCACCCTGGACGAGATACCCACAACGTCGCGCCGCTTTCCCTGGGTGGCCTTCAAACCGGACCGGGAATGCGGCAGGCAGATCCTCACCATCGAAAACCTGTCCAAAACCGTCGATGGCACACCCATCCTGAAGGACTTCAGCCTCATCGTAAACAGGAACGACAAGATCGCCTTCGTGGGACAGAACAACCTGGTAAAAACAGTCCTTTTCCAGATTCTCACGGGCGAGATGAAGCCCGACTCCGGCGACTTCAAATGGGGTGAGACCATCACCCTGTCCTATTTCCCCAAGGAAAATAATTCCTTCTTCAACAGCGACCTGTCCATCGTGGACTGGCTCCGCCAGTATTCCGACGAAAAGGATGAAACCTATGTGCGGGGATTCCTGGGCAGGATGCTCTTCTCCGGCGACGAGTCCCTGAAAAGGGTCAACGTGCTCTCGGGTGGCGAGAAGGTCCGGTGCATGCTCTCACGTATGATGCTCTCGGGTGCCAACGCTCTCATCCTGGATGAACCGACGAACCACCTGGACCTGGAGGCCATCACCTCGCTGAATAACGGGCTCATTGCTTTTCCCGAAGTGATCCTTTTTTCATCGCACGACCACCAGTTTATCGACACCATCGCCAACCGCATCGTGGAAATAACACCCAACGGCATCATTGACCGCGTCATGCGCTTCGATGAATATATTGAAAACAGCGACGTGCAGCGGCTCCGCGACGAGATGTACGAGGGACACCAGCGGCTCAACCTGTGATTGGCCATCCTTTTTTTCAATGCGGTCAGGGAAATACTACGTCTTCAGGCCTTCAAGGATAATCAGCTTTATCTGTTGTTCAGCCTTGTCCATGGTGAGCATATTTTTAAAATCTTCATTGTAAACGTACTGCCTGATTATGGAATCAACAGAGCCGATAATAGTATATGCGGCAATTACCGGCTCGATAGTATTCCTGATAAGTCCCTTTTCCTGTCCCGCCGCAATTATCTCCATAATCTTCTCAAAAAAACTATGATACAGCTTCTGGTTGGCCGTTGAATAAAAATCTGTTATTCTTGGCACATCAAAGATGAGCACTTTTATGAGATCGGGATTTCTTTGAAAGACCCTGAATACGTATTCGACAATCTTCTCAAGAGCCGCCAGGGGATCTTGATTTTCCCTGCTTATACGCATCGTATGCGAGAGAAAAATATTCCAGGCGTCCCTGAAAATACTGAGTATAACCTCATCCTTGCTTTTAAAATAATGATACACAAGACCATGGGCGATTTTCGCATCTTCAATGATATCGGCAATCCTTGTATTAAAATATCCTCTCCTGGCAATAACGCGGATCGCTGACCTCAGAATAATTTCTCTCTTTATTACACTTTTATTTTCCATTATACCGCTTCATATCTTTAGTTATACTGACCAATATCCAGAAACCCCTAAAGTTCTCATGAATAAACAGTATATCTTTATGCGCCTTATAGGTGTTGTCAAATTAAAATATAAAATGACCGTATAAAATAGCGGATTTCCTGAAACCGGGAGTTCATGTAATTAAAACTGGGGTATGACAGAAGAATGCTCCGGCAGGAAAAAAGAAACAAAGGCCCCTGAACAGGAGTCAGGGGCTGAGAAGGATAATACTGATGATAGAAGCTGATACCCTGCATCGGGAACATTCCGCCGTGGTATCAGCTTCCCTACGGCTATATTCTTTTTGCCGAGGCTTTCATCACCTCTCCGGCATCTTTCACTATCCTCGCCACCACTTCCTTTACTGAAGGAGTGTCGTGAATGATACCCGTGATCTGTCCCAGGGGCAGCACTCCTTTCCTGTTGTCACCGTCCATGGTACCGGCCTTGAAGGCGCCGAATCCTATGGCCATGCGGGCCAGTTTGGCGAAAGTGGTATACATTTTTTTCATATTGTCAAAGGGTCCCCTTTTCTTGCCGGCCTTTTTCGGCGTACCGGCAGTGGCTCCCTTCGGTTTGGCAGCCCCGCCCTTTTTTGGCCCGGGCGACATCATTCCCTTCATGAGCTGCATCATGGGAAGTCCCAGCTCCTGTGTTATGTTTTTCGATGAAGCGGCCGCGGCAAAGAGATTCAGCCGTTTGTTCATGAGATAGCGGGCTCCTTCGGAATCCATCATGCGGGCCGGCATGCCGTCAAAGCGGTCCGTATAGACCGTATCAAAGGCCGTCTTTTCCACGCTCATCTGTTTCTGGATTGCGTGGACGGGACTTTCCTTCGTGTTCATAAAGCGGGTCCCCATAGAGACTCCCTCGGCGCCCAGGGCCAGGGCCGCGGCAAGTCCCCGTCCGTCGGCGAATCCTCCGGCGGCTATGATGGGGATATCAACCTCGTCGGCGATGCTCGGTATGAGGGCCAGTGACGTAACTGCACCGCCGTGACCCGCGGCCTCATGCCCTGTCACAATAAGGGCATCGGCTCCTTCCTTCTGTGCTGCCAGGGCGTGCTTTACCGTGGTTACCGTGGCAACGACCTTGCCGCCATAGGCGTGCACTGCCTCGGCGATCCAGTCTCCCTTGCCCAGGGAGTAGTTGATGATGGGGACCTGTTCCTTAATGAGAACCTTTGCATTCATCTCCGAACCGGGAAAATACAGGGTCACGTTGGCGGCAAAGGGTTTCTTTGTCAGACTCCGTATCTGCCGCACCGCCTGTTCTGTTTCAGCGGGAGCCATTACTCCCGTGGCCAGAATTCCCAGGCCGCCGGCATTGGACACGGCAGCGACTAACTCCGGTGTGCTTATCCAGCTCATGCCGGAAAGGATTATGGGGTGTTGTATCTTGAAGAGTTCCGTAATTTTTGTTTTCATATTTTCTCCTGTTTTCTTTTCAGTTATATGTGCCGGGTTTGCGCGGCTTTATCATTTTATTTCCCTTTGAAGTTCGCCTCGCGCCGCTGCATGAAGGACATGACCCCTTCGACTGCGTCCTCGCTTTTTGTAATAGGCATAAGATCGGGAATAAGCCTGGCCAGCGCAGCCCTGGCGCCGTCAACACGGGAAATCCTGGCTGATCTCAGGGCCGCCTGTACACCCAGGGGAGCACGTTTCGATATTTCCCTTGCGATTTCATAGGCCCGCTCAACTACTTTTTCAGGCTCCACTACTTCCTGGACGAGTCCCAGACGCCATGCCTCATCGCTGGTAATCTCATCGCCGGTGAGAAGATACCGCATGGCATTGCCCCAGCCGATCTCTTCGAAGAGACGCACAGTTCCGCCGCCCACGGGATATATCCCCCTCTTCACCTCAAGGAGTGCGATACGGGCGTCGGTTGCAGCCACGCGTATGTCCTGGGCAAGAAGCAGTTCAAAGCCGATGGTGTAGCATCGCCCCGTAATGGCCATAACCACGGGTTTGCTGCAGCGCTTATCCTCGTCGGTCCCCAGGGGATCGATGGAGCCCTCGGGTACACCCAGGTTCCCGCCGGCAAAAACCTTTGCCCATTTATCCAGTTCCAGGCCCGATGTGAAATGTTTTCCATGGGCAAAAAGAACGCCGCACCACAATTCCGGATCACTATGAAGAGTTCCATAGGCATGGGCCAGCTCCAGGAACATTTCATGATCAAAGGCGTTCAGTTTTTCCGGCCTGTTCAGTCCCATGAGCAGTACATGCTCGCGCCTTTCAACGGTAATTTTCGTATATTCCATAAGATTCCTCCCCTGAGTATTTTTTTTAATTCTGACTATGATAGTACATATATGATTTCTGATATGAATACACTGTCGATGCCCGGATAAATACGTCAATTATATTTTTCGAACGCTCGCTTTAATTTTTGTTGCTTTTTATTTGCCTCTGAAATAAATAGTATAAATAGAAGATAGTCGGCAGATTTATAACTGCCGCCATATCATTCATGATTATACCAGGAAAGAAAACATGACATTTGAAGAATTCAGTGACCAGGTCACCATCTCCATCGAGGACATGTGCCGCAGGGTCTACAGGGAAAACCGCCATAAACTGAAAATAAAAAAGGAAGACCTGGCCGTTAAGAACTATGTCACACTCATCAACGCCACGCTGAAGCTCAGCAATGAAAAGGGATTTCAGGCCATGAGCATCAGGGACCTGGGCAGGGACACGGGACTGAGCATGGGGGCCCTCTACTATTATTTCTCCAGCAAGGATGAGCTGCTCCAGATCATTCATGAACAGGGCCACCGCTTCGTGCAGGAAATTCTCCTTCAGCAGACGGCAGGCGTGGAGGGGCCGCGGGAAAAACTCAGGACCGCCATCAGGACCCACCTCTTCCTCAGCGAGATCATGCGGCACTGGTTTTATTTCTTCTTCATGGAAACCAAAAACCTGAGCAAAAAAAACAGGCTCATCCCCGTGGAGAGCGAGCTCTGGACTGAAAAACTCTACATGGATATACTGGCCGAGGGCGACAAGGCCGGTGTTTTTAAAGTGGCCGATATGGAACTCACCGGCGCCGCAATCAAGTCCCTGCTGCAGGACTGGTACCTGAAACGCTGGAAGTATGTTCAGCGCAAGGTCTCCATCGAGCACTATGCCGATTTTATCATCTCTTTCGTAGAAGCTTCCATCAGCACATGATCACGGGGCGGCAAAAACCGTCTACTGCCAGTCTTCGTCGTGCCGCGAGGGATATGTATCGGAATAGCGCTCCACCCGTTCCAGCATCCTTAAATATGCCTCAGCTCCGCTGAAGAAGGCATCCATGCTAACGATGTCCTGCCGCAGCTGCATCTTCTTAACCAGGTCGGGCATCATGCCCAGGTGAGCCATTCCCCTGTCGCCGTTGATATCAAAAACACGGTTTCCTGTTATCTGCCGGTAAAACCGGGCCTCCGTGCCGGGCGAGTATACTCCCTCGTAAAGGCCGCCAAAGGGATACGCTATCTCATCACGAAATTCGGGCAGGTCGTCAAAATTTGGCAGAGGACAGGCCCCATTGACGTCCGTGGCATAGGGAACGCCCACAATCAGGTCGTCACCGGGATCATCATTTACATTATACCATGAAGGCGGAACCTCGTACTCGCCGTACTTTTCATATGCTTCATTATCGAGCCTGCCTCCTCCCTCTATCATGAGGGCCAGGCAATCGGCCACGCACTTCTGATGGCCCGTGAGCGTATCCTTGATCATGGGCGCGACGATTCCCCCCAGCTGCAGCATTTTCAGCATGACGGGGATATCCATTTTTTCCCAGGCATCCTGCCCTTCCTGCAGGTCAAGAACACGCGTATGCGAGGCGATAATCCCGGGATATTTCGCCTCCCAGAGCATCGCCATTACCGCGTCGAGCATGTAACCGCTCATGTGGTCAATCTCGATGATAATGCCCCGCTCCATCAGGCGTTCCAGAAACCAGGCGCCCAGCCTGCTCAGGCCGATGGCATTGCAGTGCCCCTGGCCGTCACCCGCTTCGGGGACAAGGGGCAGAAACACCGTCATGGGATAGAGAAGTTCCAGCAGATTCAGGTCCTCCACGGGGATACCCAGCTCCTGGTATTTCACCCGAGGGTTGTCACTGATCTCCACCTGGTAAAAGGTTCCCCGTTCAATTTTATTCACCAGGTTGAACACGGGTGTCTTGTAGAGCTGGGCGCCGCCGAACCCGTTATTAAAGGCATGGACCGGGAAAATGCTCCGTATCCCCATCTCATAGTAGTCATCAAGCTGTTCCTCAATGTCGCGGAGCCTGTCGTCCAGTTCGGCCTTGGACATCTCCCCCTTATCATAAAGGGCGAAGTAGTCCTCTTCAGCCCCGAATGTCGTGTCGAACTCCAGGGCTAGGATGACGGCCATCTTGCCGCGGCCGATGACCTCACGGGCCTCCCGGGACGATTTGACGATGCGGAACCATCCCCGTCCGGGGCCGCCGCACTGGGCGTCGATATAGTCCTGCATGGCATACATATTGGCAGTCTGGATGCGGGCTATTTCCATGTCATCGCAGGAAACGTCTTTTTTACCACCGGGAAGACTTCGCTTCAATTTACAGAGTGTCTCGTTGTTAACCATGTGCTGCACCAGCATGCGCTGGCCCGCAAGCCAGGACCGCTCAAGCCACCGATAGTAAGCCTGCTGGTGCGTCGAGGAATAGCACGTGGGCCAGAAAGCAAATTCGGGGAAGCCCGATGTTTTGTGTGTAACATTCCCGTCCATGGCCATGCCGAAGATATCATTTACACCCTGGGCCCCGTGAAGAAGCGAGCAGTCGTGGAGTGCCATTGATATCCCCAACGGATTAAAGGTCTCACCAACGAAAGTAGTCTCGCCGGAACCGAGAAAATGGTTCAGGTGAGTGTGGTCGTCCATGAACCCCACCACGTTCTCCCTGTCCGAGTAATTCTTCCCGGCGCTGCCGGGATTCGGCCGGGCCATGGCCGTGGAGGGATCAACATTGAATTCCACATTAAGTTCGGCCTCGGGGAATGACCGGCACCGGGCCGTCGTTTCGATTGCAAGGGCCGATTCACTGTCCGCTTCACCGGCAAGCACCAGCCCGTCATCCGCATTTATGGAAAGATATCCGGAAGTTGTATATGACTGGAGCGTAAAGCCTCCCAGATCTTCATTAAAGTCAAGACGCCATCGGACATTATCGTCGAGGACGTCGGTGCGTACGACATTGACGGTATCGCCCTCAGCCCGGACGGCAAGATACATGCCGTCGGTACCGTATAGGATGTATTCCGAAAGGGCTGACGGCTTCATATAAAATGACTCGGCCATATCACCGGCAGTATACTTATTTCCCGTCATGGCAACGTAAGCTCCCCGGTTCTCAAAGCCGATAGTGCAGCAATCATTGGCATACCTGTAGGGGCTGGTAATATCGTCCGCACTGTCCGTGTTCTCGAGGCCCCGATTCACTGCATCGTCGGTGCTTTCATCGCGGCATCCTGCCTGTACCATGAACAGAATGGAAGCAACAATAATGATCCATGTACGAAATTTCATCATAGAAGTACCCATAGTATCACCTCATAACGGGGAAAATTATGCTTCATGGCATTACATGCCAATGAAATCTATTTCACCATAAACCAGCCAGACGGTATATTTTCCACAACGCCGCCGGAAAAGCAAGTTTTTTATGAATTTTACTGTATTTATTTTAAACAGTGGAGCATGGGCGCAGGGACTGCCTGTCCTGCGCCCATGAGATATTTACGCGCCTCCCATCTCCTGACGGGAAACCGCTAATTCGATTCCTTCTCGGAACGTATCATGGAGGATTCCTTCATCATTAAACCGAGCACGACATTGACAAAAGACAGAACGATAAAGCCTATCATAAAGGGGGTCATTACCAGAGAATGGGATGCCTTTGTGGCATCGGCGAGAATTTCCATGGTGATATTCCCCATGACAGCCATGATGGTGATGAAAATAACGCCCGATATCTGCCCCGACAGCACTATCATCCCCTGTGATGCCTCTTCGGGAGCGGGATGACTCAGTTCAGCCGCATACTGGTAACCCAGGGGAGCGGCAGCCATGAAGAAAAAGCCGAAGATGGCGCTGGAAATCAACAACGGCACATAGGCCGAGGCAAAGGTGAGGCCTATGATTCCCGGCAGCATACCCGTGAGGCAGAAAACCATGATCACCTTCCGCTTCCGGATTTTATCGGAGATGGGGGGGATAATGATGGCACCGGCTATACCGGCAATCATCATGATGGCACCCACGTTGCCCGCCTCATTGCCGCCGGCAATAAATCCCTTTGAAGCAAGGATAATATCAATGAATGTGGTTATGGCATTGAACATGCCCAGTCCTATGAAAAATATGGCCAGCAGCAGCAGCACATCACGCTGTTGAAAGATGTGCTTCAGTCCTGCAAAAACGGCAAATTTTTCCACCTGGTCGGCATGGCATGGCGGTGTTGCCGGTTTGTTCCTGACCAGCACCAGAAAGATAACGGCCGATATAACCGACACTATGCCGTAGATCACAAGCACATGGGCCACGGCGTCGATATCAAGCCTGACTGATCCAGGCGCCATGTATGACTGGGCCAGGGGCTTTGTTATGGCCATGGCGACGATGATGCCGATAAATTGGAAAAGGGCCGTGATTCCCGTGGCCGTGGCGCGCTCATTAATGGGGAACCAGTCAGCAGCGACCTTTGTCATGGCATTCATGATGAAGGGCTGGGCCACGGCCAGCGCGATCTGGGATATCATCACCATGGTAAAGTCCGCCGCATATACTCCCCGGAGATAGCCGAATACGCCCATAAGCACAGCCCCTATCCCCACGCCGACCCGAATGCCATATCGTTCAATAATAAACAAGGCCGGGACGCTCATCACCATATACACGGCCATAAAGGACATGGAGAGGAACACTATCCAGAAGGGGGTCGTATTATAGAGACCTATGCAATCCACAGTGATGGGCGCAAAGGCAATCCAGTTGAGTTGTATAACACCGTTGAGAAGGGCGAAGGCCAGGATGACTACCCACCGGTATCCATACACTTTATAACCACTTGTTTCCACGGAAAACCTCCAAATTGATATTTTGAGCCAGAAGAACAAAGAGTGATAACTCACTCATTTTATTAGAACACATTCAATCGTGCCATATCAGGTTCCCATGCTTCCGGGAAAGTATATATTTCAGTGTTAATTCCGGTAAGTTCTGCAAAGGTTTGATTTTTTTACTAAACGAATGTCTTATATTCTGAAACAGGAATCAAGCATTTTTTTCATCAACATGGTTTTTACCATAAACCTGCTTGTTGCATTTCAATACTGTGTTGTATCACGCTTGACAAAAAGAAAGTTTCATGCCGAGAATAACCAATATATCCTTATTATAGATAGAAGGAAGGTTTCTGTATGAAGAAGATACTTATGGTAATCAGTTTATGCTTTATCACCTGCCTGTACCTTACAACAGTTGTTTTCGGCGGCTGGGGGGCTGAATTCAAGCGGGCAGCCTGTCAAAGATCCTGCGAAGAGGTCTATACCAAGTGCATGGAAGCCGCGGGCGATACTGTTGACCGCGAGGGTCAGGGCGATTTTGAAGGCGATATCAAATATGAAGCAAAACATGCGGCCTGTCAGGAACGTAAAGACAAATGCATGGAAAAGTGTGACTGATACGGCATTAACAGGGGGTCAGAGCATGCCTGCTCAGACAGCAGGCTCTGACCCAACTGATTTTCCGCAATGATGTACATTACGATTTCAGCCGGGAGAAGATAACATGAGTTCAAATACGATGAAAAAAAAACTGACACGGGGACTGGTCATATATGGGGCCGGGTTTCTCCTTTTTTTTATCTTCCGCCTGATCTACGGGTGCACATCCTATCCGCCGGGGGAATCGGGCATAATAAACCAGTTAAGCGGAGAATCTGCCTCGGCCATACGCAACTATGCCAGCTCTAAAATGAAATACGCAAAGGAGGGTCAGGCGAACCAGGTCATAACCGTCGATCAGAAATACGAACGCATCGCCGACCTGGCCGCTGCCACGGGTAATTTTACCGATGATGAAAACAAATGCCGTAAAACCATTGCGGACAACAAGGCCCTGATCCAGCATGAAAGCCGGTCCGGCCTGCAGGGGAAGCGCACTCTGAATCTCACCATCGGCGTGGACCCGGAGCGCTTCGACGCCATGACCGCTGAAATTGAAAAGATAGGCAATATCATTTCCAAGAATATCAGCAAGATCGACAAAACCAATGAATACAAGGACCTGAACGCGAAAAAGGATTCCCTGCTGAAAACTCGTCAGGCCCTCATAAGCCTGAAGGGCCGCGGCGGCAAAATCGAGGAATTCATCCAGTTGGAAAACAGGATACTGTCCATTGAGGAGGAGATCCAGCAACTGGGCGTGCGGCTCGGTGAATACGACTCGGAGAATGAGTTCTGTACCATCCGGTTCAGCCTGCGCGAAAATGCAACTGCGGCGGGAATACCGGTACTGCACCGGATCAAGGTGGCCCTTGAATGGAGCATCAGTTATTACCTGCTCTTTACCGTACTGGCCGTCATTGGTTCAGGCCTGGTACTTATTTTCATCATTCTCATGGAAAAACTGGGATTTATGAAAAAACTCATAGAGCGTCTTGAATAAAGGGATTACCATTTTCCCGAATGCCCTGCTACAAAAAAAATGATCGTTAAAAAAAATACTTGCCCATGAAAAGATTTTTTATTATATTTAATATGACTGGCAGTCAGTCATATTAATAGGTTAATCATGTCACGGATAAGCAAAGATCCCGAAATACGGAAAAACGAACTCGTCGATGCGGCCGAGGCGCTTTTTGTCGCCGAGGGGTATGAGAATACATCGGTCAGCGCCATTGTAAAGCGAATCGGCGTAGCCCAGGGTACCTTCTACTATTACTTTAAATCAAAGGAGGATGTCCTTGAGGCCGTCATTGCCCGTGTCTTTGATGCTGCCATCGCAGAAACAGCATCGGTCATCAATGATACCACCCTCGACGCCGCGAAAAAACTGGTCCGCCTCATTCAGATAATATTCACATTAAAAGACAACCGTGAAGATTTCTTCAGATACATTCACGAAGATCGTAACGCCCTCCTCCATCAAAAACTGGCGGGAAAACTCCTGGACTTGCTTTCCCCCATCCTGACCAGCATTATACAACAGGGACTACACGAGAAATCCTTCAGTGTCGAATATCCATCCGAAACGGCGGAACTGATGCTGGTAATCATAGGATACCTCTACGATCATCCCCATGAAGAAAGTGAGGTTTCGGAAAAAATGATCTGTGCCGTCACCGGCATGCTGGAGAAAACCCTGGGAATTGCTGCGGGAAAATTGAAATTGAATATATAATTTTTTTGTGCAAAAAATTTGACTGACTGTCAGTCGTAATAATGGAGAATAAATATGAAAACTCTCATAATCGGTACCGGCGTAATTGGAAGCACCTATGGTTGGCAGCTCCATGAGGCGGGATATGACATCACCCATTATGTCAAAAAGACAAAGAAAGAAGACCTGATCCGAACAGGACTCGTAATTAACTGCATGGATATGCGGGAAAGACGGACTGCCGAAATTACTGTCACCTACCGGCCGGCATTTATCGATGATTTTTCCCCTGCCGACGGTTTCGAGCTCATTATTGTACCGGTCAACACTTATCAGGTCTCATCACTGCTTCCATTGCTCAGGGAGAGGGCCGGGAACGCCCATATTCTTTTCTTTCAGAACATATGGGACGGCATCGGAGAAATTGAGAATTACCTGAACCCGGAACAATATTTATTCGGCTATCCCTTTAAGGCAGGAGGGGGGAGAAATGGTAATGAAATACAGTCCATCATTTTCGGCGAAGCCCTCTCGGCCACCATGATAGGGGAAACGGACGGGCGTATCACGTCCCGCTTAAAAAACATCTCGGCAATGATGCGAAGAGCCCGCATGAAACCCAGGATTACGAAAAAAATTATCCCCTATCTGAAAACTCATTATGTTTGGGCAGGCGCCAGTCTGGGCGCATACATGAAGGCAGGGTCCTGGGACCGTTTCACTACGGACGGACAGTGCATACGGGAATCCTATCTGGCCATGCGGGAAGGATTTGAAATATGTAAGAAAATGGGGATCAATCCCGGAACAGTATCACCGTCATGCCTGTTCTATCTTCCCCTTTTTCTTCTTGTGCCCTACACTATGCACGCCTATAATACGGAAGGCATGCGAAAAATGTTCGAAGGTCATGTAGCACATTCACCCGAAGAAATGAGAGTCATCTACCATGACATCCTGGAAGCAGGCAAACGGGAAGGTATCGACATGCCCGTATATAGGGGATTCAGCAAGTATGTAAATGAATACCTTGCATCACTAAAAGAAACAATTTAAATGAGGAGATAGCATGAATTATACTGAAAATGACATTAAAAACATCAAAGGCCTTTCCGAAGAGGAAGCAGCTGAAAGACTGAAAATCCACGGCTACAACGAACTGCCTTCGGCAAAAAAACGGAGTGTATTCAGGATCATTCTCGAAATATTCCGTGAACCCATGTTCCTGCTCCTCGTGGCCTGTGGTGCCATATACCTCGTTCTCGGTGATGTGGAGGAGGCCTTGATGCTCCTGGGATTTGTCTTTGTTGTCATGGGTATCACCATTTATCAGGAGAACAAAACTGAAAACGCCCTGGAGGCACTGAAAGACCTGTCGAGTCCCCGGGCCCTGGTAATACGGAACGGAATCGAAAAACGGATAGCCGGCCGCGAAGTTGTAGAAGGCGATATCATAATCGTCAGGGAGGGAGACCGTGTTCCTGCCGATTCCATTCTGTTGTGGGGTATAAACATCACAGCCGATGAATCGCTCCTGACGGGTGAATCAGTCCCGGTGAGAAAACACCCGTCCCCCGACGAGGAATGCGGAAGCATGCGGCCCGGCGGCGATGACCTGCCCTGCATCTTTTCCGGCAGCCTGGTGGTTCAGGGCCAGGGTGTCGCCAGGGTATTATCCACGGGCATCAACACGGAAATAGGCAAAATCGGAAAGGCCCTTCGCAGCATCGAGAGCGAAAAGACGGTACTGCAAAAAGAAACGGGAAAAATTGTAAAAACAGTATTTATTATCGCCGCCATTCTGTGCACCATAATAGTCACGGTTTACGGACTGACCAGGGGTGACTGGCTTCAGGGAATACTATCGGGCATTACACTGGCCATGGCCATGCTGCCCGAAGAGTTTCCCGTGGTATTGACAATTTTTCTCGCCATGGGTGCCTGGCGCATTTCCAAAAAAGAGGTACTGACACGAAGAATCGCCGCCGTTGAGACGCTGGGTTCCGCCACGGTTCTTTGCGTTGATAAAACCGGAACCCTGACCCAGAACCGCATGTCCATAAAAAAACTGCACTGCAAAGGTACGTTTCTCGATGTGCAGGAAAATATAAACATGCCGCTGCCTGAAGAATTTCATGAACTCGTGGAATACGGGATTCTGGCCAGTAAAAAAGATCCCTTCGATCCCATGGAAAAAGCCCTGGTGGAATTGGGCATCATCAAGCTGTCCAATACGGAGCACCTCCATGATGGATGGAGCATGCTCCAGGAATATCCCCTCTCCCGGGAGCTCCTTTCCCTGTCGCATGTATACCAATCTCCTGCCGACGGGCGGTATATTATTTCCGCGAAAGGGGCGCCGGAGGCAATCGCCGACCTCTGCCATGTCGATGAAAAGACCCGGGAGACTATCGCCGCCGATACTTCAAGGCTGGCCGAAGAAGGCCTCCGCGTCCTGGGCGTTGCAAAAGCCTTATTAACAAAATCATCCCTTCCTGAAAACCAGCATGATTTCGATTTCGAATTCATCGGCCTCGTTGGACTGGCCGATCCCATCCGTGAAACCGTACCGCCGGCCATCGAGGAATGCTACAAGGCAGGCATCAGGGTTGTCATGATAACGGGGGATTACCCGGTTACGGCCCAAAATATAGGGATGCAGATAGGTCTCAGAAATACGGACCAGATAATCACCGGCGCGGAACTGGAAGCCATGGATCCCGCCGAACTTAAGGAAAGAATCGGGACGGCGAATATCTTCGCCAGGGTTGTACCGGAGCAGAAGCTCCTCATCGTCAACGCGCTGAAAGAAATCGGCGAGGTGGTGGCCATGACCGGTGACGGTGTTAATGACGCGCCGGCCCTCAAGGCAGCTCATATCGGTGTGGCCATGGGAGAACGGGGAACCGACGTGGCACGGGAGTCATCGGCCATCGTTCTGCTTAAGGATGATTTCACGTCGATAGTTTCGGCCGTGCGGCTGGGCAGGCGGATTTTTGACAACCTGAAAAAAGCCATGGCCTACATCATCGGCGTTCATGTGCCCATTGCCGGCATATCGCTGATACCGGTGATGATGAACTGGCCCATCATCCTTTTCCCGGTTCATATTGTCTTTCTGGAACTGATCATTGATCCGGCATGCACCATGATCTTCGAGCAGGAGAAAGAGGAGGATGGGATAATGTCGAGGCCGCCCCGTGATCCCGGTGATCCTCTTTTCGGCAAAAAGCTGATAATTCTGAGCGTTCTGCAGGGATTGTTCTCCCTGGCTGCCATAACATTCATTTACAAAGCGGCACTGTTTCTCGGCCACGGAGAGGCCGAGGCGCGAACACTCACCTTCATCACGCTTATTGTTTCAAATCTTTCAATCATCATATCCAACCGGTCATGGTCCAGAAATATTTTTTCGATCATCGCAACACGCAACAGTGCCCAGACCTGGGTGGTCCTCGGCGCCATAGTGTTCCTTGGTATTGTCATCAGTGTTCCTTTTCTTCGCAATATGTTTCATTTCGCTCCCATGCATGCCGTGGACATTCTCCTTGCCCTGTCGGCCGGTCTGGCTTCCATCGTGTGGTTTGAGATAGTGAAACTTATTTCATCGCGAAAACATGTTGAACTGCTGAAGGATTGATTTCATCGGGCAGAGCCTTAAGGGAACCTCTAAAATTAAATTTTTCGAGGTTCCCTTATTAAAAAACTACGATAATAGTGCGAGCAATCACTTACTACATATGATGACAATAGAGCATTGTTGGTAAAAATGAATAAACGGGCTGTTCTTTTTATTCTTGACAGCCCATTATTCGAAGAGAAGCCTAACACTGTGATTTTCATGACAATTCCGAGGTAACCAATGAAGACAAAAATTACAGAATTATTCGGTATCAAATATCCCATAATCCTTTCCGGGATGAGCTGGATCAGCACACCGGAACTGGCAGCGGCAGTATCCAATGCCGGTGGTCTGGGTATTCTTGCCACGGGAGTCCTCAGCGTGGAGGAAACTAAAGAATACATACGCAAAATGAGAGAACTCACCAAAAAACCCTTCGCAGCCAACGTGACCCTCTATTTCCCCGGGTCGGAGAAAAATGTCAAAGTTCTCCTGGATGAAAAGGTGCCGGTGATAAACTATTCTCTGGGCAAGGGCGATAAAATATGCAAAGAAGCCCATGCCTACGGCGGCAAGGTGATCGCCACGGTCACCACATTAAAACATGCCCTTGCCGCACAGCGCGACGGGGCCGATGCTCTCATCGTAACAGGACACGAGGCTGCCGGCCATGGGGGAGCCGTAACATCAATGGCCCTTGTCCCCTATATCGCCGATAACGTGGACATTCCCATCATCGCCGCCGGCGGATTCGCCGATGGCCGGGGACTTGCGACTGCACTCATCCTGGGTGCCGACGGTATAGCCATGGGCACGCGCTTCATGGACTCCATAGAAAGCCCTGTCAACGAGGGGCAGAAAAAAGTAACCAACGAGCTTGACCCCTTCACCACGGTATATACGGACAGGGTTGACGGGATGAAGGCCCGCGTCATGGATTCGAAGGGAGCGCGCAGGCTCATAGGGAAAAAGCTGAACCCCTTTACCGCTCTCATCATGTCGAGAAAAATAGCCTCCATGCTGGGATTCCCCTGGCTGAAGCTGGCCGTGGGCATTGTTTTCATGGGCCCCCAAAAGGCCATGCAGATGGCGCGCATGGCCATCGGCTTTGACGCATTCAAGGCCGGCACCATGGACGGCGACAACGCGAAGGGCGTACTTCCCGTCGGGCAGATTGCCGGCATCATCAACGACACGCCCCCGGTGAAAAAAATTGTGGAAACCATTGCCAGGGATGCCAAAACGGCACTAAAATCCCTGGATGCAAAATTAAAATAGGGCGCTGAAATTTTACTGAGTGAGGAGGAATGCATGGCTTTAATCAAATGGGAAAAAGACGGAACAGTGGCGGTTCTCACCCTGGACAACGGTGAGAACCGGCAGAATCCCACATGGTGCGGAGAGATGCTCAAGGCTTTTGATGAAATGACGGCCGATGAATCGGTAAAGTCCCTGGTAATAACATCCAGTGACCAGAAAAACTGGAGCCTCGGTGTGGATCTGCAGTGGGTAATGGAAGCAATGGGAAAGAAGGATGTTGATGCCATGAGCAAATGGCTCTATCAGCAGAACGAGGTATTTCGGTTTTGCCTTATGGCTCCCTTCCCTACCATCGCGGCTATCAACGGCCATGCTTTCGGAAACGGCGCGATGATGGCCGGCGCCTGTGATTTCCGTTTCATGCGGGCCGACAGGGGTTTTTACTGCCTTCCCGAGGTGGACCTGAATATCCAGTTCACCCCATCCATGATACAGTGGATGAAGAAGGCCATCCCCTATCATCTGTTCATTGACATGAAATGGTCGGGGCGCCGTGTGGGCGCAGCTGAACTGGAAAAACATAATGTCATCAGAAAGGCCTGCCCCACGGCCGAGGATACGTTCAAGGAAGCCATGGAATTCGCCCGGACCTTTGTCAAACCGCGACAGACAATTGCTGAGATGAAACGCAGGACCTACAAACATATAATAGACGCAATGGAACAGGAGGATCCCCGGTATGTTGATCCTCCCACATTCATGTTTACACCGTAATTATTGTTATTGGTCGTTGTTGCGTTGACGTCTTCGCCAAAGACGTCAACGCAACATATTGATATTATGTCACGATTAAATGAATTGACATGCGATATATTTTTAGTTATTATATATTGTTCTTATAACTAAAAAAAAGCAGGAGGGGGAAAATGGGATTTTTAAAAGACGCCGGAGATTCGCTTCTTAAATACGGGGGAATCCTGGTAAACAAAACCGAGGAATACACACGAATAGCGAAGTTAAACCTGGAAATCAAAAAAAATGAAAGTGATATAGAAAAATGCCATCTGAAACTGGGTAAAATTCTCGCAACTGCCATGGATAAGGGCGAATCCTCCCTTGATCTGAAACAGGAGTCCGTATCATCATTGTATGATAAAATAATATCATTACGCCAGATCATCGAAGGGAAGAAAAATGAGATAGAAGCTCTGAAGCAGGAAAAAGCCGGCGAGGAAGGAAAACCCGGCAGTGGCGGCATCTCAAGTCCGGACAGAGATGAGAATCTCTGACATGCAAGCAGCAGCATATGCCTCTCTCCTCTAAAACCGTCATCAACCACATCAGGTCATACGCAGGGCCCTTCTCCCGCCAGGACCTGGTGAAAGACATCATCGGCCGTAAAACCGAAATCCAGAAAAACAAAAAGAAAAAGGGTAAACAACGGGGGAAAAAAATTGCCGAATACAGGCCCCAGAAGGACACGGCAAAAATAGACGAAACCCTCCACGTACTCCTCTCAGCCGGTTTTCTGTCACTGCATAAAAAAAAATACCACGTACGCCACCATTTCATCTCCGACGGTAAAATCATCATCAGTACCAGCGGCAACGGCGTTTTTCTTTCCGAGGACAATACGGAAATCATAGTAGAAAAGGAAGACACAAAGGGCGCCAACAATAATGACCTTGTCTCAGCACGACTGTACGATTACCGGAAAGGATTGTTTTTCGGCGAAGTGGTAAAGATCCTCAAGAGGGACCGCAATCATTATCTTGCGCGCTTTTCCCGCTTCGCGGGCGGCATGATCATCTTCAGGCTTATTGACCTCCCCGGCGATATAGAAGTCTGCCTCGAACAGGGGGCCGACACCCGGGGCAATAAAAAACTCAACGACCCCTCCTTCCTCTTTGTCGTTTCTCTCGCTGACCGTGTCATCAGCGGCAGGCACCTCTGTGAAATAATAGACAGCTTCTCCCTCGATGATGAAAAAAATGACCTGCGCAGAATCGTCCTCAAGCATTCACTTCCCGGCCCCCATAAAGATTACGGTGACCCGGAAACGCTGCGCCACAGCGTCGATCCCCATGAGATGAAAGACCGGAAGGATTACCGCAATGAATTCACCATTACCATCGACGGCGCCAACGCCAAGGATTTCGACGACGCCATTTCCCTGAAAACCGGGGAAGACCGTACAACGTTGTATGTCCATATCGCCGATGTATCGGCCTATGTTGCCAAGGACAGCGATCTTGACCGGGAGGCACAGAACAGGGGCACCAGTTGTTATCTCGGTAATGCCGTAATCCCCATGCTTCCCGAAATCCTCTCCAACAACCTCTGTTCCCTGCGCCAGGGGGAAGACCGGCTCACCATGACCGCCGAGATGATCTTTGACAAAGAAGGCGGATATCTCGGAAGCTCCTTCCATCGCGGCATCATCCGCGTGGACCACCGGCTGACCTATGAAGGCACCGAGGAGATGCTGAATTCCGATGACAGCAGCACCCTGGGAAGAAAGCTGCGGCAGATGCAGTCCCTGGCCCGCATCCTCTACGAAAGGCGGCTCAAAACAGGCAGGCTCGACCTGAACCTGGGCGATGAAGTCGTCATCTACGACGGGGACAGCGTAAAGAGCATTGAATTTGCCGAACGGCTGATCAGTCACCGGATAATCGAAGAGTTCATGCTTTCGGCGAATGAAACCGTGGCGCGATTCATAACAGAAAAGGAAGTCCCCTCGCTGTACCGTGTTCATGAAGAGATGAGCGATGAAAAATTCGCGGCGCTGCTGCAGTTCCTCAAAGTCTACAATATCAAACCGCCGAAACATGCTGATTCAGGGCCGGCAATTCAGGATATCCTGGCCAGGGTTGCGGGCAAAGATTATGAACATGTGGTCAACCTGGTCGTCCTGAAATCCATGATGCAGGCATACTACGGCACCGTTCCCCTGGGGCACTACGGCCTGGGATTCAGGGACTACACGCACTTCACCTCGCCAATACGGAGATATCCCGATCTGGTCGTTCACCGAAGCCTCAAAAGCATACTCGACGGCACTACCCCGCAATACAGCACGGAGAGCATGGATTTTATCGGCGAAAAAAGCTCCGAACTGGAACGGATCGCCCAGAAGGCGGAACGTGACATGCTGAAACTGAAATCGTGCCGGCTCATGCTGGACAGGAAAGGTGAAATATTCCCCGCTATTATCAGCGGTGTCAGCAGGTTCGGCTTCTTTGTGACACTGAAGGAGTCGCCCATTGAGGGTATGGTCCCCATGCGGAACCTCACTGATGACTATTACCTCATCATGGAAGACGAATATACCATCATCGGGAAAAAATACAGCCGCCGGTTCAGGCTCGGCGACAGCGTCAGTTTGCGGCTCACCTCGGTAGAACTGGAGACCATGAGGATTGATTTTGAGGTAGCATGAAATTTGTCATCCATCACCATGTCACCGCCCATGAACACTATGATTTCATGTTTGAAAAAGGAGAGGTGCTGGAGACCTGGCAGATAGCGGCCCGGGACCTGCAGGGATTCCTTCAGGGGTATCCCGTCCAGACGGAGAAAATCCAGGATCACCGGCGGGAATACCTCACCTTCGAGGGGCCCATAAGCTGCGACCGCGGGCACGTTTCCATCTTTGATTCGGGCTCCTATGTAATGGAATATTATGACAATGACGCCATCACTTTAATTGTCAAGGGCGGCAGACTGGAAGGAAAATTATACATCGTACGCCCATTGACAAATGAAGCCCGTATATTATATAATAACCAGAATGAATGATAAGCAGCCATGAACTATTTTATAATCATCCCTTTTATCATATTTCTTGCAAATATCGCCACCATGCTGTACGCACTTGTACTGGACATCAAGAGCCGCATCAACATTTCCTATGCCCTGCTCTCCTTTAACATGGCCCTGTGGATGCTCATCACCGTCGTTCTCTGGATGCCCTCCGACAATTCACTGTTCATCCCTCTGCTCAAGGCGCAGTCCTGTTTTTACTTCGCTACAGGTTTTTTACTCATCCATTTCATCTTCGCCTTTCTCAGAAAAAAAAATAATCTCATATTTTTTCTTTTTACTGCGACCTACATTATCACCGCAGTCATAAGCATCCAAACAGATCTTATAGTAAAGGATTACGCCCTTACGTCCTATGCCGTGACGGAATACCCCGGTCCTCTCTTCGAACCGGCCATTCTCATCAATATATTAATCCCCGTGGTTTATTCGCTGATACTCCTGCTTGACAGAATATTCACCGCGCATGTGGGCATAATCAGGATGCAGCTCATTCTCCTGACGCTCGCCATTACCTCATCGGCCGTAACAGGCATGGTCTTTGCCCTCATCTTGCCCGCGATCTTTTATATTGAAGTCATGAAAGAGATGAGCATTATCGGTTCGCTGCTACAATCGATTATTATCTTCATCGCCATTATCCGATACCGCTTCCTATCTATGAATATGGGCAAAACCGCCGGGGAATTTTTCGCCAATGTCAGCGAGGGAATTATCATCATCGATAATGACGACTCGGTCAAACAGATGAATGACTTCGCTCTGAACCTTTTCACAACGGACAGGGAGAGCATGGGAGGTATAAATATCAAAAACTATATCCCCGATTATGATGTCACGGCCGGTTATCACAATCACGAGACAGTCATGATGTATGGCGATACAGCAAGAAATGTGTCACTGATACAATCACCGGTGACGTTCAAGGACTTCCCTATAGGCAAACTCCTTATAATCACGGATATAACCGAAAGAAAAAAAATGATTTCCCGGCTCCATGACGCCATAGTTTCCGCCCAGTCCGCCAACAAGGCAAAAAGCCAGTTTCTTGCCAACATGAGCCATGAATTGCGCACACCCCTCAACTCCATTCTTGGATTCAGCCAGCTCCTGGCCCTCGATGGAAATAATCTCACGGACCCGCAGATGGAATACGTGGAACACATCAACAAAAGCGGGAAACATCTTCTGGCCATGGTGAACGACCTGCTGGACCTTTCCAGGATCGATTCGGGAAAAATCAGCGTCAGAAAGGAAAAATTTGACATCAGGACCATGCTCTCACAGTTCCCTCTTACCATTAAACCCCTCATCGATGAGAAAGGCCTGAACCTGCAACTCAATGTGAATGAGAACCTGGGAATCATCAATGCCGACATGGTCCGGGTAAATCAGATCATCTACAATCTCCTCTCCAATGCCATTAAATTCACCGATGCGGGAAAATCAATCGGTATAGACGCACGGGGCAATGACGGCACCATCACCATAGAGATATGGGATGAGGGACCGGGAATTCCCGAGGATGAACAGAAACGTCTCTTCGAGCCTTTCAGCCAGGTGGGGACCGCCCTGCAGAATTCCCAGGGAACCGGGCTGGGGCTTTCCATATCAAAGCACCTGGCTGATCTGCATGACGGGGACCTCAACCTGGTCAGCACACCGGGAAAAGGAAGCAGGTTCATCCTCACCCTCCCGGGCCGCATGGAGGACAAGCGCAGCGTAAACAGGATGGCCTTCCGCACGGAAAAAGCCGAACCTGCAAGCGGCAGAAGTCTTCTGGTTCTGGTCGTCGAAGACAACATGGTAAACCTGAAACTGATCACATCCATTCTGAAAACCATGGACCACCGGGTGGACTTCGTAAAATGCGGTGAGGATGCCATCACCGCTGTTCAGAGGGAGTCCTATGACCTTATTCTCATGGACATACAGCTGCCCGGCATGGACGGCATTGCGGCCATGGAAAAAATCAAAATGATCAACAGCACAGTTCCCATAATCGCCCTCACTGCCTATGCTATGAAGGAAGACCAGGAAAAATTTCTGCTGATGGGTTTTGACGATTATATACCGAAACCCATCAGCATAAAGCTGCTGCAGGATAAAATTGTCACCCTCTCCACTATTACCAGCCGCAATCGTTGACCTGAATTATTATCCTTCTTGACAAAAATAATGCATAATATTATTTTTTGTGCATATTATTTTTACCAGTAAATTTTGCTATGCAACAAGGAAATTCATATGAAAGAAACAATAGCCGCATTTTTCCTTTCGTCCTTTGATTCAAAGGACGGTATTCTGGTTCGCAAGGTACGCATCCTTGCATTCATGGATATCGCCATCATGGGACTCATGGTTCTCGTACCACCGCTGGTCTGGGTCACGCGGGGTGACATTCTCAGGCCATTAATTATCGCGGCTATTCCCTTTGCAGGGCTTTTTCTCAGCCTGATATTTCTGAAAAAAGGACGCTACAACGCCTCGGCAAACCTAGCTTCTATAGTGACCTCGGCAGGTATTTTTGCCGGCCTGGCAGTTCAGATAAAGGGAACGCCGAACCTTGGTTTTTCTTCCATGGTAGTAATGACAATGGTGGGAATCGTTTACAGCGCACTCTACTGCACACAGCTCTGGACATCGATGCTCATGCTTTTTTTCATCATTGCCGATATCACGTTCTTTTTATTTCTCAAGCACATGAATGTGGCTGATATTGCAGTAGCCAAAACAGGGCTCATCGTGAACTTGATTTCCATGTCCATCATTTACGGCCTGGCTATGATGATTATTCGGTTCAACAAGGAATCCATCAATGATATCGAAAGTGAGGCCGAAACGACCAGAAGCCAGTACCTCACCATAAAAAACCTTCTGGAGCACATCTCCGATATTTCCTTCAGGCTTGCCGGGTCGGCGGAGGAGATGTCGAGCACTACCACGTCTTTCTCAAACCACGCACAGAACCAGGCCGCTTCCGTTGAAGAAATCACATCGGCCGTGGAGGAGGTCTCGGCCGGAATGGACCTGGCAGTGGCGAACCTGGACGACCAGTTCAAAAGTATATCGGAACTCATGACAAGCATCCAGTCCCTTTCGTCCCTTATAGAGGTCATGAACACAACAGTGGCCAGGACCGGTGAAATCACCGGCGAGGCATTCCGTCAATCCCGCGAAGGCCAGCAGAAACTGGACATCATGAGCACTACCATGTCGACTATCAGCGACAGCTCCAAGATGATGACCGGTGTTGTCGACGTTATAAACCAGATATCGGACCAGATCAGCCTCCTTTCACTCAACGCAGCCATTGAAGCAGCCCGGGCCGGCGACGCAGGCCGGGGCTTTGCCGTTGTGGCCGACGAGGTCTCCAAGCTGGCCGACCAGACCAGCCAGAGCCTGAGTGAAATATCAAAGCTCATAAGCACGACGGAGAAGGAGGTCCAGAAAGGGATGCTCAATGTGGGAGATGCCGTTGCCGTCATGCAGAAAACAATCGGCAACATCAATGCCGTATCGGAGCAGATGCAGCTGATCAATGAGAACATGCAGCAGCAGGTCAACCAGAACAGGAAAGTTGACGCAAATGTTGGAATCGTTGAACAAAGGTCGGAGGAAATACGGCTGTCCATCAACGAACAGAAAACAGCCTTTTTTGAGGTGGCCCGTTCCGTCACTACCATCAATGAATCGACCCAGTCCATTGCCAGCGGAGCGGAGGAACTGGCCGGCACATCGGAAGAGCTCTCATCCCTGGCCGAAACCCTGAAAAATGACGTGGAAACCTATTCGGAATAACGCGGGGAGATGCACGGGCATTCCCCGCCAGGTTCGTTACTCCTGAAAAAATCAGGCATGAATGCCGATAAATTTCCCTTCGGCCTTCAGCTTTTCAATCTCCTTCTCTTCAAGTTCCTTGAAAGCGATTTTCCCCACTTTTGTCTTGGGTATCTCGTCAACGAACTCCACTTCCCGGGGACAGCTCCACTTTATGAGGTCCTTTCTGCAGAACGATATGATGTCCTTCTCCAGTTCCGGACCGGCCTTGGCAATGAATTCCTTCCTGAGCACTACAAAGGCCTTCACCTTCTCGACCTGTTCCATGTCGGGAACTCCGATGACGCAGCACTCCTCCACGGCTTCGTGCCGCGCCAGGTGGCCTTCCACCTGAGCCGGGTACACGTTCATACCCGAGGACTTGATCATGCGCTTCTCCCTGAGTTTGAAGTAGAAAAAGCCATCCTCATCCATGGTGGCGATGTCACCGGTGTGCAGCCATATAAGACCGTCATCGTGCTTCTTCAACACCTTCTCCGACTCTTCAGGCAGGTCCAGGTAGCCCATCATGACCGCGGGGCCATGAACGCAGATCTCACCTTCCTCTCCCGCCGCGGCCTCGTCGTTCGTGCCGCGCTTCACTATCTTGGCCAGCATGTTGGGGAAAGGCACACCGATGCTCCCCTCGCGGTACTCCTTCACCGGCATGGCCATTATGGCCGTTACCGCCTCGGTGAGCCCATATCCCTCCAGGAGACGGACGCCCTTGCCTCCCTGCCGCTCAACAATATTTTCAAAGCGCTCCTTCAGGACACGGGACAGAGTATCGGCCCCGCTGAAGCAGGCAAAGATGGAAGAAAGATCGCTCTTATTAAATTTTTCACTTTTTGACAACGCTTCAAAGAGAGTGGGAACGCCGATAATAAAGTTCGGTTTCTTTTTCATCATCTTGGCAGCCAGATCCGCGTCGAACATGGGCACCAGGATGCTCTTTCCTCCATTGGACAGGGCGGTGTTCACGCACACACCCAGGCCGAAGCCGTGGAATATGGGAAGCATGGCCAGGATATCGGAATATTCGGGATTCATCCCAACCCAGTTGGCGCACATGAGTCCCTCGGAAACAAAATTGTAATTGGAGAGCATGATCCCCTTGGGTGTTCCCGTTGTGCCGCCGCTGTAGAGAATGACGGCCAGGTCATTGGTATCCACGCTGGCCCGCATAGCCAGGGGATGTTCCGTTTTCATGACCCATTTCTTCCAGTCTACTATCATGGGATCGTCTTTGGGAATGGGAGGATTTTTTCGCCCGGCCTTGAGCCAGTAGAGCTTCGCCAGGTGTTTGGGAAGATAGTCCTGCATCCTGCATATGAGAACCTTTTCAACCCCGGCTCTGCGGGCCGCCGGCCTGAAGGCATTGAGCCACATATCCATGGTAAGGGCAAACCGGCTGTTGCTCACCCGGCAGTAGAACTCTATCTCGCTCTCCGTGGACAGGGGATGAATCATGCTGGCTACGCCGCCCAGTTTATTCACGGCATAGAAACAGATTATACCGGGAGGCGACGTGGGCATGGAAATGGTCACCCGGTCTCCTTTCTTAAGGCCCAGTGCGGCCAGGGCATTGGCGCACTGGTCGATTTCTTTCTTGAAATCCAGGTATGTGACCTTTTTACCCATGAAGTCATAGGCTATTCTATCATGAAAATCGGCCACGGCCAGGGCCACGGATTCATACATGCTGATTTTGGGGAAATTGACTTCATGGGGCACATCGCCGTAAAACTTCAACCATGGTTTTTTTTCGTACATATGCTTACCTCGCAGGATTATTTTACAGGCAACGGGAAAATATCAAACCCGATTTGCCCTGTTCAGGCCTTGATGCTCTATATAAAACACCGGTTCCATTCCTATATCACACTTATTATTTGATTTTCTCAACTAATTAACTCTTAACAGAAAAGAATTTGACAGTGATATAAAATAATGAACAGATGTTAATTTAATTAACTAATTCCTTAATTAATGATTTATTTTCTTAACAAACCTTATTTAAAAGAGCCTTTTCATAAATTAATGCAGTAAAATACAACCGGTACATGATATGACAGAAAAAACGGAAATAATCAAACACGAACACCGCATGATACAGTCAATCCAGCGGGCATCAAAAATACTGGACCTGTTCATCGGTGAGAAGAATCCTCTCGGAATCAGTGATTTTGCCCAGAAGCTGAACCTGCCGAAAACGACCATACAGGGAATTGTCACCACGCTCATGGAACTGCGGCTTCTGGAAAAGGACCGCCATTCAGCCAAATACCGCCTGGGAACCAAGCTCTTTCAACTGGGCATGAGCTACGCGACAAACATGGACATTATGACCCTGGCCCGTGTATGGATGGAGCGCCTCTGCTTCAAATATCGGGAAGCCGTGAATGTGGGCATGCTCGTGGGCAGCCAGGTGCTCATCATCTTCAGGGTTGAGCCGGACAAACGCTTCATGACCTTTCCCCAGTCGGGATCACTCATTCCCGCCCATACCAGCAGTATCGGGAAAATACTCTTCTCCCATATGCGGAAGGATAAAAGGGACGAGATTCTCGCCGATTATTCCTTCGATTGCCTGACACAGAATTCCATCGGCAACATCGACCGGTACAAGCAGGAACTGGAAACGGTCAGGAATAACGGCATCGCCTTTGATAATGAAGAGAACATCATCGGGCTCGCCGGCATCGGGGCGCCCATTTTCAATTTCACCGGTCAGGTTATTGCCGCCTTTGCCATTTCCGGCGATGCCGTCCATATAGGCCAGTGCCGAGAGGAAATAATCGCGGAAGTCAAGAATACATCGCGCGAGGTATCACGCCAGCTGGGCTATCAGGAATAGGGCACAATGATGTACAATGTACTGTTTTAAAAGATCGTTACCATGCTGAGTACTTTAATAGAAATATCATGTAATTTATTCGACAATAACGCATGATTATCAAATACTTGTATTTTATGCGTTATTACCGTACATTATACCGATTTACTTCTTTTTACATCTTATGCATGTATTGTCAACAAAATTGCGGGATAAATCTCATCAATTTGTGATATGATCAGGAATTGGCATATTCCCGCACCAGACATTTTCCGGGTAAAAAATAAATGGATACTATAACAGTAACAGTGGATAAACCCGTATACGGCGGATACTGCCTGGCCGCCATCGAAGGCAAAATTATCTTTGTTCCCGACGCCATTCCCGGCGAGGAAGTGGCCGTAACAATAACCAGGGAAAGCAAAAGCTATTCCTTCGGGGAGATAGTTGAAATCCTGCAACCATCGCCGCTGCGCATTACTCCCCTCTGCTCCCTGTATCCACAATGCGGCGGCTGCAGCTACCTGTGTGCCGGTTACGAATCGGAACTGGCCTGGAAAAAAATGATCATCGAGGACAGTCTCACCCGCGTTGGCAAGATATCCGGAACCGACATACCCCCCATTGAGACAATGCATCATGACCGCTTTCACTACCGCAGCCATGGAACGGTAAAACTTTTCCAGGGCCGGGCAGGTTTTTTTGAGCGGGGCACAAACAGCCTGATTCCCTTCCAGGGAGAAGGCTGCCTTTTGCTGGAACAATCCCTGAACAGGGCCATGATGGACCACACCAGTGATGGTACGGGGTACCGGCTGGCCATTGACGCCGAGGGAAGGATCTTTTTTTCAGACAAGGAGTCCCATACCATGTCGGAACGGGAGCAGGGACTGGAATATTCCCGGGACATCTGGAATTTTTTCCAGGCCAACCGTTTCCTCAGGGGAAAAATGCTGACCACGGTGCTTGACTATGCAGGACTGACCGACAAAGATACCTTCCTCGATATCGGCTGCGGCGTGGGTTTCTTTACCCTGGCGCTGGCCCGCAGATCACTGGGCGGAACGGGTGTGGATATGGACAGGTCCAGTATCGGCCATGCCGTTCAAAACGCAAAGATTAACGGGATAACAAATGTCAGCTTCCAGGCCATGGCCGCGGCTGACATCCACCCGGGCAGGCACAGCCCCCGCGCCATCATAGCCGACCCGCCCAGGGCGGGCCTGGATAAAAAGGCCCGGAAAACCATCAATGCCATAAAGGCCCCGGTCCTGGTATATGTTTCCTGCAATCCTTCCACGTTCTCCCGCGACACGGCGGATTTCATTAAAGAAGGATATACTCTGGACAGGCTGACCTTTATAGACATGTTTCCCGGAACGCATCATATCGAACTGATAAGCCGATTTACCCGGTAAGCCGATATAGCGGAAACTCTCCACCCGTGTACTGTCCTTCGCTGGAGACACGGAGGTCACGGAGAATGGATTTATGGTTTTTGTAGTCCGTGGTGAATAATTTACAGGAAATGTTTACAGGTGGCCGTACAGAATCATATTGATCAGCCTGGCTACAAAATAGGCACCGATGAGGAGAAATACGGGCACAGAGCCGAAAACCGAGATAAATTCACTCTGCTTGATGATCCCCTTTCGATAGACCTTCTTGCCGAAAAAATTAACATCGTAAAAGTCCGGGTTCTGCGCCCTGCGGTAGATATTGACAAACACGTGGATCTGCAGAAAAAAAACAATTATAAAAGCCATGCCCGAAAGAAGCCACAGCACAAACTTCAGGTCCACCTTCTGGATAAGTTCGGGATACTTCATAGTCACGATGATGATGCCCACCATGACGCCCATGTTCGTAGCTCCCGTTACAAGAAAGGCGGTGAGAAACTGCTTCTTCCGTTCCGGTGTCTGGCTCGATACATAGGATGCAAGAAAGGCTATATGTATAGTAAAGGACAACACAAGGAGAAGTAATAAAACAGTAACAATCATGATGGACCGATATACTCCCGGCGTCAATCCACGAACCTGCTTCTTATTGATTGGCAGGAATCGGAATTACGACCTTTTTCTATATAAAAACGTCTATTTCAGCAATTACAGGCTTTCTTTAATGAAAAATAATCCGGTTAGATTAACATATTGTTTCTAATATACAAGTAAAATTTACCGTCCCGGCATCCTTTCTTTAATCTTTAAATATCACAGAATCATGCTGGAGAGGATAGAAAGAAAGTCATTACATCGGGAAGCGAAAAGAGACCGGCACCACGAGGATGACAGAAAAGAATACGGGTAGCGGAGCTACTGGTTATACCGGTCAATATATATCATGAGCTGACGGGCACGTGCACTGGCCGGGTCCCCTTTCAGAGCCTGTTCAGCGTAAAAACGGGCCTTTTCCCTGTTCTTATGCTTGAAATAGAGTTCCGACAGGGCAATATTCGCCTCTACATGCTCGGGATTCTGCTCCAGCACCTTCAGGAAATAATCCCTGGCCGTCCGGTCCTCCGGTTCAGGCATGGCTGACTTTTTGAAATGGAATCTGCCCAGGAAATAATTGATATCTATTGAATCGGGATATATCGTCAGCGCCTCACGGCAATATCCCACTCCCTCTTCCCGGTATTTGTTCCGCGCCGTTTCGGGAAGATAGGAATCGTAAACTTCCCTGAAGCGGATCTCGGCCAGGCCCCGCAGGAGCAGGTACCTGTCCTCGTTATCATAGAGGCGCCCCATTCTCTTGTAAGACTCGGAAAATTCCCTGAAGGCGAACTGCAGGAGGCCCTGTTTCAGGTAAATATAACCCAGGGACAGGTGGGCCTCGGGATTGCCCGAATCGAGTTCCAGTGCCTTTTTATATTCCGCAATGGCCTTACCCGACTCGCCGTTCTCGACGAAATAATCGCCCCGGGCCTTGTTGATATAGGCATAGCGCGAAAATTCATCGGAGAGTCTCTGTACCACCCGGTCATTGACGGCGCACTGACGGAAGCTTCCGTTTCCCGTAAGCATGTCCCCGAAAGACTTGCTCCGGTAAATTCTGGTTATCTTGATGCGCGCCGTTACCAGGTTCTTCCCGTTAACGACAAAAAGCTCATCGCCCACCTTCAGTCCCTCCCGGCCGTAGAGCCGTACCGTGATGGTGCTCTTGTCGCACAGCCGGTCAAGGAGATCGTTCTTATCGAGCTCAGTCTGCACGGAGAAGCTCATGGCCTTTCCCCTGATCACGGCTTTCCATCCCTTGACATCGGTCTGGGAGTAAAAAACCTTGGTGGTCATGAGTTTGTCTTTCATGAGATCGGCCGCTGAGGCAGACCGCATTGCCGAGAGCACAATAATCATGGATAGCAGATGGATTATGACTTTTTTTACCGACATATTACAAAAACCGCAATGGATTAAGAGGAGTAAGATATTTCCGTATCTCAAAATGGAGGTGCGCCCCGGTCACGGCACCGGTCTGTCCCGAAAGGGCTATAATCTCCCCCTTTTTCACCAGGGCGTCCAGCTCCGCCATATTTTTACTGTTATGGGCGTACACGGTGATATACCCGTTGCGGTGACGCACGATGACCGCATTGCCGTAACCCTCTTTCCAGCCGCTGAAGATGACCCTCCCGTCAGCAGCCGCCCGTATACCCGTTCCCTCGTTGACGCTTATATCAATGCCGCAGTGGAACTTTCTTTCCCCGGAAAAGGGGTCCCTGCGTGTGCCGAATCCCGAGGTAATTTTACCCCTCAGGGGCCATGCAAAGGCGAGACCGCTCCGGGTCACGGAAGAGTGCCGTGTTTTCCCGGCGATGTTTTCAGATTTTTCACGCACCGGTCCAGGCTGAACAGCGTCGGGAATAAAGAGCCTCTCTCCCCGGCGAATGAGTCCCTTCCGGATATCGTTCTGGGCCGTAATATCACTACTGGAAATTTTAAACCGCAGTGCCAGTCCGCTCACGGTATCGCCCCTTTTTACCTTGTAGTAAAAACCCCTGCGATTGGGCACATCTATCACTCTACCGAACATCAGCCGGTCGGGGTTGCGTATTCCATTCACTTTTATTATGAGACGGTGGTCCGTATCGAAGTTACGGGCGATTATCCATAAATTATCGTTTTTCCGGATTGTATAGGGAGTACTATGCCACCGCCCATCCTTCTTTTTGAGGTTTTCCATGACGCTGACGGGCGTTTCCTTTCGCTGCTTTTTAACGGCGGGAGTATTTTTATTGTTTTTAAAATCCTTACTGAACAGAAAATCATCGAAAGAATCATCATAGATTATCCCGCCCTCGGCGGGGTCCTCGTCCTTCAGGGGGTCCCGGGAATCCATCTGCAGTTCACGGATGATGATAGCGTTCTCCAGGTCAATATTCTCCCGGGGAGTGGGCTCATCGGCGCTTCCCGTCATGGAGGACACCAGTATAATGACAGGAACAAGAAGCATGAGCGCTAAAATAACCCCGAATGTAAGCCTTCTTTTCATACTTACTTAATCGGAATATTCACCGCCAACCTTTACAATCCTCCCTGTTCTCTATAGCGCCAATCTATGCCTTTTCCTTCAAGATATGTGATAAATTCCGACTCGGTAGTAAAATAAAGGCTGTAAGGCAGGTCATAATATTCGCAGTCTCCTTCCTCGATCCCGTGATCCCGGCAAATTTTCGGCCTGCGGTCATAAATTTCACATCGGCCCTGGGACTCCTGTTCCTCGCATTCGGTCCTGAACTCCACATGCCATTTACTATCATGATCCACGAAAACATTGGTATTTTTATGGAGCAGGTACCAGCGGATAAAATCATATCCCTTCTTGGTTGTGGGCCGGTCAATTTCGATGGCAATGTATTGGCAGCATTTCCCGCCGCAGTCACGGCAGGGAGCCTTGTAGTAGTATTCATCCATGGATATAACCGTCCTCTGAGCAATAATGGCGTGATTTATATGCCATTATAAAAAAAAGCGGTTTTTCGTATAGAACATTAATACTTTCAGGCAGGAAATAGGTCAAAAATTCCAGGTCGACATGATAAGCAGCCCATACTGATGCGTTCTGCTGGCAGGTTCGTAGCCGTAACTATCGAGAGAACCGTTATAATAAATCTCAAAGATATCCCCCCTGCCGATGGCCGAGTATTCATACCAGGGACTGAACGATACCCGCCATGTATCGGTGAAAGCATAGGTTACCGGCAGGGCTATCCTGCATCCCGGTTTACTACCCAGGTCTGATTCGGGATTATTGTATCCATCACTCATATCGGAAAGGTTTACCCTGATTCTGCCGTTGAACATCATCTTAAATGCCGCATTGATCCCCACGGTCCATGGCGATACAGGGCTCACTTCAATTAGAAGACCGAGCTGAAAATAATTCCAGCTGTAATATTCACTGTATCCTCCTTCCCCCTGAAGCGCCCTGACCCAGAGATGATATCCGAACCCCCCGTAGGGAATTATGGCAGACTTTGTGTCGGGTCCCTTGAATATATAGCCAATCATGCCTTCCGTGTTGAGCAAAAGATTTAATGTCTTCCCTGTATAAGGAAAGATATCGCCCGTGGCAATATCCATATATGATCCGTCATAGACGGTTTTGGCATAGGTAAAATCGAGGGCGGCCCTGATGTAAAGATTATTGTCCCGGTAATTGTAATCGATGAGAAAACCGGGCAGCCAGCCGATTTCATTGCTTTTTGCCGGTTCCGGCAGCTTTTCATGGTAATCATAATAATATACGTTTACACCGAAGGACAGGCTATGATACTTTTCATCAGTTTCAGAAAAGGCTGTACAGGGTATTAGAAGAACGGCAATATATACTAAAATTTTCTTCATGTATAATAACCTTTGAGTATATTAATTATACTGATGACACCACAATGGTACAATTAGCAGCCCAATGGTTTCCTGCGCAACAATAATATATTTTTTTTCTTAAAAATAAGGGGTCAGAGCCCTGCTTTATACAGGAACAGTTCCCCATCACCAGTCCCGCCGGTCTGACCAAAACTGCATATGAAGATTTAACCATGGGCAAAATACACATTCTGACAATTTGAGAAGAGAAAATTTTCTTTCTTAGCTACATTCTGACCATCAACGGAAAACATTATTCTCAAGGAGATGGTCATTATGAAAAAAACAATTATCACATCACTGGTCTTTTTTACCCTGACAGGGCTCCTGATCGGCTGCTATGATCAAACCGGCGCTGAGGATGGCGACAGCAGGAACGCTGCACGCCAGGTGGAAGTAAAGGCCTGGCCCGACGGCAAAATCCCCTATGCAGTAGAGGCAACCCTGCCAGAACGAGACCTGGATTACCTGAAGCTGGCCATGGAGGAATGGGCCCAGTACTGCAACATTGAATTCATCGATTACACGGGCCGGGAAGACCGTCCCGAATCAACACTGATTATCAACTATACCGACGGCCAGGCTGAAACCACCGTGGGATATGCAAAGAATCCCCGCCTGGCCATCCCCACGGAGTCGAAGCTGTATCAGCGCCACTATGTTCATCTCCTGGGACATATCCTGGGTCTTTTGAAGGAGCATCAGCGGCCCGACCGGGACCTCTACATCACGGTCCACTGGGAGAATATAGCGCCGGAGGCCATGAGCCAGTATGAAAAGCTGGACAGCACCCTGATCACCGAAGAGGATTTCATGTATGACACGGCATCGGTAATGCACTATACCCGTACCCAGGGAAACAAGGCCTTTGGCCTGCGCAGCTTCGATTACGTGAGCGGCGAGGAGTACACCCGGGCCTTCTATGTGAGCACGGGCGACGCCGAGAAGGTGGCGTTTATTTACGGGGCGCCGGTAGCGCAATAAGGATATCTCAAAGGGTATCCCCTTTCATATTTCCTCATGTCCCGGATCCGGGACTATGTGCATGCAGGAGGGGTGTGGCGCATCACCCCTCCTGCACCACCCCCGCGCCGCCTCAAACGCCGGCGGAGGCTTGGAATTTTTTCATACAGCAAATCCTCGCAATGCGTGTTGCGGATGCCCTCCTGGCTTGTCCTCACACGCAGCCCATTCACTCAGACATCCTGTCTTCGTGATTATATCTTTAATGGTAAAAATAACCCTAACCAAAATATGTATGAATACCATGCAATGATTTGTCACTCCGGATTCTGTCCCACAGGTCCTGTTTGAGTCGTTCCAGGGCCGTAGTATCGACTTCATCGGGCCGGGGATACTTTTCCATGATGGCCTGCAGCAGCGGTGCGGCGTGGATCAGTATGCTGTAATAGAACCAGTCCCCGGTGAGACACGCGGCGTAGAGAATTTCATTTTCTGAAAGAGATTCCCTGGCCGGGCAGGTGAAGTTCTTGCTCCGGTAGACGTTGTAACAGTCACGGTTCCGGTCGCCGCCGTTTTCCGGGTACAGGAAACATCCCAGGGCCTCGTTGTCGTCGATGAAGGTGACATAGGGGCACTGGAGGCAGCCGTCGAAGAGCGGGTCCAGGGTCAGGGTAAAGGGGTGCTTGCGCTCACGGTAATAATAGGAGCCCGTGAGGTCGCTGCGGCTCGACTGTATTGTTTTGATGATATAATCCCTGCTGTAGTACCGGAAGGCCTTGCGCCGCCGGTACATGAGGGTGGCGATATCGCCGGGGGAAGCGTCATAGTTGTGGCTGCCGCAGCACAGGGCACATGAGGCGCCGTATCCCGGGCGGCATATATTTATTCCCCGTTCCATGGGCGCACTACTTTTTCCGCCAGGTCCCGCCGGAATTGATATAGTTTCTCACGGCCGTGAGGGCCTTGCGTACGCCGTTCTTCTTGAACATGGATTCGATGAAAGAGGGAACGTTCTTCACCGAAACATTGCTGCCGTACCGGGCCAGGGTTTTCCCGTTACCATAAGAATAGAGACGCCAGAAACCCTTGAGATCCTGGAGGTCATTTTTAAAGGACCTGTCCATGGTCCAGTAAAAGTATAAATTCTCCGCTTCGAACCGATGGATGACACGGTATACCACGGAAATCCAGGCAACCTTCAGCTTGAATTCAATGCAGTCCTTCAGTTTTTCCTTCTTGATGATTTTCAGTTCATCGATCTCCTCAAGGTATTTGATCTGGTCCTCGGTGTGATACAGGAGATTCCAGACCTCCTTCGGTGTTTTATCGAAAATGACGGCTGCCTGAACAAGGGCCTCTTTGGTTTCGGTCCCGGAATCATCGGTGGAAAAGATGATCTCTCCTGCGGCGAGTCCCTTTCTCTGTTCCGGCGAGAGTCCCTTCAGGCCGTCGGCACCGAAATCGGGCGCGGCCGCTGTTCCGGCGCTCACGGCAATCATGAGAAAAAATAAGATCAATACGGGCTTCTTCATATCCTGCTCCTTTTTATTTAACTGTCTTTGATTCAATAGGCGTGCCCTGCTCCAGGGTAAATTCATCGGAATACAATTCCGCGAAGGGCCCGCGGGGGGCGATAGCAAAGCGGTACAGGCCGTCACCGGCGGGACTGAGCCAGCGTGCCTCGTAAACCGCCATGGCCCGCAGTGAATAATTCCTCACGAGAACCACAGACAGGTCCATGCCCTGGCTGTCCACGGCGATGCCCTCCACGACATGCGTGGACCAGGTATCCTTTTTCCCCTTCACCTCGACCCGCACCAGGGTTTCGCTGAGATTGATCATGCCGGGAGCCGCGTCGCGCCAGCGAAAACGAAAGTACGATTCCTTTCCCTCAGGCCTGGCGCACCGTACCGGTTCCAGTACGGCCTTTCTCTGCCCCCGCGGCGGAACAGCCCGGGGATAATACGATCCGCTATAGAGCTTCAGCCTCAGGGACGGCGGGATGTGGCTGCCGGAGCCCTTTTCGGCCATCTCAACGGCCAGTCGTCCCGCATGGACGGCGATAAAGAGGCCCGTGTCAGGACCGTAGAGATTGCTGGCCCCCTCGTAGTACTGGAGGGAATATTCCTCGGGCGTATTCACGTAGCCGCAATAACCGTTGGCCGTGTCAATGACAAAGGCCCGCCCCAGTCCCTTCATACCGGCCTTTTCTGCCGATTCCCGGGCCTGCCGGGCGATGCGGCGCCCCATCTCGAAGGTCACCTCCCAGGGAAGTGGTATCATGAGAAAATCGCCGACGCGGATAACCTGGGCCAGGTAAAGACGGGGATAATGACGTGTTTTAAAAAGGAGCCGTCCCAGGAGTCCCAGGGCCACGCGCTTGTGCCCCTGCTCGCCCGCACCGGATTTTTTCGGCATGCCGGGCCTGAAGGGCGGAATGAAACTGAAGGGAGTCCGCCTTCCCCTGCCCTGGGCCCCGCCTACCGAGGCGTATCCCGGCGCGGGATGTTTTGCAATGGTTATATTGTCAACGCTTCCCTCGCGGAGAAGGTCCAGGCGCCGCGCCCGGTACAGCACCGGGACCGTGCTCTTCAGCCTGCGGTCCAGGGACCGAAAGAGAGTCATGGTGGCCCGGGCTATCTCCCGGGCGAGCCTCTTCTGGTCGAGGAAATTTTCGTCGTAGTCCTCGGAGAAATTTGCGTTGCAGTCACCGTGGGTCTGGTTTGCCGCTGCCAGGAGGGGATGCCAGGCCGTGCCGTACCGTTCCTTTATTTCCCGCTCCACCATCCGTTCGACAAATCCCGTTATATCGCCGTTGTAGAGGCGGCCCAGCAGGGATGGATTCGTGTTGGGATGAATGGAAAAGCTCGTGAAGGCCCCCAGGGGCCGGTATGTGCCGCTACGGTCCAGGCAGTCCACCCGTATCATGTGCAGGTGAGGATTCACGGCGCGGTACATATCCTGCCTGCTCTCTTCGCTTTCCGTTTCACGGTTCAGGGCATAGGCCGGGAAACTGCGGTTTTTCGTGACACCGTAGAGCTCCGTGGAGCCCGTGGCGATCTTCGCCTTTTTGCGTCCCTTATATGCCTCTATAACGGCACGGGCGATCTGCCGTGAAATGAATTCGGCGCAGGCAGCATCATATCCCGCCGCATTTGATGCCATTTTATTATAGAAATGATTTTCGAAGATATTGCCGGGCCCCGAATGGGTGTGCGTTCCCGCCAGCACAATGCCTCCCGTATCCAGGTCCGTTTCCGGCGCCACGAGTTCGGCAACGCGGTGATGGACCGCCAGGCTGCCCGAGAGAAGATCGCACTGTATGAGGGCGATACCCCGCTCGCCCGGTGCCTTCAGGTAAAAGACCCTGGCCTTCAGGGTGGTGCGCACGCCCCGGCTGAAGCTTGAAAAGGTGGAAAAACCGGCCATGGGCATGCCCGGGGGCGGCGTGATATCGGCCTGTGCAGCGCCGGCCAGAAGGGAATCATGTTTTTTCGGTTTCAGTGCCTGATGATAGGGAATTCTCACCAGGACTTTCCTGTTCAGGGGAAGTAAGGACATGGCTGCCTCCGGGAAGAAATAGTAATGAGCGTCCGCTCAGTCTGTCCATGCTCACCGATCCCGGAAAGCATGTCAATAGTAAATTGGAAGATAACGGGTTTTTACCGGGGATATATTGAAGAGGCCGCAGTAATGGCCCTAGTCGTTGACGCGCTCCGTCAGGGCCTTGATGAGCTCATCATTTTCCAGGTAGCCCAGGCGTATGAGGATTTCACCCAGGAGGCCGCCGTTTCTTTTCTGATCCTCCAGGGCAAGTTCCAGCTGCCACTGGGTAATATTGCCGCCCTTCACCAGGAACTCCCCGATTCGTATATGTGGTTTTTCTTCGCTCATGGCATCAAGTCCTGACTCAATATGAATGTAACACGGAAAAGCAGATTGGTCGATAAAACAATTGGCGTCAATTGATTTTTTGCATTCCTATAACGTTAAATGCTGTCTTATACAGGGAAGCCCCCTAAATCCCCCAGAGGGGGACTTTTGAAGAATGCAGCGGGGCAAAGAATGAACTCAGGGAAGAACAACGGGCTGACAAGGCCCCCGGCGTATAAACCGGCTGCTTTATATAAATATTACGTCGCCGCCCCCGGAGGGGGCTTTACATAAAGGACACTGGTCAATCAATCCGGCAGGGAATTAAAATTTGTTTCATGTAACATTTTAACCAGTATACGCCTTGACAGGGAGGCGGTACAGGGGATATAGTCACGCTCTGCCGTTAAAACTTTTTACCCGTGGATGACAATGGACCAGCATAACATACAAAAAATGAATTCGTATTTCAAGAAGGCCGGGATTGAACTCACCCCGCGCCAGGCGGAGCAGTTCGCCCTGCTGCACGACCTCCTGGTGCGCCACAACGACGAGATGGACCTGACGCGCCTGCGCACCTTCGACGATATTATCGTGAAGCACTTCATCGATTCCATCTACTTCACGCGCTTCGTTGAAATGCCCGGTTCCCTCGTGGACATCGGCACGGGCGCCGGTTTTCCCGGCCTGCCCCTGAAGATCTACCTGCCGGGCCTGCATATTATCCTGGCCGAGCCCCGTCACAAACGCGTAACCTTCATGGAAATGGCCGTGAAGGAGCTGGGCCTCGAGGGCGTGGAGATATACGGCCACCTGGTGACGGACAAGTCCTTCTTTCCCGTGACGGGCGTCATCACCCGGGCCCTGGAATCGGCCGACGAGACCCTGACGCGCGTGGCCCACTTCCTCCCCGCCGACGGTACGGTGATCCTCATGAAGGGCCCCGAGGCCGGCACGGACCTGGAAGCCCTGTCACCCGCGAACCGCGACGAGTACGAGGCGGCGGAGAACATTCCCTACACCCTGCCGGGCACGGAATACGCCCGACGGATACTTCTCTTCCGGAAAAAGCGCTCCACCCTGACGCGGACCTACGTCATATCAAAGCACGAGGACACGGCCCTGGGCCAGGCCATCAGCTCGCCCGACAACAAGACCTACAAGGAACTGAAAAAGCTCACCTCGGCTGCCGGCATGAAGAAACAGGGCGCCCTGATCCTGTCGGGAAAGAAAATCATCGTCGAGGCCCTGGAAAACCCGTCAATAGAAAAGGACTGGCTCATCATCCACGACGGCTACGTGGAATATGACACCGCCATAAACCGCGCCTGCGACGAATACGCCGCTACGCGCCGTCTCCTCATCATGAAAAAAGGACTCTACAACGAGCTCGATACCTTCACAACCCGGGGCCCCCTCCTGGCGGCCCGCATGCCCGAGCTGCCCGAATGGGACGGCAAAGCCGAAAAGGGCTGCAATCTCATCATACCCTTCCAGGACCCGCAGAACGTCGGCGCCGTAATCCGGAGCGCCGTGGGACTGGGCGTGGCAAATATTATCATCACCCGCGAGGCTGCCCATCCCTGGAACCCCCGATGCCTGCGCTCTTCATCCGGGACCGTGTTCCAGGCACCCTTAAAGCGCGGCCCTTCCCTCTACGACCTGGACGAAACGGGCCTCGACGCCCCCCTCATCACCCTGGACAGCGGCGGAACGGACATACGCACCTTCACGTTCCCCGAGACCTTTTATCTCCTGCCCGGCATCGAGGGACCGGGCCTGCCGGAAAACCTGAAAAGCGGCAGCGTGTCCATACCCCTGGGCAGCGGCATCGATTCCCTCAATGCCTCCATGGCAGCGGCCATTGCACTCTATGAATGGATGCGGCAGAAGCCCGTCCGGTAAATTTAAATACGGGAGCGTCCCTATGAGCCAGCTCATTCTCAACGAAAGCGATTACAACAACGTCATTGAGGTGCCGCGCTCCGGCGTACTCGACGCAACCATAAGCACGGGCGAACGGGCCCGCCTCCATGAAATCGTGGAAGCCGACGAGCGCATAGAAAGCCTGCTCATCCCGGCCCAGTGCATCGCGGCCCGGAACCGGGCCCTGGCCAGGCAGATCGTCAGAGACTACGCCCCGGCCAAACACCTGGAGGTTCTCGTGGTGCTCACGGGAGGCGTCATCTTCGCCTCGGACATCTGCCGCGACATTTTTTCAGAAGGAAATATTCACGCCCGCTTCAACCTGATCAAAACCAGCGTCTACGACTCATCCATCAAGGGAAGCGGCGAGGAATACCGGGCTGTCCGCCTCCTCATGGAACCCCAGGACGTGGAAGGCAAGGACGTCCTCATCATGGAGGACATCACGGACCAGGGCTTCACCTTGACCTGGATGCTGAACTATCTCCGCAACGAGCGCCGCGTCAATTCCGTGAAAATATGCAGCCTCCTGGACAAGCGCCTGGCCAATCCCACAGAGAAAGTAAAACTCCTCCGCGACAACCTCACGGTGGATTACCGCGGCTTCATCATCGAAGACCAGTGGATCGCCGGGTACGGCATAGACACAGCCGACGACTTCAGGAACCTGCCGTTTATTGTGGTTATTAATGAGGGGTTTTTTAAGGGGTGAGAGATGGCCGGAACAAGGAACCCTTACTGTTTATTTTTATTGTTAATCATTTCCATAATAAGCATTAAAAATTGTATTTTTAATTGTTACTATTCGATCTAACTTATGAGTAAAACTTAAGTCCGACTTAAATGTAATCTCACTGACTCCTGCTGGTATTTCCCTTGGAACTTTAGGTATTTCACTTATATGATAAAAGATAAGTGAACTTTTTGCAATATTTAAATCAAAGCATTTAAATAAATTTTTTTGAAAATCTGTTCCAAGCGATTCAGTACATATTCTATCTACTTTGGATCTTAATTCAAAATCATCTCCAGCAATTTCTTTAGCATTATCCCATAAATCCAATAATGATAATCCACTAGATGATTCTTTAACTATAACTGAAGCAATAATTAAATCTATATTATCAGGTGGATAAACTTGTTGAAAAGAAAAATAATGACATCGTGTTTTAGAAGAACTTTTCACTTCTAATCGTGAAAGATCACAGCTAAAATCATATGTTTCATAAGGATCGTTATGCCAAGATTGTAGCATAAAAATACTATTTATTGAACTCACAATTATAAACAATTCAGACCATAAGCCAAGGATAGATTTCCGTGCTGGCTGTTTAAGTGATAGGAACAGACAAGTAAGTCTATCAATAATTATCGAAATATCTCGAGATGATACTGTTTCAGGAAGTGTATGTATAATAGAATCTATAACTCGAAGAAAATACCTCTTTATTTCGATATCATTTGATGTACACTGAATAATAGAATAAATTCCCTCTGAATAGCTATTATTTGATTCTACAATTTTAACTTTCAATCCATGCTCGATTCTAAGGTTTTCCATAATTTGATTTGCAGGGTATGTTTTAATATTCTTTGTAGAAATAAGAATAGCAGGCTGATTGTTGGAATCTTTACCGATATGTCTATCTGTATAACCAGGGATTTTTAAAGCAAAGAATACTACTTCCTTAGAAGATGAGATACTTTTTGAAGTTAGCTGATTAAATAAATCCTCAAGCTTACTCTTCATCAGAATCGATTCCACCTTGATTCTGTATCAATACATTAGTCTTAAGACGTTCGGGTAAGAAAATTGCAATATTAGCTACAGGATTATCGTATATCAATTTTTTATCGTTATCAAGTATATTTAACATATGAATTTGAACTGTAATATTATCATTAGAGTGGATATATCTGTCCCCTGCATAAATACTTCCTCTGATTTCTTTGGGATTTACAGGATAGGCTCCTTGAAACAGGTTGACTAATTCACCTTTGGCATCTAATTTTCTTTCTCTATTGATTCCTTGACTCATATAATAGACAGAACATTCCTCATCCGAAAAACTGTTTTCCAAAAAATTTCTCAACAGGATTATTATAGCAAGAAAATTTTGTGCATCTGATAGCCGAGTAAACCTTAAATCCAATAAAAGATTTTCATAAAGATGCTTGAGAGAAATTGTATCAGAAAATAAATGTCTTTGATATGGGGTTCTGTCTGGATGGCCATCATCCTGAGAAAGGGATATTGACTTAATAAAATTAAAAACTGTATTTCTATTTTCTATAATTGACTCTATTGAATCCTGAGGAGCTTGTGGATAAAACCATTCATTATTGAATCTAAGGATAGTATAATCAACATCGATTATACTATCCCTTGTTGCTTTAAAGCCTTGTGGTATTAAAAATGCCCTCCTTAAATCTCTAAGTGGTCGATTTTCGTATTCAATCAATCTATCTCTAATATCTTCCTCGTGCTGCACGTATCGAGTGAAAGCAATATTTAGTTCCCTTTCAATATAAATCCGACAATATCCTAAATAAGATCTTTTATAACCAAAAAATCTTGCACGCTGCTGTATTGTATCTGCTTGGCGCCCACCCACTCCTCTAGGCATATAAGTAACTGTTAAACCTTCAATAGTAAAACCACGATCTAGGGCTTGACCGCCTACTAGAATATGAGAAAAGGCACCTCGCCAATCTATCTCTGGAGTACGCCCTCTACGAGCATTTATTATTATTATTTCTGTTCTTCTTATAACTCGATGTATGATTGAATATAAAGAATCAAACTCTTCTAAGCTATCAATAGTGCTAGCTAAATCATCATATGCCAATCTGAACTCTTCTTTTAGATCGTTATAATCTGGGTCATCTTTATTAGCTAATATTGTTTTCCAGTTGTTTATTATATTGATAATCCAATCATAATATTGTTGATGCGGATCGGTTTTATGCGAAGGATGAACCATCATCGACCTATTACCATGCCCCATATGCCTGAGTTGAGTTGAAGCTAAACCGAGAAAAAATACTCGCAATGCAGCTAATAGACTTTCAGGAGGTTCATGAATTGGATTATCATTTGTCGGGATTTCATTGAATGGAATTTCCCTTAACAGATGCTGATTATTTATAAAAAAGTCTCTACCTCCTGTATAATCATCACCGGGCGTTAGAGTATTTGCAAAACCAGGTGATAGAATATCTATTAAATTAATAAGAAGAGGACCTTGTGGTGTAGCAGTATATTGCAAAAAAGTATGATGTGGGATTATTTCCTTTAGTTCTCTTAATCTTGTATATGTTGTACTTTCTTCACCCTGCTTAATAAGATTATTTAATCCTGCCTGATCTGCCTCATCATCAAAAATTAATACCGGTATTTTTCGGAGATCGACACACATAAACACTTCTCTGAGATTTGCAAGACGTCTATGATTCTTCATTGTGGTTATTAACAAAGTAGTGCGTTCTTTGAGAGGGACTGACGGATCACGCCATTCTTCAATAATATTATTTATTTGATCTTGAGCACGATTCTGAATATCTGGGTTATGTAAATGCCTCCATACTCTATCATCCCTTACCTCAAGTCGAAGATCTCTGTGGAGACGATCTCTTGATTGAGTGGTGAGTGGATTAGAAATCCCAGCAATTAAAATTATTATTGGAAAACCATTATCTCTTGCCAAAGTAGCAACAGTTGTAAAAGATAATGTTTTCCCACTTTGAACATAACCTAAAACCAAACCAGTTTGCTGGCCTTCTGTATCTAATGGCGAAATGCATTTGGATAAAATTGAAACTGCCTCATTTCTGACGACAATACGACTTCTTTCATTTATAGGCAAATGATTTAGTAATGCAATTGTTTCTTCACCTACTATAGGATTCCAATTATTGCTAACATTACTTACAATTTCAACTTCTTCCAATTGATCATCATTAGTATGATTCATTAAACCCCCTTATTCAAATTATGTTTGCCATAATGCATTTCTTAGTAATTCGTTGACATTTCTCCTAATTGTTCCAGCCTTTCTCACACCACTCTCTCTTGCAATCACTTCACTTAGACCAAGGGCAGCAGCTATTCTTAAAATTGGTTCTATTTCATCACAATCAGGACCTGAAAAACGCTCCATAAAGGGATGCGACAAAGATAATCTTAAACTTATTTTCCTGCCCCTGCTCTCTCCCAAATTTGAGGAAGAAGATTGATCACTTATTTGTAACCAATCTCCGACTGAGGGATCATGAGTAAGTTCAATAATAATAGTCCATTTATTCCCACTCAATTCTATATCAATAGATTTTTCTGTTACTTGTGTGTTAGTTTCTAACTCTTCTGGCAGAATAATTACCTTATCTTTATCATTAACAAGTGCTTCCATTACTTGAGGAGCATTTTCTTCTATAGCACGAGCAGTCCTTAATACGGCTGCTTGTGCACCTTTTTGATAATCACTAGGTTTTCTATCTACACGATATTCTCTCGCTTGCTGCAGAAGAGGGAACTCTTCTGTGCCTAAACTCTCTTTCAGTAACGCTAAAAAAGTTACCTCATTCTCATCCCACTGGAAGCCATCTTTTGTATGGCTTACCTCAAAACCTTCAAGATGAATTTCACCAAATACCCTCTGAAAAATAAATGAATTTGGCTTACCAAAAATATATTCTGGTCTATAACCCTCATCGGCACTTCCTTGTATAAGTCTATTTCTTCTAAATAATGCAAAACCTGCTTCTGAAGTACTTGCCTTTTTCCGAATTGCCGCAAAACCATATGCTTTTAATCCTAGGCCAAAATCAAAATTTATTTCTTTTCGCCATTCAATAGATTTTCCTTTAAGATTCTTGTAATAGGGAGCAATTAATATTTCAGGATTAATATATTGAATTGGTTCATTATAAAAGAATAACTGAAGCTTTTTTTCTCTAGTGAAAACTCTATATATATCTCTCAAATGATCTTTAATTTTAGATATTGTTCGGCCTTGAGGTTTGCGATAAAGATTCTCCAATGTTATTGTAGTGTAGTGTAAATTTGCATCAACTGTTTTAATAATTACATCTAATTCCTCGATCTCATCACTGACAATTTTTTCGATATCAAATTGAACCGTCTTTTCGTAGGGCTCACCAAGCGCTGAAGTTCTTACCGTCCAAATTGGAGAGAACCAACATGAAGCACTTTTCATCCCCATCCCAAATTCACATAAACCGCTTCTATCGGGAGGAATTTCTGCTGGTCTAAATGCTCTTGCAAAATCTTTTTCGTGAATCCCAGCAGCATTATCACGAATTATTATTCTTCCTTCGTCCAAGAGATCAATTTCAATATCAACTCTGAGTTTAAAATCACATTTCTCAACCTTAACTATTTCATCATAATAATCGTAAAAACTTTGAATCGAATTATCAACAAATTCTGCCAGTGCAAACCATGGTTTATAATTAAGATGCGGTAAAACTGATAGAATACTTACACCAGGTCGTATATTAATTTTATTTGAACTCTTTATCTTCATTACAATTTTTATTTAGGATTAAATATTACCAATAATGATTAATTTATTTGAAAAGGTGTTATTCTTTATCCGTACAATATTATCATTAGTTTTTAATAAATTAGAAAGAATAAGGTAGACAACATCAACGTTAACTGCATTTCCTAATGCTTTAAATGAGATGGTCATTGCTTGAGGCAGATGTTTTAATTCACCAAGACTTTGTAAATTTGCGCATTCTCGTGGTGTCATATATCTTCGCTCCCACGATATTATTGGAACTTGTGTTGTTGTCATTGCAATTAAGGATGGGGAGGTTGTTGGCCTCTTCACTCTTACGCCAGATGCTCTAAACTGTATTATATATTTCCAAATATCCCTCTCTTCGCCTTTGCAGTTCCATTCTAATTTTTGTAGGCTTGGTGGAAATTCTTGGATTTTGGGAATCCAGGGTTTGATCCATTTTTTATTCTTTTCATATATTGTTCTATTCTGTTTTATAAAGTTAATCTTCCATATGGGGAAAGCATTTTCCTGGGTCTTTGCATATGAAGGCAGTCCATCCATTCTTTGCTTCTTTTGATAATTATTTAATGCAATACCATAACTTCCTTTAAATTTTCCAAGACGTTGTAAGCCAATTGAATGCGGAGTATCTTTCTCATAAGGATAATCTGCTCCGAATTCCATTGACCAAATAGGAAAGGATGGGAGTTCAATATTTGATGGATATTTATTTATAAAATCCTGCCAAGTATTCAAACAATTAATTACTTGCCGAGATAAAGGTTTCGCGTCTTTTGGTTTTTTTTCCAAAAGGGAATTGATTGTTTCATTTTCAAAATTACTATTCTCTTCAGGCCATTTAAATAGATCTAGTTTATCAGTTGATCCAACAATATAAACTCTCTCTCTGATTTGAGGAATTCCAAATTTATGAGGAGATAATTTATTTTCACTAACTTGATACCCAATATTTATTAATTCATTTTTCATTTGGATCCAAGTTAATCCATTATTATGTTTAAGTAAATTAGGTACATTTTCTAAAATAAAATATTTGGGGTGGTGAACTTTTAATATTCTGATAACATAGTCAAACAAATCTCCCCACTGAGTACAAGATCGTCCCAATTGTTCGCCTGCTTTTGAGAACGGCTGGCAAGGAAATCCTGCACATAAAATATCATGTTGTGGAATATCTTTTAGTTTAACTTTCCTAATATCTCCATCAGGCAAAATATTAAAATTTATTTTATATAATTCGCGTAAATGCTCATTTATTTCGGACGCAAAAACACATTCGTGTCCCAATCTCTTAAGAGCTATATGGAATCCACCAAGCCCAGCAAACAAGTCGATAAACCTCAAAAGAAAAGACCTCCAAATTGCTAATATTATTACTTAAAAGAAAAAGGTTGTTATTTATTCATAATTTTTATTTTCTAAAAGCAATTATTTATTATAATCAAAATCAAAAATTATTCAGTTACGGAATATAAATACAATCTCTAAATGTCAACCACTATATAGTAGTTTTGGCAAAAGGAATGCATTCCGGCTCAGAGAATCGGGGCGAGTATGGGTTAAAGAATAAGTTTCAAGGTTCAAAGAAGATTCCTGCCCAACATCCCCCACATACAGTAAGCGAGTCCAGGGAGGTATGAACTCGGTGGCTGCGGTCGACCCACACGACGTGGGAAGTGCCGCTAAGGAAAAAGATTGGTTAAAAGTTCCAAGTTCAATGTTCAAAAAGATTCATGTAAAAAACTTCACCATAGAAAGTGAGGACAAGGATGTCCGAGGCGTTTGAGGCGACGCGGGGGTGGTGCAGGAGGGGCGCCGCGCTCGCGCCCCTTCTGCAAAGGGCCTGTCCCGGCCCCCCCGGGACATCCCACCCGGCAGAGGGATTCTGCCGAACTCCCAGGTTCCGGGAAACCGGAACATTAATCACCCGGCCGGAGATCCCGGCCACAACCCCCCGCCCAAGCGGACTCAAACCAATCGTATAGTAACCCTCTTCCCCAGCGCCTCGGCAACCTTCATCAAGGTCGACAGCTTGATATCCTCGGCATGATTCTCGATGCGGGAGATAGCGCTCTTCGTCGTCCGGATCTTTTGAGCCAGCTCTTCCTGGGTTAAGCCGCTCTTTTCACGTTCCCGGCGAAGAACCAGTCCGATTTTAAATTCCTCAAATCCCTCGTCATATCCCCGGGCAAAATCAGGATCTTTCGCCTTTCTTTTGTGTATGTATTTTTTCAGATCACTCATACGTGTCTCCTTCGCAGATAATCATTCCTGTATTCCTCAGCCCTTTTAATCTCATCACCGGGTGTTTTTTGCGTCTTTTTAATGAACCCATGGGTTAAAATTATTATTGATCCCCTGTCGAAAAAGCATAACAGACGATACACGTTGGAACTGTACTGAACACGGCATTCCCAGATATCGGTATTGACAAGCTTTTTAAAATACATCGCCGGAAGCACTCCCTGATTTTCCAATATGCCAAGAACCCAGGTGATTTTCTGCGCAGCCTTTCCCGGCAGAGAATCGAGAAAATCTTCCACGGGGCACTTCCCTTCGGCGGTTCTGTAGAAAAGTATGCTTCTCTTACTATTTTTCATGTTAGCACGCATGTGAACTCCAGTCAACCCTTTTTCCAAATCATGACCCGGACGCCGCCCCGGCCCCTGCATATAACACGAACGAACCAGCGGGAAATGGTGATATTTTTTTCAGGATTTTGAATTGATAATGGAAATAGTCATGCGGTGATGAAACCATGCGACCTCACCCCCCGGCCCCCTCTCCCACAGGCGAGGGGAAGTCTTGACATAAACTCATAATATTTGGATATGACAATCAGCAACCGAAAAGTGAGGACAAGGATGTCCGAACGCCTTG
>PGXY01000001.1:300000-469947 GCA_002839375.1 Spirochaetae bacterium HGW-Spirochaetae-1 | reverse complement strand
GGGGAAATATATCATCTATTTTTGTTGATAAAACAACATAACAAAAAGGCCGTCCAGAATTTTGTTCTGAGACGGCCCCTCCGTAACGGATTCATTATAATTCCCCGTAAAACATACAATTTTCATTTCCTTTTATTTGACACAGCCCTCCTCCCGTGATATGCTTCAGATACGCTGCTTATACCGGAGGGTATTATGAAAAAGCTGATGGATTCTTTTCTTCAGAAATATTCTGGACTGGGGTTTATTCCCCTGATGAGAGCACGCATTCTGTTTTTTATAATAATCCTGCTGGTCCTCACAATGTCAATCATGCTGCTTACGGGATTTCTCTTTGCCGATGGCGCCATTGATCCCGTTATTTTCTTTTCACAGTTCATACCGCTATCAGCCATTATCTTTACTTTGTTTCTGTTCCGCGCAGGATATTATCTTATCTGCGCCAATATCACCTTTACCCTCGCTTACGCGGCGGCCTGGTCAACCATGGTGGGCGTCTCCGGTGAATCGACCCTGGCCCGCCTTGACACAATAATTTTTATAGCCGCTATAATGGTCATGATTCCCCTGCTCCTGCCGCGCCGCATAGTTCTTGTATATAACATAATCAATATCCTGCTGTTTTTCACCTTCGTTAAATTTGTCGTAATCGATGAGATGAAGATTTCCGGCTTCGACCTTGAAGATTATATAACTGACAATACCATTGCATTCGTTGTTATCTTCGTCCTGACTTTCCTCATATCCTATGTCAACGAATCGGCCCTGGCACGTTCTGAGTCGGCCCTGGCGAAAAACAAGAAATCATATACACAGCTTAAAAATATTTTCGGTACAGTCCAGGACTCATCGCGGCAGCTCTTCACCGCATCTACGGAGATAACTGCCACTGCAGCAGAGGTAGCCCGCGGTGCTAATATCCAGGCTGCCAGTGTCCAGGAAATCGCTTCTTCACTTGAAGAAATCGCCGCCACCCTTCACCAGAATACGGAAAATTCAAAGCTCACGAGCAGCATAGCCATAGAAGCTGCGAAGAAGGCCGACCAGGGAGGCGTGGCTGTTAACGAGGCCCTGGAGGCGATACGCGAGATATCCAGAAAAATAAAAGTCATCGAAGATATAGCCTATCAGACAAACCTTCTTTCGCTTAACGCTTCAATAGAAGCTGCCAGGGCCGGCGAACATGGCAAAGGTTTCGCCGTGGTTGCCGCAGAAGTCCGCAAACTAGCCGAACGGAGCCAGACGGCCGCACAGGCAATCAATGAACTCTCGGCCGGTTCAATTACCGTTGCCGACCGGGCCGGTTCCCTGAACAATGAAATCATCGAGAGCATCAGGAAAACGGCAGACCTCGTGAAGGAAATCACGGTCTACACCGAGCAGCAGAACGAGGGAATCAACCAGATAACGGCGGGCATGGACCAGCTCAATGAAGTGACCCAGCAGAACGCGTCCATGTCAGAGGAACTATCCTCCACGGCCGATGCCCTCAACGACAGTTCGCGGGAACTGCAGGCAACGGTCATGAACATCGAAGACGATGAAAACGATTCATTACCGGTCCCTGTTTGATTTCATTGCCATAAGCATTCCACCGGCAAGCGAGAGTCAGTTCCCGCTGAATAATCAATACAGCTCCGGTTGCATTAATAATTCGCGAAAATATGTTCTTGAAATTTTCCCGGCGATTTTCATAATGTGGCAAAAGCGCCGGGAGGATAAAAAATGCACCCGATTCACTCCAATGAACTTCTCGAACCCACCATCGGTAAAATGGTCGTTGAAGCCCCCTATGTTGCACAATATAGAAAGGCAGGCCAGTTCTTAATCCTGCGCATTGACGAGTATGGTGAACGCATTCCCCTCACCATCGCCGATGCCGACAAGGATAAAGGCACTGTAACACTATATTACCAGATCGTGGGAACTACCACGACAAAGCTTGCCGCCATGAAAGCCGGTGAAGCGATCCTGGATATAACGGGCCCCCTGGGCCATCCCACGGATATACAGAAATACGGAACAACCGTCTGCATCGGCGGCGGCATCGGCATCGCTCCCGTATATCCCATTTCCTCGGCCCTGAAACAGGCGGGCAACCGTCTCATCACCATAACCGGCGCCCGCACAAAGGGCCTCCTTATCCTTGAAAAAGAACTAAGAACAATAAGCGATGAACTCATCGTGTGCACCGACGATGGCAGCCATGGCCGAAAGGCCCTGGTGACGGACATTTTAAATGAAATAATCGCCCGGGAAAAGATTGATATGGTTGTAGCCGTCGGCCCCGTACCCATGATGAGAGCCGTGAGCGACATGACCAGACCGCATAACATTAAGACGCTGGTGAGCCTCAATTCCATAATGATCGACGGCACGGGTATGTGCGGCGGGTGCCGCGTTACCGTGGACGGTAAAACACGCTTCACCTGCGTTGACGGGCCGGAATTCGACGGACACCTGGTCGATTTCGCCTCCCTCACGTCGCGCCTGAAGACATACCGGAGCGAAGAAACGCAGAGCATGGATCACCGGCATACATGCCGTCTTGAAGGAGTAAGAAGTCATGGCAAATAAAATACCGCGGCAGAAAATGCCGGAACAGAAACCGCAGGTGCGGAGAAACAATTTCAATGAGGTGCCCCTGGGCTACCCCGAGGAGACGGCCCTGCTGGAAGCGTCGCGCTGCCTGCAGTGCAAAAAGCCCGCATGTGTCGAGGGATGCCCTGTCGGCGTGAACATTCCCGCATTCATACAGAAAATATCGGAGAAGGACTACACAGGTTCTCTGAAAGCTATAAAGGAAACCAATTCACTCCCGGCTGTATGCGGCCGTGTGTGCCCCCAGGAAACACAGTGTGAAGAGCGCTGTATCCTGGCGAAAAAATCCGAGCCCGTGGCCATCGGTAAACTGGAACGCTTCGTGGCCGATTACGAACGTGACGTGCAGCGGGCGGAACCTCCAAAGCCGACTCCGTCAAACGGGAAAAAAATAGCCGTTATCGGTTCCGGTCCGGCCGGGCTCACGGCTGCCGGGGATCTCGCCGGAATGGGATACGAGGTTACCATCTTTGAGGCGCTGCATAATCCCGGCGGCGTGCTGGTTTACGGTATCCCGGAGTTCAGGCTTCCCAAGGCCATCGTGCAGTACGAAATCGAAGCATTACAGAAAAGGGGTGTACGCCTTTCGGTCAACCGTGTCATCGGCATAGCCGAAACGGTCAATGATCTTTTCGACCAGGGTTACGGGGCGGTCTTCATCGGCACCGGTGCCGGTCTTCCCAAGTTTCTCAACGTCCCGGGAGAAAATCTCCAGGGCGTCTACTCCGCCAATGAATACCTGACGCGCATAAATCTCATGAAGGCCTATATGTTTCCGAAATATGATACACCGGTCATAAAAGGGAAAAACGTGGCGGTCTTCGGCGGCGGCAATGTGGCCATGGACTCAGCCCGCACGGCCCTGCGCCTGGGCGCCGACAATGTATACCTGGTGTACCGCCGCTCCCGCACGGAGATGCCTGCCCGCGAGGAGGAGATCCATCACGCTGAAGAGGAAGGTATCAACTTCATGCTCCTGCACAATCCCGTAAAATTTATCGGCAATGACCAGGGACGGCTTACAGCCATGGAATGCCAGCGCATGGAACTGGGAGCTCCCGACGATTCGGGACGACGCAGACCCGTACCGGTCCCCGGGGCACTCACTGTCACGGAAATCGACGTAGCCGTCGTGGCCATCGGCAACGACCCGAACCCCATTATTCAGAAAACCACACCTGACCTGGGAACCAGCAAGTGGGGCAACATCATCGCCGACGGGGAAACCATGAAGACCAGTAAGCGCGGCGTCTTCGCCGGAGGTGATATTGTTTCAGGAGCAGCCACGGTTATCGAGGCCATGGGCGCGGGAAGGAAGGCCGCGAAGGCGATTCATGAATATCTGGAAAGTAATGTTTGGTAACATATAGGGACAGGTGAAGTGATGAGTACGGACAGGTCGCGACCTGTCCGTACTCATTAACCGATTATCCGAAAAACATCTCCCCCTTAAAATTAACCGCCCGCCAGCCCTTTTCATGGGCCAGGGACGTGAGCCGTTTGTCGGGATTGACGGCCACGGGAAAGGCCACCCGCGAGAGAAGCGGCGCGTCGTGAATGCTGTCGGAGTAGAAGGCGCAGTCGCTGAAGGATATGCCTTTTTCCGTGAGATATTTTTCCGCCCAGTGGACCTTGCCCTCCTGGAAATTGTAGGGCGTTACCACACCGGTAAAGACGTCCCCTTCCTCAATAAACCGGTTGGCAATCATGTCATGAAAGCCCAGGAGCCGGGCGAAGGGTTCGGCCAGGATATCGTTCTGGGCCGTAATAAGAACTACGGGGATATTGTGGTCTTTGTACCATGCCACGAGTTCGGCTGCCCGGGCGAAGATGTGATGCCTCCCCGATTCAAGAAAAAAGCGTTCCGCCAGACTGCGGTATTCAAACGGGTTCAGTATTTTAATTCTCAGAAGGTGATAGGCCATGTACCGGTCCACCGTGAGCCTTCCCTGTTTGTAGAGGCGTGTTATGCGCAGAAAAAATAAAAACTCCCGCCAGCCGCCAGGACCCTTCAGAAGTCGCCAGCGCGTCCAGAGCCAGTCCGTATCGATGTCCGTGAGCGTGTCGTCGAGATCGAAAAAGGCGGTCTTTACCGAATCGTCGGCATAATCCACTGTCACTGTACGCACCGTCATTTATACTTCATTTTCGCCGTCATTATCGGCGAATTCATCGCGCCTGATGAGCACCACCTTCAGTTCTTTTGTCGTTTCATCCACCTCGTCCGATGCCGAGCCCAGCTGTTTGGAGCCGGCGGCGAACTCCTGGGTGGCCTGGTTCACCGTGGTTATGCTCACCAGCACCTCATTGATGGCTATCTTCTGCTCATTCATGCCCTGATTGATGGTATTGGCTATGGTGATCACTTCCTGTGTGTAATCTTTTATCTCACGGTTCAGATCCAAGTCCTGGCGGGCCAGGGAATTTATCATATCGATAGATGAGCCGAGCTGCATGATGAAGGAGATCATGTTTTCCAATACTTTTTCAAAGGCCTGTAGTCCCTTGTATGAACTCGACAGGGACCCTACGTTTTTCTGTATGGAAATATTTATCGTTTTTACATTTGACGCGGTCTGGTCGGCCAGCTTGGATATTTCATCGGCGACCACGGCAAATCCCCTCCCAGCCTCGCCGGCCCGGGCGGCCTCGATAGCCGCGTTGAGCGAAAGGAGGTTGATCTGGTCCGATATATCGTCAATAAGAGAAACGACTCCCTCAATATCCTTGAATTCATGGGTCATAAGGCTTACGTTCTGCATAATGGTAGTCATGCTTTTCTTACTGGTTTCAGTTTCAAGATTCAGGGTATCGCGGAGGCCCAGGATGCTCTGTATCTCCTGCTGCGTCTTGGACACGGACTCGAGAAGGTTTCCCAGCTTGTCCAGCACATCCTTCAGATTGTTACTCTGTTCAACCGACAGGTCAAATATATTGTCCGTGTTGGAGGTGATCTCCTCCATGGTGGCCGTGATCTCCTCCAGGGAAGAGGCCTGGGTCTGTGAATTATCCGTAAAGACCTGCACGCCTTTTCCCATATCGTCCACGGTGGCACTGAGCCGTTTGGAAACGATATCGACCGTATCGAGTATGTCGTTGATTTTGGTGCTCCTTTCTTTCTGCTCAATCAGAAGAGCGGCATTTTTGTCCACGGCCCGTTTATTGATAATGAATATAAAATAGGCCGCGAAAGTGATGATCACAAAAGCCGCCGTGTTGTCCCCGATGTATTCAACTTCATCAAAATTCTGGAGATTCAGTTTGGCCTTGATGAAAAAAGCAAAATATACCAGCATAGCGGTGTTGGCCACCATGTAAAATACCATAGTAATTCTTTCCCGGAGCACAAGAAGGGGGACAACAGTCAGAAGGGCCGGGATAAAGACGATGGAATCCAGTATCTGAATGGGGTCACTACTGGGTTCAAAAAAGATAGAGGCCCACAGGGTCATCATCATCAAAACAAGAAAAGAATGCGAGGCTATTACATAAAAACCGCGGCGCAGCATCATAATAACCAGAAGCAACAGGGGAATTCCCCCAATGATAGGAAGCGTGAACCCCCAGTCAATACGTCCTCCCAGGATATTAATAAGCAACAGGAAAAAAAGGACCATCATGCCCACGAAGGTGAGGACCAGAAGTATTCTGGCTTTTTGCTGTAGCAGGTAATCCGCATCGTGGTATTTATTTAAAAAGTAATCGAATATTCGGCCCATTACAGTAATACCTCCCCCATAAAGAAATGATATGAATCAATCACAGTAACTTTTTTCATCAATGCTGAGTCAATGCTCACTTTCCGCGACTATAGACAACCATACAATAATTTGCAAGAACTTAATTTGAATCGCCAATCCCATATCCTTCAGCATACACCCATTGTGGTCTATTTTAAACATTTTTTTTATTTATGGCTTAATTTACTTCGCCACCCTAATATAGAAAATGTTTCTATTTTAGAAATTATCGGTAAATGAATTTTCATTAATAAATAAAACAACGTCATGATCAGAAATGGAGCAGCGAGGTGAATGAAAAGAGGGATATTCCCCCGGGGACAGATATTGTTTCACCGTCCCCGGGGGCATGATGACTCTATCGGGGAGCTTTTATTCCTTGCCGGCCTGCTGAATCATCGGTGATTCCTTCATACCGAGAATCAGCAGCAGGATAATCACTGAAAGACCGATGAAACCATACATGAATTCCTGAATTCCAACACTATCCATACCAATAACAAAAAGCATCCCTGAGATCTGTCCGGCCCAGAGGATGAATCCCTGTGATGTGGATTCGGGTGTGGGAAAGCTGATCTCCGCCGCGTACTGGAAACCGACGGGTGCAGCCCCTCCCAGGAGAAAGAATCCGAATATTGTGCTGAAGACAAGCATAACAGTATAGCTTCCCGCCAGGGTCATACCCACGAGTCCCGGCAGCATAAGCAGCATGGAGAAAAGAAGGATCGGCTTGCGCTTGCGCAGCTTGTCGGATACCAGGGGCAGTACCAGGGCACCCACGATGCCCGAGCCCATCATGGCGGCCATGATATAACCCGACTGAACCATGGAAATACCCTTCATTTCATTGATGGGGTCTATGAGGCTGACAATGGCATTGAACATTCCCAGGCCGATGAAAAAAATAGCCAGGGTCTTGACATAGTCCTTCTGCTTAAAGAGGTTTCGTACTCCCTCGCGGAACATGAATCGGTCTTCCTCTTCTTCATGGGATGGCGGTGTGGCAGGGCGCTCTTTCAGGAGCACGAGGGTGATGACCGCTGCAGCGGCCGAGAGTATGCCGTAGAGCATCATGGTTTTCTCGATAAGGACTTCCCCTCCCTCGCCGGCGATAAGACGCGGCGTGGCCAGCATGACGATGATAAAAGCTATGAACTGCGCCAGGGTCGCGACTCCCACGGCAGTGGCCCGTTCATTAATGGGAAACCAGCGCACGGCCACCTTCGTCGTGGCGTTCAGAATAAAGGGCTGTGCCACGGCAAGCCCGATCTGGGCGATGAGAACCATGGTATAATCTGCGGCATAAAAGCCTTTCATGAGGCCGAAGACACCGGTCAGCACCGCGCCGATACCGATGCCGACGCGGATACCGTACTTTTCAATAATGTGCGAAGCCGGAAAACAGAGAAGCAGGAAGACCGCCATATACACAACGGCCAGTAGGTCGATCATGCCCTGTTCGACATTATAAAATACCCTGGCTTCCCGCGCAATGGAAGCGTGGGCTACCCACTGAATTTCAATAAGTATGGTTATGAGCGCAAACACCGCAAGTATGACCCAGCGGTATCCGTAAATCTTTATACCCGATTGTTCCTTCATTTTCCCCTTCTCCTGTTTTTCTATAATTTTTCCCGGCCGAAACTGTTTTTTATACTCCGGACCGGCGGCCTGTTTCATCACACATCGGCATGAGTAATCGTGCCGCTCTGTTGTTCAATTGTCTGACTGTTCAGCTCGCGAAATATCTTCTTGTTATTGCTGTAGAGTTTTTTGAAAATCTCGAAGTTTTTATCATAGAGACCGCGGTATTGTTTCTGCGGTGTATAGGTCTGATCAACGGGTATGTAGCACTTCGCCTCCTCGAAATTGCTGAATATTCCAAGTCCCACGGCGCATACCGTGGTTGCACCGATGGTGCCGGCGTTCTGGGTGTTAGCGATTGTCTCTACGGTACGGCCCGTTATATCGGCCAGGATCTGGCACGTGGCATCGGACTTAGCGCCGCCTCCCACGAAGCGGACCCTTTCCTGTTTCGGTATCTTCAGTTCCATGGCCTCGAGGAGCCAGCGTTTGTGGAAGGCGATACCCTCGATGACGGATCGCACCAGCTGACGCTTGCCGGTCTGAAGCCCCAGGTTGAAAAACATGCCCCTGGCGTAGGGATCTTCCTTCGGCGCCCGGTTGCCGTGGAGCCATGGTGTGAATAATACGTTACCGGCCCCGGGAGGAGTCTCCTTGATAACATGGCTGAGAAAGTCATAGAGACTGGCAAACTCCGATTCCTTGTCGCAGACATGCTGCTTTTCAAGATAGATGCCGATCTCATCAAGGGCAAGGTGGTCCCGGAACCACTGCATGCACACGCCCGAGGTTTCCTGTTCAGCCGTGTAATTGTATCGTCCCGGAATTGCACCCAGGATGGAGGCGATGAAGTGGCCTATATCCACCATCCGCTTGTCCACATTGGATGAAACCCATCCCGATGTTCCCGTATATACATGCGTATCGTAGAGGTCCAGACATCCGGACCCGATGGAGATCCCGGCCACGTCGCCCACGCCGCCGAAAACGGGTATCCCCTTAATAAGTCCCATCTCGCGGGCGGCCTTTTCGGTGAGATGTCCCACGATGTCCGTCGCCTCAATGACACGGGGAAGGTGATCCATGTTGACGTTGAAGAGCCGGCACAGGGCCTTGTTCCATCCCAGCTTGCCCGGCCTGGTGTCATAAATGAAGGTTATATGGGCCGAATCGAGCGTCATGGTGGCCTCGCCGGTGCAGCGCATGTTGAGATAGTCCTTCACATCGAGCCACTTATATGTTTTTTCAAAAATCTCCGGTTCGTTTTCTCTGACCCAGTGGTACTTCCACAGCGGGTCCTTAGCCGTGGCGGCCAACCCCCCGGTAACATAGAGAGACTGGAGTCCTTTACGCAGGTTATACTTGCCGTCGATCTTCACAAGCCCGTGATTCAGGTGTTTATCTATCTGGGCCGTCGAACGCCCATCGAGATAGCTCATGGGATTACGCAGGGCTTTGCCTTCGCGGTCCACCATGACCAGTCCCTGCATCTGGGCACAGAAGGCCATGCCGCTGATCTGGTCGGCCCTGATGCCCGACTTTCCGAGTACGCTCTTTGTCGCGACGCATACGGAATGCCACCATTCATCGGCTTTCTGCTCAACTCCCCCGTTGGGAAGCGTGTAAAGCGGATATTCGGCGATATGGGAATCTATTAGAGTGATGCAGTCGGTTATGCGGTAAATACAGGCCTTGTTTCCCGTGGTTCCCACGTCATGTGTAAGAATATAGGTAGCATCCATAATAGTTCCTTCTCCACCTTCCCGTTTTTTTCCCGCGATGCTTTATTAATCCACATATCGCGGCTCTTATCAACCATATTTCCTTTCAATAGGTAAAATTGCGACAGTCTCATAATCAACGTAATGATACGGATATTTGCATTCTTATTCCGGTCATTTTCTGATTCATCAGAAAATGGAATGAACCCGCTTCGGGACACCCCTTTCCTGACAGGCTGATTTACTCTTTATTTACACTATTCTCTTTTCTGCAGGACACGCTGTTGCGGTATGCCGAGGGTGATATTTTCATTTCCTTCAGAAAGGCCCTGTTGAATGTGGAAAGGCTTTCAAATCCCACTTTCAGGGCTATTACCGTAATCATTTCATCGCTGCTGCGCAGGAATTCCGCAGCCTCCCGTATCCGGTATCCATTGATAAATTCCTTGATTCGCTTCTCGGTATAGATATTGAAAAACCGGCTCAGAGAATCGGGGTGCATCCCCACCAGGGCAGCCAAACCCTCCCGCGAAATATCCGACGAATAGTTCTCCCCGATAAAATTGATGGCCCTCTTGAGCTTCTCCACGGTGGCCTGTGTTAGAGCACATCCGGTATCTGTAAGGCATGTTGTCGGTTTCATTACTGCATGATTATATGGCACAGATCTGGCCCTTCCCCTTTGTTGATAGGCATTGTGCATATACATTCAATACCAGATTTCCAGCAGGATTTCCTATCAAAATCTGACAGATCAGAAATTGAAGAATTACAGAGGGCCGGCAGGGATGATTGCAGGGAAAGGGAATTTTATCAAATGACTTTTTCGATCACCGCCATTCTTTGCGGGGTTAAATTTCCCTGGCAAATGAGGTTTTCACTCATATAACAGACATCGTCATCACCGTCATGGTGCTCCAGGGCCCGGCATTGAACGGAGCGGATGCCGCCGAACCACCATCGGTCATCGGCGATATAGAGGATATCGCCTGGTTTTGCCTTCAGTTTATCCATAGATTCCCGGTTCAGGGATATCCCGTCGTGTTCATGAGTCATTAATCGGCAAAATATTTTCTCTCCAGTCTCGCCATCGTTGGGCTCTGACCCCTTGAAAAGCCTTTTTGCATCACGAATGGAATCGATGACCAGGCCTGCCAGGGCTCCGTCGCTTTTCGGCTTTGTGACAAGGCTCACGATAATACCAAGGCCCATGCACACGACAAAGCCGTAGAGGGCGCGCATGTACGTGTACCCCTTCAGGGCCACGCCATGATCAAAGGGGGCTATGACCCCCGGTTTAAACAGGGACAGGATGATCAGTGCACTTCCTCCCGCCATGACGGCAAAGGCCGCAGGCGTCGTAAAACGTTTCCAGAAAGCACCAAGGAGAATGGTAATAATCATGGGCGGCGTAATAGCCGCGGTAAAGGCGCCATGGGCAACGTAGATGGAATCGAATTGCGTGTAAACCGGCACCAGGAGCAGACCCAGGGCAGCCGCTACGAGAGACACGAAACGCGCCCACCGGAGATAGTAGGCGTCATCCCTTCCGGGAGCGGCCTCGCGGACAATGTCGTTCACCGTGATGGCAGCCACGGCATTTATAAGCGTATCAATGGTTGACATGAGGGCAGCAGTGAGGGCGGCCAGAAGAAACCCGAAAAGGCCCGGCACGGCTATTCGGCTGGCAACAGCGACAAAAATATGATTGGGGTTCACGCTCTTATCGAGGAGGCCCAGGTTTACCATGGACCTGCCGATCCATCCGGCGTCTGAAACGGCAAAAGCTGCCAGGGGCATGAGGACCAGGACCACGACTAAAATGGCTTTCTTCGATTCGTCGGGAGACTTGGCGCTCATGAATCGCATGAGGACTCCCTGGTTCATGAAATAAAAGGCTATGGTGCTGCCGAAGGCATCCTGCCAGAATACGCCCACATGATTGAATTCCGGCGGGGTATTGAAGGAGGCCATGGGCAGCCGGAAAGCACTGTCCAGGGACTGCCAGAAGCTGTTCAGCCCGCCGATGTGATATATGCCGAGAATAAAAATAATTATGCCCGCCGTAAGCAGAATGAATCCCTGAACAAGATCGGTCATGATTACCGCGGTTTGCCCGCCTGCATGCATATATACAGCGCAAATAATGGAAATGATCACGGCTATTTCCATAACACCCACGGACATCCCGAAATTTTCCTGCATGATCGGATCAATGAGGGGCTCCAGGGCCGTGCCTATGGTATAGAGATTGATCCCCACATAACCGATGAGATATACGAGCAAAATGATGACACCGGCAATCCTTGTCTTTTTGTCGAAACGTTTTTCAAAATACTCCGGGATGGAAATGATCCGGTTAAAGTAAATAATGGGAAGCCATCCCAGGACGAAAAGAGGTACAATAAACCAGTCGTTAAGGTACGACATGGTGGAAGAAAATCCGTACTGGTAAGCCACGGCGGAATACTTGATGAAGCTGTAGGATCCCACGACCGTGGCGATGCAGCTCATGGCGATAAGCCACCAGCTGAAGCGCTGACCGCCAAAAAAGAAATCCTTCGTCGACTTGACGTACCTGCCGAACCATGAGCCAAAAAGCAATATGGCAAAAAAATAAATCAGTATAACGGCGATATCGATAAGTGAACCCTTAACCATATCAGACTCCTGCAGAAAATATCATTACTGCGTAAAATGCTGCCAGGGCCAGGTAGCCGACAATGAGCTGAAAGATCGTTCTACGGTCCTTCCTGACGGACATTGAGATTGCCCCTTTCCTGAGGGCAAGGGCAATGCCCAGAATGAAAACCGCTCCGCCTATGATAAACTGATAGAAAAAGGGAAACCACGGTGATTCCGTCATAATACCTCCTGCGCGGTAAATGATTCAGCGGGAACGATCTCCCTTATCTCAGCCTTTTCCAGGTGTGGCAGCGAACGATGATGCGGGGCAGGGATTCCCGCAAGCACGGCCATGAGTATCTGCAGCGTATCACCGTGAGAAACGAGAAGAACTACATCTCCGTCACGCCTGTGCTCAATCTCCCTTATAAGTCTGAGAATTCTATCTTTCACGCGGACGGGTGATTCAATATGGGCTGGATATTCCCGGGGCGAACGGCTGTCTATTTCCCAGACTGAATGATAATACCGGTCTTCCCGACCGTCATAATCGCCAAAAAAACGCTCGCGGAGCAGATCCGTCACCACGAATGTATCCACTTTAAAAAATTCCCCTGCCAGCTCCGCGGTCTCCCGTGCCCTGGCAAAGTCCGATGTGTAAATGACCGTTACCGGCACCGATGCGTGCTTTTCCAGCGAAGCCTTGACCTGTTTACTGCCTTCATCGGTAAGGCCGTAAGCACCCACACCAACCCGGGGATCACTCACGATAAGACCGGCCCTGTTGGCTTCGCTTTCACCATGGCGCATTATAAAATACCGGTTGCGCAGAGGCATCACTATCCGTTGCTCCGGATTGGTAAAACATGCATTTTGAAGTACAAGTCAATGATGTTCATTTTGCACTGCATGTTCCTTTTATGGCTTTTTTTGCTCCAAGGGTCAACCATAAAAAAAGATTGGTTTTATCGGAAAGAATATGAGTATATTCCCACAGATAGTTCTTGACGTAACAAATAATAAGGGTTAGTTTACTAAAATATATCCTTGTATTTTTATATTAACTGCAAAAATAAATGTACATTACTATCACTAATTCAATTATTAAAGGAGAAAACCATGACAAAGTATTATTCATTTTTAACCGGCATACTCGTGTTTTTCACGGGTTGTTTCGCATCGCTTCCGCCGAAAATCAGCGATGAATATCTGAACAACAAAACAAGCGAGGAATCGACAAAGCTCGAGGTCATCGAAAAACAAATCATTGACATCTCCAATAATAAAGAAGAATTGGAGAAGGCGTCTAAAATCACCGATCTGAAACTGGCCGTTATGAAAAAAGAGCTCTCGCAGTTCGAAGCCGAAGAGGCTCTTCTCATTGATAAGCAGAGGCTCTATGTAACCCAGAATGATACAAAAATGCAGGAAGAAGTAAAAGGTGAGATTGAAAAGAACAAGAAAGACCAGGCGGCGGCAAAACTGAAACTGGAATACATGAAGGCGAAACAGAAGGACCTGAAAAATAAAATTGATGTCAATGAGGCCGAACTTTCGATGAAAGTGGCCGAGAAATATTATGAACAGGCTAAAATTGGCAAGTCAAACCAGGATAAGCTCATGGGCGCTCCGGCCAATGAAAAGGATGCCAAAAACAGGATCAATGTGGCCGATTATGAAAAATATTTCAATGATCAGAAAGAATACCTGTCGCGTGAGCAGAAGGATCAGGCCGAGTCGGAGCTGAAACTCAAAGAGGCCGAGAAAAAACTGAAAGACGCGGGCGTAATAATTGATATTATATGATGATGTGGAGATAAGAGCCATGAAAAAACAATACACGCTTACCGGCCTGCTGGCGACGACGGTCCTGTTACTGTCCGTCTCCATCCCAGCCGGCGCGGGAATGTTTGGACCGTCGGAAAATGAAAAATGCATGAACGAGAAAGTGGCCCTTGAAATGAAACTGAAATACTGTTTCAAGGACAAGATCACGGCAGAGAACGAACTGGATGCCCTGAAACGCCAGTACCGCAATGAAACAACGAATCTCAAAAGCAAAATCCAGGACCTGGATTCACGGATAGAGAACCTGACAAAGGAACTGGAGCTATGCCGCAATAAGAGCAAAGAAGACGGCGACCTGGCGGCACAACGCATTGACGAACTGGAAAAAACGATCGCCATCCTTAAACAGAGCAGCAGCAGCAAGGAACAGGATCTACTTCAGAAATTAAAGGAACAGCAGGACCGGTACGAGTCCGAACTGTCCAAGACCCGTAAAGATCTCCAGGAAGAAAGAGACCGGTACATGAAGGAACTGGCTGAGCTTAAAAAACTCTCCGATGACAAAATAGCCGGCCTTCAGAGGATCGTCGACAATCTGAATGAGGAGCTTTCATCACTGAAAAAACTCACCAAAGATCAGAAGGACGAGCTGGAACGCCTTGTTTCACAGGAGAATGAACTTGCCAAACAGCTTGAACAGGAGATTAAAAACGGAGAGATACGCCTGAAAAAGTTTCACGATAAGCTCATTATCAATATCGACAACCGCATCTCCTTTGATTCCGGTTCAGCGGAACTGAAAAGCGAAGTATTCAAAGCCCTGGACAAAATAGGAAAAATTCTGGAAAACTATCCCGAAAACCGAATCATGGTGGAAGGCCACACCGATACGGATAAAATTGTGGGGGGTAAATTCAGGGACAACTGGGATCTGTCTACTGAAAGGGCGCTGGCCGTTCTACGGAATATGCTGAAAAACAAAAACCTGGACAAGTCGCGTTTCGCCGCGGCTGGTTACGGCGAATTCAATCCCATTGTCCCCAATGACACGGCGGAAAACAAGGCCCTGAACCGCCGTGTGGATATTGTGGTCATTCCACGGGTTTCTAAAAAATAAATCATTGATTGCCCTCTGAGCCTGAGCCTGCCTGTACGGACAGGTCGCGACCTGTCCGTACAGGCAGGCTCAGGAGGGCGTCACTCTCGCGCTTTCCGGTACAGATATATCACCACCGCAAGCATCACCATTAATGATAAAACAACCGGTACGGCCGCAGGCAATGCCGGAACGATCTTCATATTCAGGACGATAAAGACCGCCGCTATTATACCCATGAGGGCCTCGCCGGCAATCATCCCCGATGAAAGAAGTACACCCCTGTCTCCCGACTCACTGGCATCGCTTCGATTCCTTTTTTTCTCCAGAACAAAGCGGATGATCCCTCCTGCCAGCATGGGAACGATGAGCGTAAGAGGAAGATATATTCCCACGGCAATGGGCATCACATGGATACGGATGGAAGCACCCCTTTTCTGCAGCAGGCGGTCCGCCGCAATAAGTATAATGCCGATGACAATCCCTGTAAAAACCATACCCCGGGGGATATTCCCTCCGCCGAAAACACCCTTGGTAATGCTGGCAAAGAGCGTGGCCTGGGGTGCTTTGAGTCCCGTACCGATACCGTAAGCACTATGCAGCAAAGAAAGTACCGGCGCAAGGAAAATCGACGATACAGCCACGCCCACAATCTGGGCCGTCTGCTGCCGCGCCGGTGTGGCGCCCAGCAGGTGACCTGTTTTGAGATCCTGTGACACGTCGCCGGCGGAACTGGCAGCGCAGCACACAACACCGGCCACGCCCAGTGTCGCAAGGATCGCCGAATCACCCTTCCATCCAAGAACGAGAAAAAGGGCCGAAACGCCCAGGAGAGCGCTGATGGTCATGCCCGATATGGGATTGTTGGTACTCCCCACGAGTCCCACGATATAGCTTGATACGGCCACAAAGAAAAATGACGCTACGGTCATGCACAGGGCCGTGACAATACTGAGGCCCCATTGCGAAGTGAGCATCTCATACAGAAAAGTAAGTACGACAATGCTTATAACCAGGACAGCGGCCATGGCAGTAAGCCGGATATCCCGGTCCGTACGACCGATTTTTTCATGTCCAGCCTCTGATGACATGTCGAGACCAACGCCGCTTCTGCGCAATCCCTTTACACCGCGGACAATGCCGTGGCGCACCGATACGATGGACCAGAGTCCTCCCACCACCATGGCTCCCACGCCGACATATCGAATCTGGGAACTCCAAAGATGCCACGCCACATCCAGGGGCGGTGATCCCGCCATGTCCACGGGAATTCCCATAAACGGTATCCCGATGATCCATGCAGCGGAACTTCCCAGGAAAACCATGAGGGCTATCTCAAGGTTGACAATATATCCTACGCCCAGCATGGCCGGCGAAACATCACACCCCATGAAAAAAACACGGCCTCCCAGAAAAAATGCCGTTTCCACCGTTCCTTTGAGTACCTGCACAATTGTGGCAAAAAGCTTCACGGCGCCGCCGGCGGCCAGGCCTCCCAGGATGGCGCGAAAACCGGAACCTCCCGTTTCCCCGGCCTTCAAAACTTCGGCGCATGCCACGCCTTCGGGATAGGTCAGCTCGCGGTCTTCAATGATAAGGACCCTGCGCAGCGGTATCATAAAAATAATTCCCAGTATTCCGCCGCAGAGCGCAATGAGTGTCGTAGGCCAGAATTGAAAATCCTTCCATACACCCACTATGACCAGGGCCGGCACTGTGAATATTATCCCGGCTGCCAGTGATTCTCCTGCGCTTGCCATGGTCTGAACGATATTGTTTTCCAGTATGGTCCCCTTTTTCATGATGCCCCGCATGATGGACATGGAAATAACAGCGGCGGGGATAGATGCCGATACGGTCATGCCGGCATACAGGCCCAGGTATGCATTGGCGGCGGCCATTACCACGGCCAGTACGATCCCCAGGAGAAGGGCCCGTACGGTGAGTTCCGGCATTTCAGTTTCCGATCCGATATAGGGCTGCGTAGTCTTTTTCATGATCATATGTTCCGGATAATAACAGATATTATCAATCCCTTTTTCTTTCATGATATTTTATTTGACGTGAGCCTTAAAAAGGGTATACTGCTCACATATCAATCAGGGAGCATAATCATGAAAAAAATAGTCAGAAAATCATCTACGCTCATTCTCCTGTTCTGCGGAATTGTCGCATTATCGTTTCTCTACGTCAGCAGTAAGGCCGATGAAAAATCCGCCAAAACACCGGCGGGTATTTCCCTCTTCAAAAAACCGTTGGTACAGCGTGACTATTGGCCCACGGGCGAATGGAAAGTAAAAACACCCGGAAATGCCGGCATGAATTCAAAGATACTGAAAAAAATGGAGACCTATGCCTTCACGCGTACAGGCCCCGAATCTGAACGAAAAGGCATCCGCACCGACGGGGTCGTCATCATTAAAAACGGCTACCTGGTTTTTGAAAAATATGCCGGGGGATTCACCCGTGACATGGTGCATATCACCTGGTCCGATTCCAAGTCCTTTACCAATGCCCTGTTCGGCATTGCCGTCAGGGAGGGACGCCTGAAACTCGATGAACCGGCCTGGAAATACTATCCTTCCCTGAACCGCGGCCGTCACAAGGAAATTACAATTGATCATCTCATGCGAATGAGCTCGGGTCTCTACTCCAATGAAACTTACGAGGCATCCCCAATCAAATCAACGGTAAACGCCATGCTCTTCACCGTGGGGCACCGTGACATGGCCGCCTATGCCGCATCACAGGAACTGGAGGCTGATCCGGGAACAAAATGGGAATACGCCAGTCCCACGCCGAACCTTCTCATGGCCATACTGAAAAAGACCATGTCAGCCGATGAATACGAACGCTATCCCTGGGATCGCCTCTTCAATGTGATCGGCATGAAGAAGGTCGTTTGGGAGCGTGATGCCGCCGGCACATTCGTGGGATCTTCATATGTCTATACCTCACCGCGTGACATGGCCCGTTTCGGCTACCTCTTCCTGAACGACGGCATATGGAACGGCAAACGGCTGCTTCCCGAAGGATGGGTCTCTTACAGCACCAGCATCGCTCCCGCCTATTACCTGACGGAACTGTCAGAGAAAGAACAGAAAGACCCGGCCTACGGAGCTCTCTGGTGGCTCAACAGGGATGTTCCCGAAAAGAACCTTCCCAGGGCCTATCCCGACGCGCCTGCCGACACCTTCATAGCCATGGGACACTGGGGACAGTTTATCTTTGTCATCCCCTCTCTGGACATGGTCGTGGTGTATACCGGCGACAACAGGGACAAGAGCTTTGATATCAACACCTTCCTTAAACTGATAATAGAAAGCATCAATAAAAGGTGATCAAATGAAAACAATCCTGAAAATACTCGGCATAGTGGTTATTCTCCTCGTCACGGGCATCGGCATACTGACCATGATTAACTGGACGGACCTGAAGAATTTCCGGCCCATGGCCGGAAATGTCTACTCTAAGTTCATGTGTTCCTGTCTTTTTGTTGAGGGACGCACAGAAGAGCAGTGCCGCATCTGGTCCCGCGTGGTAATTCCCATTTCGGGATACGAGGTCGATTACAAGGAAAAACGCGTTACCGCCAAAGGTCTCGGCTTGAGCGGCACATCGCGCTACACCGGCGAGCGCTTCGGATGCACCATCGAATAAAACGCCGGGACAGGACTGACTTTTTTATTCTTCCTGCTTCCGGTAACTGGTGGGGGTTATTTTCATCTCCCTGAGAAAAGCACGGTTAAATGTCGTCAGGCTTTCAAAGCCCACGGAGAAGGCGATGTCAATTATATTCTCGTCGGTTTCCCTGAGACGTTTGGCCGCATCGCGTACCCGGAGTTCATTGATGTATTCACTGATTTTTTTATCGGTGTACATCCTGAAAAATCTTCCCAGCGAATCGGGATGCATGTTCAGCGATGCCGCAAGGCCTTCACGCGAAATGTCCGATGTGTAGTTTTCTTCTATATATGCCAGGGCTTTCCGGATTTTGTCCTCGGTTGTGCTTGATATGCTGGGTTTCCTTGATTCTCCCCCGGTGACACCGCCCTTCCGGTTTATCATCCGCTGGTAGAAAAAGGCATATTCCATGGCATTGGCCGACTGATCCAAATAGGCGCGGAGAAGCCTTGCGTCCGTATCGGTAAAGATCGATGTCTCTTTTGCTTTTTCCAGGTATCCAACACCGATAATATCTTTTCTGAGATAAATGGGCATTATAAGAACGTTCCGTCCATCGCCGGGGCGTATGGTTGCTGCCCCATCATCACCGTTTTCCCGCATACTTCCTGTTATGATATATGCCTGTTCACGGAACACCCGGACCGTCAATTCCTCCATTTCAGCCGAGAGAACCGTGGGTGACATGGAACGGAAGGCTCTCAGCTCCGTTTCATTCATCTCATTCACCATGTAAAGGCATCCCGTTATGGCCCCAGAAATTTCCATGGCCTTGTTCAGCGCACGATTTAGCAGCTCTTCAAGGTTGGAAATGATACTGATATCCTGGCTGAGTTTCTGCACCGTTTCCAGTCTCCGGTCTGTAACCTCTTCCGCCACGGAACTTTCCATTTCCTTCAGGTCCTCTCCGCAGGGAATTTCCTTGAGCATCTCCACGTAGAGGCCCCGCCCTATTTCACTGAAAAACAGTTCCATGGTCCGCTCATTGATCTTCTCTTCCAACTGGACGTTCAGCTCCTCTACTTCCCTGTTCAGATCGATAAAATTATTCTGGAGGACCGAGGCCATGTACACTATGAGGAACAGGTAGGCGTATTCCAGGAGATAGATGAAGCGATAGACGCCGGCACCCACCAGGGAATCATTGATGGTAACGGCAAAGAGAACTATCATGGCGACAAGAAAAGGATTTCCCGGCCGCATTTCCGAATCTATAAAATATCGCATGCCGATATAAAAAACATACAGAGCCATAAACATCATAACAATGTACTGAAGGCGATAGATGAGCCCCGGGTTGACTTCCATGTACGTGACCGAGAGAAAACCTCCCAGTTCCACGTGTTTCATACGGGGATTTGCCAGGGACAGGGTAAGCTCATTACGCACCGTAAGGCCCAGTACAAAAAAAAGTAGAAGAACGACCGTACTGATAACGAATATCCGTTTTTCCCGGTATTCAACGGAATAATAGATGAACCACGACAGCATGATTGTAAAAAGGGCCAGACTGGCAAACTGGTAGCGCTGCCAGTGCATTCCCTCGGCAAGGGAAGAGGCATTATAGAGCGCGGCGCAAAAAAAATCATAGAGGGATATGCTGAAACAAGTCATGGAGAAAAAAAGATTCCGGAGTACACCGCGCCTCCTGGCGAACATACCCAGGTAATAGAAGCCGGCATAAAGACAGACAGCGGCCATAAGCGCCGCTGGAAGAGAAGCCCATTTCATTGTTTCCTCCCGCTCATGTCAGGCCCTTTTATGTAATTCATCGATGAAATTGTCAATGACTATTATGAAAAAGCCCGACATCCCGGGATACCGGCAATAGTGATCATATGCCGGTATATCCCGGTGTGGAGTCTACGCCCTTTGCCGTCGTGCCCTTCTCCGGCGTTTTATTATATAGAGCAGCAGCATTAATACGGAGCATATAACGGGAAGTTCAACATTGAAAGAGTCGTGCGTCATATCACCTATTCCGCCTGCTCTGGCCGCACTCCCGCATCCCGCGGCAGAATCGGTGGCACCGGTATTTTCATATGTAGTCCGTCCATTTTGACCATCAAGCTTTGAAAGCCAGGCACCTATAAGAGGGTAGGATACCGCCGGCATCGTATATCCGCAGGTGATATCGAGATGGGCCGTATTGGCAAGCTGATGCCACTCATCGAGACTATGAGCCGTTTTTTGCATAAAAAAGTCATCAATAATTTCCTGCGCGTCTACCAGCGACCCGGCGTCGGAAAGCACGGCAAAGGCGGGAACGGTAATGAGGTCCATGTGATCATCATAGTAGTAATAACCGTCAAGATCACGGGCAGGCTCCGGCCCCATGACCACATCCTTGTTTTCCGGTCCGTTCTTCCAGTGCTCCCTGATTGCGTTGTTGAGCGATATATCGCCGTACTGGGCAAGGCCCCGCAGATACGTGCTGGCGGCGCAGTAGCGAACAAAGAAGTCCTCAACACAGGGATCCGTGTTGTCGGCTATCCAGAAGTTGAGGAAACCGAAAATATCCAGCTCATAAACATAGAGCCAATCCGGGAATGACTGGTACAGCGCGTGTTTATTATTGATAAATTTCAGAAGCGTATCGATGGTGAGCATAAGGAAATCACTGTCCTTAAAAAGTGGATTCACGATCTCCTCCATGAGGCGGTCCAGGTCAAGATAGACCGGTTCACCTGCTGCTTTCCAGATGGCGTACTGATCTATCATTTTTGGCAGGGGCGGTATTCCACCGGGATCCAGGAGCAGAAGACCCGCCACTTCACGGTTTCTCTTCGCTGCCAGATCCGGATCGGACTGCACATGGGGGATATAATCTCCACCCATTTCCGAGGCATCGATTATCGTTCCCTGCATGTAGGTATATGCAACGAGTCCCCCGGTGCTGTGGCCGCCGATTACGGGATTTTCCCCAGTGACAGTACGAACCGTATCAACCATGGCCGGCGCATCAAGTGCCGACCACACATCGATATTGGTGTAGCCCGATCCCCTGTCGCTTTCAAATTCACCGCGGCCGGTTCCGCGATAATTCCCGAACCAGGGATCGTAGCCCATTTTCCAGAGATAGTAGGCCGTGCTGTAATACAGCATTGGATCTTCCTCTATGGCAGCATCGCCTTCGGCCCACGACGCCAGGGGCTCCGGAAGCGTCATACCGGCATAATCGTCCTCACGTTCTTCCGGCGTATACAGTATAAACTGATTCATGTTTGCCACAATGCCGGGAAAAAGAAGTACGGGCTTGCCGTGTTCGTTGAACGGTGATGCAGGCGATGGACGGTACCGCCTCATTTTCAGTTCCAGGCCATCGGCCGTGACCGTCGTAAAAAGGCCGTCAGCCGCCTGCACTGGACCGGTAAAGACAGCCACGAAAATCATACATATAACCGATGTCATCAGAACAAATTTTTTCATTACTGCCTCCCGATATCCTATTTGCAACTGCGTGATCGCAGTAATATTGCAACAATGAAGGCTTACTTATCAGCGACCGATTATAACCTCGCACATTGTTACAGTCATACATATCTCCATGCTTTTTGTAGCGCTATATTCATTGGCTCCGCATCATGGGATCATAAGCTAGCATATAACAGGAGTTTTATTTTTACAACTTTTTTTAACAGTCCGGACGGTTTTTTGAGGAACCTGCATCTTTTTCTTGAACTTCGTTTATTGCGGTGAACGTTTTGGTTATTCAATCTGACAGGCGACTATACCTTTGCTGACAGTCGCCTGGGATACTGTGCATTATGCCGGCAGGGAAATCATCTCTGCAAGTCGTTTCTTTAAATCTTCGGTAACAGTGCCGCCATGGACCACGAGTGAAGTCCGCGGAACACCACCATAAACATGGCAGGCATGGGCCAGCACCCGGTCATCCCAGATACCAGAAATATCATTTTTAATAAATGTATCGGCCGTGATGGCCTTGCCCCATCCCGAGAGAAAGTTATTCACTACCCTGTTTACCATGCGGGGAACCATTTTAGAAGAATCCAGAAAGCCGTCCCGCTCCGACTCCGGCATATCGTGCCTGTTTGCCAGAAGCCAGGCCAGGGAAACCATCTCATGAGCCACAACCGATTCCGATGCCATATTCAGGCCCCGCTCCGGTTCGTACACATATCCATCATCAGGGCCCACGGTAGTGAGGATCTTATCGGCAGTGGTGAGAACAAGCCTCTGTTTCTTTCTCAGCGTTTCAACGGTGTTTGCTTCAGCTGTTTTTTCATGCAGTGTCGAAGCGTCATGATGATACTCGAGCCTGGTATCGTGTCGCCAGTATCCCACGGCTGCTTTCAGACCCAGGGTGCTTCCCGCAAGTATGTGCCGAGAACAGCGGGGCATGAGTATTATATGATCCGCCTCTTTGAGTATATTGGGCATCATGATAGGCCCCTTCCAGTGCGCTCCTTCCACGGGACGGTCTTCATGGAAAGCGTCCCATCCCGCCTCCTCGAAGCAGTGAAGCTCGGCGCCGGCCTTTATCACGGCCTGCGCCAGTCCCGCCTTTTCCATCAGCTTGCGGGAACTTCCCTTCAATGACTCCCGGGTGAACCGGACGAACTGGACACCCGACATGTCTCCCACGATTACACGGCGTGCCCCCTTTTCCCTGAGGAGCTCAATCATGGCTGCCACCGCAACGGGGCTTGTCGTCGCCGGATAGGGATTTCCCGAGTTGTTCACAGTTTTTATGAAGACCGTATCCCTTTTCGTGAGCCAGGAAAAATCAGTGGCCGCCAGGGCCGTTTCGCGCACCGCGGTTCTGATATCCTTTTCAGAAGCTCCTCTGGCAGTCCCGCTGAGAAAAACTTTTGCCGGCAGCCCCTCTTTCACGGGTTTCCGGAGTGCATGGCCCTTTCCCAAATCGGCGCAACCCGAAAGGGGATGTACCGCCGTCATGGCCACTCCCGCTGCAATTTTCAAAAATTCTCTTCTTTCCATCGGTTCCTCCTTCCGGTTTACGCGTTACTTTATGACATGGATATATCCATTAAGATATACAAGCATGATCACTGACCTGACACTTCTTCCTGTCCCCGGAATCCACGAATAAGGACATCGACAATCCAGTTTATCCCCAGAATACCGGCAATGAATATACCGCCCAGTATGACCTCAATGCCGATCCAGACCGGAACATTCACTCCCGATGAATGACCCGCCAGTGATGACACCAGGAAAAACATAAAGGCAAAGCTGTTGAACACCCAGGGGATCCTGTCCTTGAGCATGACAATGGAATAGACGAATATCCCTATGAAGGCCAGCTTTGCCGCCTCATGACCCAGGGACGGTCCGAGAAGTCCAACGAATTTTTCAATCAGGAAAACACAGGCGATCCCAGCCGCACCCCCCGTAAGAATGGGAGGTATCATTTTTATATCCTCGTGAACGACAAAGAAAAATATCATCACCATGAAAGCGGGCCAGGCGGGAAGCGCCAGCCTGGCACAGATTATTTCAAAAATAATAATAAAGGCCACGAGAAGAAATCCGAAAAGAAGGCCTTTCAGTTTTGAACCGGCGACATGCCCTCCCGTGTCGGCATGCGGCCCATCGGTATAAGCAAAAATACTGAACAGAAAATTCATGAAAACCTCTCTATTATCGTTATTCCCACAGTATGAAGGAAATCCATAATTATTTCAAATATTAAATAACCGGACATGCAAAATAGTAACAACACATCCTGATTACGCCTTTACGCTTTTATTCTTGAATTCTTTTCCGAACTATGATATATTTATAAAATTGTTAAACAAAAAAAATGAACTCAAATCTGCAGCCAATCTATGGAGAAATGAAGACTATGCAAATGAATGGCATGAAACCGCGGCGAAGAGTTATATTATTAATCGTCATAATGATTCTTATAACCGCCATTGTTGAATCCATTACCATTGGAATACTCTACCGTACAGCCCTGGAACAGGAGACAGCCCGTCTCACGGAAACCGCCCGCAGCCAGGCCCGACTCATTGAGGCAATTGCACGGTATGATAAAAAGTACAGCCGCGATGATCAGTCCGATCCGACGGCAGGGACCCTGAGCCAGATCATTGAGGCGCATGGCAACTACAACGGCTTTGGAAAGACCGGCGAATTCACCCTGGCCCGCCGCGAGAGAGATACCATTGTCTTCATCCTGAACCATCGCCATTATGACTTGAGCCAGCCAAAACCCGTCCCTTTCAATTCATCCCTGGCCGAACCCATGAAACTGGCCCTGTCGGGAAAATCAGGCGCTATAATCGGCAAGGATTACCGTGGCGAGACCGTGCTTGCTGCCCATGAACCCGTGGCTGAGTTGGATCTTGGTATAGTTGCAAAAATAGACATGACTGAAATAAGGGCCCCTTTCATAAAGGCCGGCATCATCAGTGCCATCATCGGTCTGGCCTCCCTGTTTCTGGGGGCCCTCCTCTTCATTAAAGTCACGAATCCCATCATAGAGGGACTGTCGGCAATGGTCAATGAACTCCAGGAATCACTGAACAATGTCAAGACCCTAAAGGGCCTTCTCCCTATCTGCGCCTCGTGTAAAAAAATCCGCGACGACAGCGGATACTGGAATCAGATCGAATTGTACATCATGGATCACTCCGACGCGGATTTCAGCCACAGCCTTTGCCCCGACTGCGCAGATAAAATGCTAAAAAACAGATACTAACAGCAATAATTTCTCTTCCGGGAGACAGACTTTATTTCCCACCGGTATTGATTCCCAGAGGCACATACAGGGGACACCAACCCATGAATGCCGTACCCAGGGGAATCAGGGCCAGGAGACCAAGCCAGCTCTGAAAATAAATGCCGGCACCGGCTATAATTACGGCTGCGGCAATCCTTATTATCTTGTCCGTTTTTCCCACATTCTTTGTCATAATATCCACCTCTCGCTTTGATATTCATCTCATTAGTGCAGCATATGAAGATCTCGCATGGATAATGTTACAAAACCGGTATAGTTACACCGATACATTTTCATCCCTGAACTTATCTGCGCAATCTTTTCACAGCTTGTGCCGCGACTTCACAGATATTATTCTGGGCACCTCTACAATTCAGATTTTTCATTTTAAATATAATAAAAAGGGCAGAGAAAGTCACTCCTCTCCCGGGAACCGCAAAGCAATGGTCCCCGAACATGAATTGCGGGTGAGCATGAGACAGCCCTTCACGGCCGGATCGATGCTGTATTCTATTGCCAGTTCATCAAGCCAGCACTGAACGCGATAAATTACGCCGCACTCATATTGATCCAGGACACCGATTCTTCTGACACCCTTGTAGGCAAAGCATTTTTTCTCGGTGAATTCCCAATGAAGCGTATCATCAACTCCGAAACTCCAGACGACATTCATGAATTCAGGAATAAATATTTTTGATACTTCCATAAAAAACTCCCGGAAGCGCTGAAAAGATGAAATATCCTTCCTGCCGATGGCGAAGCTTTCCAATATTCTATCAATTTCAAGATGTGCCAGGGAGCGTATGGCGGCCTTGTTCAGTTCATTGGCTTTTTGAATCCCCAATTCGTGGAAGCAGTGGAAAAACCACATGCCGTCATGGGACATCCAGCATTTATTCAAAAGATCCACTGTCTCCGGAAGGGTCAGAGCATCCATGGACTTCATATTTTCATTACCTCCCCGCTTATACAGGGCCGCTCATTTCCTTCACAGTAAAGATCAAAACGATACCCTTTATCGTTTCCGGCGCTCCTGAGTTCGAGAAGGCGCCCGTAATAAACCGGTCCCTTGAGAAAAAATATCATCTTTACCGGCCCTGCTCCTTCCGGAAGGGGGAGCTCCGCCGCGCACCGGGCCGTAATCCTTATAGGCTGGGAGAAATCCCGCTCAAAACCGAACATGCGGGCATATATTTTCCAGTAGTGGATACCGTTGGTATCGCCGGAAACCCGGGCAAACCTGAAGCGGTCCTTCACCGGAAGGTACCACTGCGTCGTCCTCGGTGCTCCCTGTATGGGTTCCAGTGACACAAAGGGCGATGCATCAACGGCGTCCCTGAATTTTCCCCGCAACAGGTATGTCGTGACATTATCCCATATCCTGATTCCTTCTGAAATAATCTCCGAAGTGATATCGGTCTCAATGCCTCGCTCCGTAATCCTCATATCGGAATTATAGCAGATGACGTCAACGGTGTCGCCTACATGCAGCGGCTGATACATGGTGATATTGTTCACGGTGTTGAGAACCCTGAAGAGGGAAAAGGGCATATCCTTCCTGCAGAGAATGCGCATGATGTAGGGATAGACCAGTGTGAAGGGATACAAAATATTCATTTCCGATGAAGACGGCAAACCGCAGATTTCATTGAATACCGCGGCATGCCCCTCCCGTATCCGTACGCCCTTTCTCTCGATCCGTATGAGGGGCACCTCCTCCTTCGCCTTAAAGGTGCTGTTCCGCGAAGTAAAGGCCTTGAGCAGCGTGCCCAGGGCCGAGGGATCATCGTGAAAGGACTGCATGATGATATGGGCCATGACTGAACCTCTCTCTATTTTGTTACATCGGCCGCAGCCAGAGAATTCCATGCTGTTCGGGAAAGCTCGTCCACGGCCGCGTCGATGGATGATATGGTTTTCCCGGCGAGATACATGCGGGCGAATTCCTGACAGGGACCAAGGAGGATTGCTACGTACATATCCCATGCCATTTTACGGATAACGCCTGCCTTCACATGACGGGCAAACCACTGCGAGATGCCCTGGACGAATTCCCTGTTGAGCCTGCTGAACTCATCGTCGGTGCCCGTCATAAAGGATTCATGGCGCATACGAAAGAGAAACCGGGCCCAGTCGGGATTTGCGGCAACCCATCGAAGATGAAATTCTATGATGGCTCTGACCCCCCTGTCGGCCTCCGCTTCTCCTCCCAGCGCCCCGAGGAGTCCCTGCTGGTATTGCACGATACCGTCCATGTACACAGCCGTGGCCAGCTGTTCCTTGCTCCTGAAATGATGATACATGCTGCCGACACTGGCGCCGGCACGTTCACAAATGTGGGACATGCTTGTATCCGAGAAGCCCTGTTCGGTAAAGCAGGAAAGAGCCGCCTGGAGAATCTGCCGGCGCCTTTCACCGGAACTTCCATGGACTGAATTCATTTTCTTCATACTAGAATGTTATTCTAGAATATCATTCTAGTCAACTCTTTTTTTAAAAATAATTTATGAGAGAGGCAATCATGAACCCGAACACAGGGAGGCGCGGACAGACAGGACATCACAGAATATGATCATCCCGGGAAAATAAAACAGAGCTCGACTGAGAATTCATAACGGCAGGCTATACCACGTCATCCTGTCACTATAACAGCGGCATATCGGGTGGGAAATCACCGTGTGCATAATGCTTTATCTAATGCCTGGTCCCGTCATCGGGATGAATAAAACTGGCAAAGACATCCCCTTCGTCAATATGTTTCGGGATGTTTTTCTCATGCCGGTACCATTCTTCAGGATGCATGAAACTGGCGAAAACATCGCCTTCATCAATATGTTTCGGGATGTTTTTCTCATGCCGGTAAAATTCATCGGGGTGCATGAAACTGGCAAAAACATCCCCTTCGTCAATATGGGGCGCTATGTTTTTCATGGCGTTCAACCTCCTGCAGAGTATTTGTCTATAATATACACAAAGCAGTCGGGTAAAACAATATTTCCACGATAAACAAGCAGGGGCGGGGTATTCTAATCTTCTAAAGCGCCTGAAATTTTTACAGCTGTCCGCTGCGCATGGCCGCCACGAGGAGGTCCGTAAAGCGGCCGTAGCTCTTCCGCCCCTCCTTCTGGTTGCTGGCCCTGAGAAAAAGGTCGTTCCAGGCGCTGAATATTTTCCGGGCCCGTCCCTGGCGGGACTGCCAGAATTTCCGGTTGTTATCAATCTCGGCAAGCACGCGGCGGTCAAGGCGCTTCAGTATCGCCTCATATCGCGCCGTGTCTTCCCTCTTCAGGTTTCCCAGAAGGTACATGATGGCCGTGACCCGGGCCGAATACCGGAGCTCTGCCGAGGCCGACGCGGCGCAGACCCGATAGGCGATGAAGTTGGCCTCGTTCTCCCGGGCGAACCCCCGCTGGTGTGCCATTTCATGGGCCATGACAAAGGGCCGGGTAACGGCGGGGATATCGCCGTTGAGGGTCACTTCACCTGTAAAAGGAAAATAAAAGCCCGCGGTGCCCATTCTACTGAGAATCGTGGAGAAGAAATACTCCTTGGGCCGCCCGTATGTTCCTTCCAGAAGGGGACTCAGGAAACTGCATGTCCCGAAGGAATCCTCAACAACGCAGATCAAGTCTTTCCGGTTTCCCCGCAGCATGATCCCCCCGGCATCACGCATCACCGCCGGCACTTCAAGGGCAGCACCGCGATTCATCTCGGTGATGCAGCGTTCCAGCTCACTCACCGTAACGCTGCCCGTTTCATACCCTTCGATCCTTTCCAGGGTCCACCGGTTGTTATTGCATCCCCAGAGAAAAATAAACAGAAAATATATGATACCCAGTACCAGAAATGCATGTCGCACAAAACGTCCCAGTTGCGTCCGTATCTTTACACGACGGCGGGCCATGCGCACCACGGCACGCACAATCCTGAAAAAGAATAAAAGCGCCGCTCCATAGATAAAAAACTCGGCCAATGAAAAGGGCAAGACCCCCGTGACCCTGCTCAGAGGAGAAGCCATGGCAGGATAGAGGCACCGTGCGTAAACGTGCTCGATAAAATCGGGAACCCATGCCGATCCCGCGAAGAGCAGTACCGAAAGGGGAAGCAGCCCGAAGACCAGTGATGTAGATAGTATTTTCCGTGTGTTCATGCTGTCCATGAAATCATCAGGTGATTGATAAGGGTTCCTTGTACCGATAAGGCTGTAAAATTTCAATACATTTTCCCCCGGTAATTGCCCGGGCAGCATCTACTGCATGCCGGTATAATAAAAAAGGGGGCCGAAGCCCCCTTTCAATCATATAAAAAACCGTAGTATTCAGTGCTACCAGGCACCCGTTGTACAGAACTCATCGATGGCTGCAGCTGCCTTCCTCCCGGCTCCCATGGCCTCGATGACCGTTGCCGCGCCGGAAACGATATCACCGCCGGCGAATACGCCTTTTTTGCTCGTCTTCATTGTCGTGTTGTCCGCCACGATGGTTCCCCATTTCGTCGTGTCGAGCCCCACGGTGCTCTTCTGGATGATGGGATTGGGAGCGTTTCCGATGGCGATGATGGCCACGTCGATATCGATGATAAACTCCGAGCCCTTCACCGTAACGGGCCGTCTTCTTCCCGATTCATCGGGCTCGCCCAGTTCCATGCGGAGACATTCCACGCCCTTCAGGTTCCCCGATTCATCACCGAGAAAGCGCACGGGGTTCGTCAGGAGCTGAAAGTTGATCCCTTCCTCATCGGCATGATGTATCTCCTCGAGGCGGGCCGGCATTTCGTCACGTGACCGGCGGTACACCAGGTACACGTTCTCGGCACCCAGCCTGTTGGCCACGCGTGCCGCGTCCATGGCAACATTCCCGCCGCCGAATACGGCGATATTTTTCCCCCTGATAATGGGTGTATCGTATTCAGGAAATTTATAGGCCTTCATGAGATTGGCCCTGGTAAGATATTCGTTGGCGCTGTAAACTCCCTTGAGATTCTCTCCTGCTATGTTGAGAAAGAGCGGCAGCCCGGCCCCGGTTCCCACGAACACGGCATGGTAATCCCGGTCCAGCAGGTCATCGACGGTCTGGGACATTCCCACGACCCGGTTCAGGACCAGTTCGACGCCGCGTTTTTTCAGCGCTTCAATTTCATAATGCACGATCTCCTTAGGCAGCCTGAACTGGGGAATCCCGTACACCAGTACTCCGCCGGGGCTATGGAGCGCCTCGAAAATCGTTACGGCATAACCCCGCTGCGCCAGGTCTCCTGCAGCGGTAAGACCCGCCGGTCCGGCGCCGATAATGGCAACTTTTTTATCCTTCTTCCCGTCCGCTTCACGGGCCGCGGCATTTTCTACCTCGCGTTCATAATCGGCCACGAACCGTTCCAGCTTGCCGATGGCCACAGGCTCAAATTTCTTACCCAGGATGCATTGCGCCTCGCACTGCGACTCCTGGGGACAGACCCTGCCGCATACCGCGGGGAGGGTATTGGTCTTTTTCAGAACGGCAAAGGCCCCTGAAAAATTCCCGTCGGTGATCTCTTTAATAAAACCGGGAATATCCACATTCACGGGACAACCCCCGACGCAGGCAGGCTTCTTGCACTGTATGCAACGCGATGCCTCCAGCATGGCCGTTTCTTTCGAGTAGCCCAGGGGTATTTCATTAAAGTTATTCTTTCTCTCGGCCGGTGTCAGTTCCGGCATCTTCTGTCGTGGTATCCTGTCTTTCATATTCAATTCCTGTCCAAACCGATTCTGCACGCGTGCTTATGTTTTTCATCGGAGACGCGTTCCTCACCCCGATACGTGCCCAGGCGCGATACGAGCTCGCCGAAATCAACCTCGTGTCCGTTGAACTCCGGTCCGTCAACGCACGTAAATTTCGTTCCGCCACCGACGGTTACACGGCAGCCCCCGCACATTCCCGTTCCATCCACCATGATCGAGTTAAGACTGACAAAAGTTCGGATGGCCGGCTCCCTGGTCATGTCGCTCACGGCCTTCATCATGGGCACGGGACCGATGGCAACGACAATATCGACTTTTTCTTTCGCCATGAGGTCCCGGAGTGCGCCGGTGACAAAGTCCTTTTTGCCGTATGAGCCGTCATCGGTGCAGACGATGGTTTCATCGCCTATGGCGCGCAGCTCGTCTTCGAGGATGAGAAGGTCCTTCGAACGGGCGCCCAGTATATTGACGACCCTGTTGCCGGCCTCCTTCATGGCCCGGGAAATGGGATAAAGCGGCGCGATGCCGATACCGCCGCCGATACAGGCCACGGTCCCGTAACGCTTCACGTCAGTGGGATGGCCCAGCGGTCCGGCGATATCCTGCAGATGGTCCCCTTTTTTCAGCAGTGACATTTTCCGTGTCGTCACCCCCACAATCTGGTAGTAGAGGGTGATGGTACCTTTATCTTTATCGGCGTCGGCGATGGTGAGGGGAATCCTCTCGCCGAATTCATCAATCCGCAGAATTATAAACTGGCCGGCTTTCCTGTACTCGGCGACATACGGAGCGTCAACCACCATTCTTCCCAGTGTAGGCTGAACAAGATCATTTGAATGAATGGTATGCATGTTATTTTCCTCTGAGTGCATTTCATAAATTTCCGGAGGCCCTGATGGAACAGCATGGGGAATGATAAAAATGCCGGGATTCATAACCGAATCCCGGCATATGATTTTTCTATACAATCCCCGCGGCGAGCATGGCCTTTGCTACCTTGGTAAACCCGGCGATATTCGCTCCCATCACATAGTTGCCTTTCTGGCCGTAAGCTTCTGAAGCCTCGAGGCAGGCCTTGTGAATGTTTTTCATAATAGTTTGAAGTTTCTGATCTACTTCTTCCCTGCTCCAGGACATGCGAAGACTGTTCTGGGACATTTCAAGGCCCGAAGTGGCGACTCCGCCTGCATTGGCGGCCTTTCCGGGACCGTAGAGAATCTTGTTCTCCAGATAAATATCCACTGCATCAGGTGTTGACGGCATGTTGGCGCCTTCAGATACGCATATGCAGCCGTTGTCTATGAGTGCCTGCGCGTGCTGGCCGTTGATCTCATTCTGTGTTGCCGAAGGATAGGCTATATCAACTTTCAATCCCTGTTCCCTGATTACATCCCAGATGCTTTTCCCGTCGAAGTATGAACAATTATACTTGTCGGCGTATTCTTTTATTCTTCCCCTGCGGACATTTTTCAGTTCCATGACGAACTGGAGTTTTTCCGCGGTGATACCCTTTTCATCGACGATAGTGCCGGCCGAATCGCACAGGGATATTACCTTACCGCCCAGGGCATTGACTTTCTCAACCGTGTACTGGGCCACGTTGCCGGAGCCGCTCACAACGACGTTTCTGCCCTTGTGATCCAGTCCCCTTGTTGCGAGCATTTCAGCGGCGAAGTACGTTGCGCCGTAACCGGTCGCCTCGGGACGAATAAGACTTCCGCCGTACTCAAGAGCCTTGCCGGTCAATACGCCGGTATGCTCATTTGTTATTTTTTTATAATAGCCGAACAAAAAGCCGATTTCTCTGCCGCCCACGCCGATATCACCGGCGGGAACGTCTATATCGGCACCGATATGACGATAGAGTTCACGCATGAAGGACTGAGTGAAGCGCATCACTTCCATGTCTGATTTTCCCTTGGGATCAAAATCCGAACCGCCCTTGCCGCCGCCCATGGGAAGCGTGGTGAGGGAGTTTTTAAAAATCTGCTCAAAACCGAGAAATTTGATGATGCCAAGATTTACTGAAGGGTGAAAACGAAGACCGCCCTTGTAAGGACCGATGGCGTTATTGAACTGTACGCGAAATCCCCTGTTGACCTGGACATTGCCTTTATCATCGACCCAGGGAACCCTGAACATGATGACACGGTCCGGTTCCACGATACGCTCATAGAGACCTGCTTTGACAAATTCCGGGTGTTTTGCCACCGTTGGCTCAAGAGAATCGAGAACTTCCTGTACGGCCTGGAGAAACTCCTTCTGATCAGGGTCTCTCTGTTTTACTTTTTCAAAAACTTCTTTTAGAACCGACATTGAATGACTCCTTCATTTATTTGAGTTTTTTATTTTATATATTTAGTTATTCTTAATTTTTATTTATATTCGTTAGAATAACTAATATTTCATTTAGCATGACTATCATTTTGTCATTTTCTGTTGTCCAATTAATTTTTTGAAGAGTTGAACCAGGGACGGCAAATTTTACATTACCGTAACATAACCGGGAGTGAAGGGTGAAGCAGGATAAAAAGGGGCATTTTATAGGTATTTTCGGGGGTTCAGTCACTGCAAAGATAGTAGAGCCTGCATATCTGGAGGGTATCATAGTCGACGGATCCTCCCAGCTCTTCGAATACGGGTTTTAGAAATTCGTGGCCGTGCCGGTCAAAAGCCGCAATAACTGACAAAATACGCTCCGCATCGAGCGAAAGGAGCGGCCGCAAACCTGCCGATGTAATCGAATATCCGTCCTGGACATATTTTTTGAGGTTCGAGATAACAGTTATTCTCTGCACTCCTTCTGCAGCTTCTATCTCGGTAATTGAACGCCCTGCATTATACAGCTCGCCGATCTGAACATGTCTCGGTTTTTTTACATATTCACGCGGAGCGGGAATTTCGACCGTCTTATCAATTATCCCTTTTTCCTCGCAATACTCTTTAACGATGGAAATAATTATTTCACCGAACTTCTGGATCTTATGCGCACCGATGCCGTGAATTGTCATGAGGCTTTCTCTGCTCTGTGGATAGGCCTCTGCAATGGCCATGAGCGTTTTATCTGAAAATATTACATAGGGAGGAACATTCGCTTCAGCGGCAAGAGCCCTTCTTTTTTCACGGAGCAGTTCAAAAAGCATGCCGTCATAACTGATACCGGAAATGGGCTTTTTTTGTGCCGTGGCATTCTCGCCAAACCGCCCCATCACTTTTTCAAATCCTCTCATCACAGCATGCCCCTTTTCAGTAAGCTTTAGCTCACCGTAACTCTGCATGTCCTGTATAAGGAGTCCCTTGGTTACAAACTGTCGCGCCATGTTTTTCCATGACTGCACGGAATAGTCTTTGCCGATACCGTACGTGCTCAATCCATTATGCCCCAGTTCCCTGATCCTTGCTGCGCCTGAGCCGCGCAGGACCTGGACTATATGCCCCGTACCGAATTTTTCGCCCGTTCTTTTAACACAGGAAAGGAACATCTGCGCCGCAAGGGTCAGGTCGTCGCCCTGTTCCTGGGGTGAAACGCAGTTGTCGCACATGCCGCAGCTTTCTCTGCTGTATTCCTCACCGAAATAGGTGATGAGGGGAATACGGCGACAGCACTCAGAATCGGCGTAGTTGACCAGGGCGTTCAGCTGTGATACCGCTGCTTTCTTTTCGGTTTCATCGGGTTTCTGATCAATGAAATAACGGATCTTATGTATGTCAGAATAGCTGTAAAGGAGCAGGCACGTGGAATCGACCCCGTCGCGACCGGCGCGACCCGTCTCCTGGTAATACGCCTCTATGCTCTTGGGAAGATCATAGTGAATAACAAACCTGACATTGGTTTTATGTATTCCCATGCCGAAAGCAATTGTGGCAACAATTATCTGCACCTCATCTTTCAGAAAGAGCTCCTGATTTTTGCGCCGATCCTCATCGGCCAGTCCCGCGTGATAAGGCCGTACCGAATATCCATGTTTTTTCAGGCTCATATAAATGCGGTCGACACTGTCGCGTGAAAACGCGTAGATTATACCCGATTCTCCTTTATGCCCCGAAAGAAATTCCAGCGTCTGTTTCAGGGCGTCGTTTTTTTGCGTTATGCGGTAAAACAGGTTGTCCCTGTTAAAACTTGCTATAAAGTCGGAAGTCTCACTCATCTCCAGGTTTTTCCTGATGTCGCCCCTCACTCTCTCCGTCGCAGTGGCGGTCAGGGCCATGCAGACCGCGCGGGGAAACCTTTTCCGTACCTGTGCTATCATCCGGTACTCCGGCCTGAAGTCATGGCCCCACTCGGAAATACAGTGCGCCTCGTCAATGGCGAAACAGTCGACGGTAACGGTGGTGAGCAGTAAGAGTATATCATTTTTAAGCAGGGTCTCGGGCGCAACATACAGTAGCTTTGCCGTTCCATCCCGGATAAGAGCGATGTTGGAGCCGTATTCGTCACGCGAGATCGAGCTGTTGAGCAGAACCGCCTCGACTCCAAGCTGCTTCATCTGGTCAACCTGGTCTTTCATAAGAGAAATAAGCGGTGAGATAACAACGGTAAGCCCGGAAAACATAAGCGCGGGTATCTGGTAACAGATCGATTTCCCGCCGCCCGTGGGCATCACCACCAGGGCATCACTTTTTTTCATAACCGCTTCAATTATCTCGGCCTGCAGGGGCCTGAAGGCTTCGTAGCCGAAGACCTCCGCTAAAATTTCCCGTGCCCTGTCTATAGCGGTGCTGCCCATATCTGACATATCTTTTTTCCTGATATATTATTCACGTCTCAATATAATACGCCTGAAACCACTTAAGGATTAAATATTTTTTAAGAAAATGTGCAGGGCCTGAACAAAAATTCATTATGGGAATTGCAGTGCCGCCCCTCGGAACATTCCGGAAGCCTCAGCTGTAGCAGACAATCCTCTGGGATATGATATCCGCAGCGATGCTTACAGTATCGCTGCCCACATCGTAGACGTGTACGATATCAGCATAGGCCCCGCTGTCGGGCAAAATGCTCAGGATACCATTTTCATATTGACGGAGAAAATCCATGTTGAGATAAACCCCCTGCTTTTCAGGGAAAAGTGCTATATAGAATATTTCCGTTTCCACCAGGTCCTGGAAAAAGTGAGTACCGAAGGAAAGCTCGGGCATGACATTCTCGCTCATCTGCGCCAGTTCAACGAGGACCCTGATGTTATTTATCTCGGCGAACCGGACCGGCACGCCCAGTGACGGTGTTGTGGTGCCCCAGCGGCCGGGACCGATGAGCATGGCGGGAAAATTCATGCGGTCGTCGATGAGCCTGTTCAGCTTCCCCACCAGTCTGGCCACGTCGTACTTTCCCGACTGGTTCAGACGCGAATAGCCTTCCGGATCGACATAAATGATCCGCGTAATGGGCTGCAGTATGCTTCCCCCGAGAAAGTTCCCTTCGCTGCGAAAAAAGGTCCGGGCTTCATCGATGTTTTCAGGAATGGCAACATTCATCTTCAATCCCTTTGCCTGATAGGGGCGGCACTGGAGCAGGTTTATTTTATACCTGCCGTCGGAAGCGAAATTGACGGTGAACTCAATATCAACGGGATAGTCATAGGCCTCTTCGATGGTCTGCATCAGTTCCTTCATCTGATCGGGAAACTGCGTCTCGGCCAGGAGATACCGGAAATTGATGAGCCAGGGCGTGGCTTCCTTCAGGCCCATATCGCGGATGCGCTGGGCCAGTTCCAGGTCCATCTCGGCAAAACGATTCATGTCAAGTTCGGGCAGGTCCGATAGAAGCCGGCCCAAGGGAACCGTCTCTATGGCATTCGTTTCGATATTGAGGATATCGACATCGTGCTGCGAAAATTTTCTCAGGTCATCCATCCCCGACAGGGGCTGTACCTGGGGAGCATCCAGGGCGACAATGCGGGGATAGTCGCCTTCCACGCGGTTGACCGCCCGGGTCCCCAGGCCGAACACTATCCGCATCATGCCCGCCTCGGGGTCCATGCCCTGCTTCCACACATAGGTATTGTAGGAGAGGCCAACACCGCCGATGTCAGGGAAAAAATAATTCCGCCGGTGGGCGCCGGACACGCGCTGCACCAGGAGCGCCATCTGCTCATCCATCTGGTCCAGGCCGCGCTGGAGGCGGTATGCCAGGGCGTCTTCGTTCATGGTACTGGCATAGACGAGGCGGATGGCCCGGGTGAATTCCTGGTAGCGTTCCTGGGGGCTCCCCTGGTTGACGCAGAAATAGCTCTCATATTTACCCGCGAAGGCGTGCCCGTAGGCGTCCTCGAGGAGACTACTGGAACGGACAATGAATGGCGACTGGCCGAAATATTCGATAATCTGCTGAAACTGCTCCTTGATGGCATCGGGGAAAGTTCCGTCCATCATGCGCTCACACAGTTCCGGAGCGGCCGTGAAATAGCCCTCCTTCGTCTTATGCTTCATGAAAAGGCTCCACAGGCCGTTCTGCACAATGTAGGTATAGAACACGTCGGAACCGATATAGAAGGAATCGTGGGGTTCCATGAGATTATGCCATTTGTGCCCGCTGTCGTTCATCAACATCTTCCGTGCGATGAGCATGCCCGTGGTCTTCCCGCCTATAAACCCCGTGCCGATAAGCCGGTCATTGATGGCGATAAAATCATCGATTATAAAATGCTTCCTCACCAGGGAAAAAATCCTTTCATCGCGGCCGATAATGATCCGGCACAGCCGGTTAATCATATCGAGATTATCCTCTTCGCAGTAATCGCCGCATTTGAGGGCTTCCACTTCGAGAAAAAGGCGGTCCCAGAAATCCAGGTTCCTCTTGGTAACCTCCGTTGTTATCTTATGCAGATAGTGAATAAAATCCGCCGCGTCGGCACTGCTGATAATGGGAGTAAATTTTTCTCCCTCCTTCTTGTGGGGAAAAAACATGGTGGGCGAATAACGATTCAATACCTTCAGGGGATGCACATAATAGCTGCCGCCGAAATGGTGGATATCGATGAGCAGCTGCGTCGTTTCCCTGATGCGGGCGATGGTCTTATAATCATGGCTGTTCCGGAAGAGGGCGAAATATGCCACGGTGTTGAGTACAAAAAGATGGGGACAGGTTATGACGAAAAAATTTCCGATCATGAGGTCCGTGGCCCAGGCTGAAAGAAGGTCGGAAAGACAGTCAAAGATATAGTAGGCCTCTTCCCCCTCAAGGTCGATTATGGTATACACTTCATGAGCGAAGGACTCAAAACCGGAAAAGGCATTCAACTGGTAGGTTTTAATTCTGGCATCGTTGGTGTCAACCACGGGGGGGTGCGTGGCGAAACGCATATAGACGAGTTTCCTCCCTTCCTTCAGTGACTGCTCCAGGAAGGGTTTTACAAATTCCATGTAATCGTCTATACTGTCAACCTGCCATACGACATTGTCTCCCAGGTTAAGATTGTTCACGATATGATCGAGGCCTTCAAGGCCCGTGCTGGCGGTGACGATGGGTTTCAATACGGCGTCCTTCCCGATAAACATTTTTTATTTCAATCCCAGAGTATCAAATCATTCATTAAAGAGTCAACTCCAAAAACAACCGTAAGCCGTGGGCAGGCTCCGTGAACTCCGTGTCACCAGCGAGCTATAGCGAGCGGGCGGTGATATTCAGTGCTGATAAAAACTTATAATCCCTTTACTTCAGTAAAATATACACCATCTCACAGTCCTGGCCTGCCGTCTTCCACTGGGAAATGAAGGAGCTCTCAAGGATAAGGGAATCACCCTTGTTCAGTGATACCGTGTCCGAGTTGATGACCAGGTCAATGGTCCCCCCGGTCACGGTGAGATATTCCGTGCCCTTGTGCAGCAGGATGGGCCCCTCTATGATGCTGTTTTTTGCCACCGTCACGGCATAGGGTTTGATAGAGATATCGTGATGTTCAACAAGTTCTTCTATCATAACCGGTCTTGTCGCCTTGCTCCGCTGGGAGCTCTTTCTTGTTAACTGGTATCCCCGGTCTTTTTCGTTTTCCAGTTCTGTCCCTATAAAGTAGCCCAGGGGCTTGTTGAAAAAAGCCGCCATCTGCACCAGGGACTGCAGGGAAGGCGAAATCAGGTTGTTCTCGATCTGTGATATGGCCCCGGCAGTCATGCCCAGCACCATGGCGAGTTCGGACTGGGTGATCTTTTTCTCCTTGCGGAGTTTCTTCACCTTTTCACCTATGCGGATAACTTCATCGATGCGGTCCGATTTAAACCGTATCTCCTTGTCGATGATCCTGAAATAACGCGGTTCGATATCGTGAAAGGAAGACCTGTTTTCCAGCTTGTTGATGCTGATCTGGTAATAATCCATGTGAGAAGCGTTCAGGGCGAATATCACCTGCGTGATGTGCGTGATGCTGGCGATGAATTCCTTTGAATGGGCGTCGCGCTCAAAAATCCAGTACGCCAGCGTGTTCAGATCGTAGAGCTTGGGACATTTAAAGGCAAAAAAATCAATCACATCCCGTTCGTTTTTCCAGAGCTCGAAGAGCCCTGTAAGACTGTCGAAAATGTAAAAGGAACCATCCTTGTTATCCTTCTCTATATTGTTCAGGACCGAGGTGAACACCGATACATCGCGGGGATTTTCAACACAGATGAAGCGTTGAGGATCAAGATTCCTGTCCTGGTAAAAATCAAGAAAAACAGGATCACTGTTTCCCTTGCCATGTGTAAAGGCGTCAATGAGAGTAATATTTTTTTGAAAAAGATAATCATACCGTTTTTTAATCGTATGCGGGGAGTAATTCGAATTGATATAGATGATATTGCTCTGGAAATCACTGTTGGTATCAAAAAAGGCCTTTATGAAGCTGTCAATGGAGACACCGTCGGAAACCTGCCAGACGACGTTGTCGCCCAGACGGAGGCCTCCCGTTATTTCGTCGATATAAGATACGCCCGTACTTATCATGCTCTCCTCCCGTGCAGCCGCCGTCACTTTTCATGTAAAAGCCAATGACTACATTGGGAGAGGAAGGCATAGCTGACAAGTTATTTTTAGACATAAAATATGTTGAGAGAGAAATATTTATCAGGGAAAAATCATTATAAATGTCGCCACGGGGACACGGCCCCCTAAATCCCCCGGAGGGGGACTTAAGAATGATAATTCACAAACCCCTTCCAGGGGTGGCTAATTTCTGTTCATAGACAGGTAAATTTTTCACCGGGGTCGCAACCGCGACGGGTCTTTTCTCCCGCAATAAATTTTGTTTGACAATATCTCCAGGATCATATATTCTGTACCAAACGGTCAGTATATTACAGGAAACAATCATGACGGAAAAAACAAAGGGCGAAATGACACGGGAGCACATCCTGGGTACGGCAGTATCCCTCATTAATACACGGGGATTCGGGAATACGGGTATTTCCCATATCATCGAGGCCACGGGCGTTAAAAAGGGAAACCTCTACTTTCACTTTCACAGCAAGGAGGAACTGGGCCTTGCCATCATCGACGAGGCGTCACGGCAGTACAACGATTACCTGAAGGGAAAAGTGAAGGGCGATACCTGCGTGGATAAACTCTACAGCCTGGTGGACGCGGTGTTCCGCTATCACCGGAGCCGCGGATTCACGGGCGGATGCATCTTCGGTAATACTGCCCTGGAAATGGCCGATACGAACGAGGAATTCTCCCGGCGCATCAGCCGTATATTCCGGGAATGGGTAAGCATGATAACATCGCTCATTGAGGGAGCTGTAAAGGCCGGCGAACTGGACTCTTCTATCGTTCCCCCGGCTCTGGCAAAGCATGTCGTGGCCCTTCTCGAAGGGGGCATCATGCTGTCACGGGTGAGCAAGGATGAAAGGGATATGCGCCAGTGTATAAGTTCTCTCAAGGAGCTTATCGAATCAAAACGAAATGCATAGAACCAAAGGCATCCACGGTCTGATATTTTACCCTTAGAACGATTAACATACTACACGACGAGGTGCGGCAATGATTAAGAAAGCTGATATAATCACGAAGGCAAAGGAACTGGGATTCGACGATATCGGGTTCACCACGGCGGAACCCTTCACTGAACACCGCAGGATTCTTTCGGGCCGCATGGAGGAATACGGATGGGCCGAGTCGGCCGGGCTGCAGCTCATGAAGGGCTCTGACCCCACAGAGATACTTCCCGGCGCCGGGTCTATCATCGTGCTTCTCGATGTTTACTTCAAGGAATCCTTTCCGGCCTGCATCGAACATAATTTCGGCCGCTGCTACCTCGATGACGACCGTGTTACAAAGGACGGTCTGACTCTGCGTATCAAAAACTTCCGAAGCTATCTCAGGGACAACGGCATCGACTCAAAGGTCCCCTTCAACCTGCCCCACCGGGCCGCCGCGGCCCGTGCGGGCCTGGGCACCTTCGGTAAAAACTGCCTCCTCTATGCCGAACGGGTGGCGCGTAAAAGTTCCTGGATCATCCCCATGGCAGTAGTGACGGACCAATCCTTTGAACCGGACACACCCACTGTACGCATGGGGTGCCCCGACTGGTGCCGGAACGCCTGCGTCGCAGCCTGTCCCACGCGGGCACTGAAGGGAGACGGCACCATTGATCCGCGCCGCTGCATATCCTACCTGACCTACTACGGCGACGGTCTGACCCCCAGGGAGCTGCGGGAACCCATGGGCATGTACGTCTATGGCTGCGACCGCTGCCAGAACGTGTGCCCCCGCAACGAGGCCTGGATGTCCCAGGAACTGCCGCAGAACAGGCGCGTCGCCCTGAAGGCCGAAAACTTCAATCTCTCGCGCCTGCTCCACATGGATAAGGATTACTTTGAAAAACTGGTGTGGCCCCACATGTTCTACATGGGCTACAACAACATCTGGCGGTGGAAAATGAACGTAGCTCGCGTCATGGGCAACAGCGCCGACCCCGTATATGTTCCTGACCTGGTGCGCGCTTTCAGGGAAAACGACGATGAGAGGGTCAGAGCCATGGCTGCCTGGGCCCTGGGACGCATAACCGGCTCCGATGCCCGCATCGCCCTGGAGGAATTCCTCGGCGACAGCAAAGGGATTGTGCGCGAGGAGATTGAGGCGTCTCTTGTCGGAGAATAAAGGGTCAGAGCATACTTTTTACTTAAAAAGGGGTCAGAGCCCCTACACGAAGTCAGAGACCGCTATAATGTATTGACACAATAACGTTTATCCTGCATTTAAATCTCATTGTAAATAAACCAGGAATTTACCATGAAAGAACTGAAAACAGACATACTCATCTGCGGTGGCGGGATCATCGGTCTCACCATTGCCAGGGAACTGGTCAGTCGCGGCAATGCCGACATACTGATCATCGAGAAAGAAGAGGCCGTGGGGCTCCATGCCTCGGGACGCAACAGCGGCGTTCTCCACGCCGGTATCTATTATGCCCCGGACAGCCTGAGGGCCGCATCGTGCCTACGGGGAAACCGTCTCATGAAGGAGTACTGCCGCGAACACGGACTTCCCCTGCTGGAATCGGGCAAGGTGATTGTTGCAAAAAACGAAGAGGAGCTGCCGGTCCTGGACGAGCTGTACCGCAGGGCCCTGGCAAACGGCTCGCCCGTATCAATACTCAGCGAAAAAGAACTGTCCGAACTGGAGCCTTCGGCCCGAACCAGGGTCAGAGCCCTGTATTCACCGGAAACGGCCATGGTGAGCCCCAAAGCGATAATGAAGAGCCTATATGATGACCTGACAAAGCAAAAGAATATCACCATCCTGACAGGGACACAATTTCTGAAACAGCAGGGCTCGGGTTCAATCATCACCGATAAAGGCCCCATTCAATTCAATACTTTTATCAATGCAGCAGGAGCTTACAGCGACCGCATAGCCCATGCCTTTGGCCTAGGATGCGATTACCGGCTCATTCCCTTCAAGGGGACATACCGGAAGCTCTCGCCCGCAAGCGGGGTAACCGTCAGGGGAAGCATCTATCCTGCGCCCAATATTCGAAACCCCTTCCTGGGAGTTCACTTTACCCGGGGTGTCGACGGCACGACCTATATAGGACCCACGGCCATTCCCGCCTTCGGCCGGGAAAACTACGGCCTCGTGGCGGGCATGGACTCCGAGGCTCTGACCCTCCTTCTCTGGGACGCCCTGCTCCTCTTCAGCAATGCGGGCTTTCGCCATATAGCCCTGAGCGAGCCCGTCAAATACATCGGTAAATTTTTCTTCAGGGACGCGGAAAAACTGGTACGAGGGCTCCGTCCCGGCGATATAATGCACTCCGAAAAGTCGGGCATTAGGCCCCAGCTCATCGACAGGAAGAAACGTGAGATGGTCATGGATTTTATCGTGCTCAAAGACGGCGGGACCCTGCATATCCTCAATGCCATTTCACCGGCCTTTACAGCCTCCATGGATTTCGCCCGCATGGTTGTTGATCGGTATCTCTGAGGTGTAGTTCTCTTTTATTCCTATCAGCCTGGGGTCAGAGCCCTCATTGCCTTCTCTTATCCAAAAAAAATGCTCTGACCCCCACTTCCTCTATCACAAAAACTTTTAAATTTTCACACCGCTCCTTCGTCTATATAATTGAAACAACTTCATAAGGAGGAGCGTACTTAATGCCACGACCACTGAGAAATATCGCCCAGGGAAAGACACACCACTGTTTCACCCGTTGCCACGGAAAAAAAGACCTCATGAGAAGCAGCCATGTACGAAAATACCTCATCGAGGCCGTCAAAAAATGTCAGGAAAAGTATGACTTTGAACTAATCGCAGCAGAACCAGTGACAAATCACATTCATATTGTCATCCGTACTCTGGATGATAAAGAAACAGTATCAAAGATCATGCAGTATATCAAGGCGCGCATAGCAGAAATGTATAACCGATCCACGGAATCCACGGGACCCTTCTGGAATGAACGGTTTGGATCAACCGTGATCGAGGAAGCGGAGAATCCAGAGCAGTATCTGCTATGGCTGCTATGGTATATCGGATATAATCCCGTGCGTAAAAAACTTGTACATGACCCACGGCAGGCAGATGTGGGATTTATCAATGTCTATCTGATAGAGAACTACAAGGCACCGGTCAAAATCACCCGGCATCCTTTTTTCACCCGGCTGGGTGATAATTTTTCAGCCTGTGTCGAAAAATTTCTCAGGTATGAGGAGGCGTACCGAAAACGCCTGGCTCCGCCTTTTTAAAAATGATACTGGGGGTCAGAGCCTGGAGGTAGATGTAATGTCGTACAGGCACCTGTTTCCGGAGATGGAATCCCGTGAGGCGGCATAGCGGATCGGATTAGCAATGGAACTGGATGAGATAAAGATGGTCAGGCTTTTAAAAAAGGAGAGAGGGTTGTCCCGGGATCATCTCCGGAACAACCCTCAAGTTATTTGAAAAGCTGCATGCCTGTTACCAAAAAATTACAGCTTTGCCTGCATTATTAATATTACAGCTGTGCACTTCCGCCGAAATACCACATCCTTCCTGGACCGGGATCAAAGGGGTCTGTGTCGTAATCGTCGGTGATGTTCTTGCACATCACATAGAATGTATACTTCTCAGCAAAGGTCTGAGCCACCTTGATGTCGATTCTCAGAGGATTGTGTAGCTGTACTTCCTTGAAATACTGTGTTGAATAATCTTCAGGAGTAGCCGTATCCGGAGTTGATTTCATCACATACTTGATGGCATTTCTTTCATGAATGGCCGACACAGTCATAGCAAAACCTGTTTTCAGTCGACACCGCAGATCAGCCATAAGCTGATGCTCTGGAGTATTTTCATACTTGTCACCTTTATTAACACTGGAATTGGCAATATCAGAATCAATCCTGTTGTTTATAAAGGCATAGGACAACCCTAAATCAACATCAGCATAGTTCATTATATTTTTGAAAGAACTTGTGAATGTAAGCTCTACTCCATGACATTGTACTTTACCTGTATTAAAACTTTGCTTACCAAGCAGAAAATCCCGATAACTTTCAATTTTATCTTTAAAATAATTATAAAAATAATCTGTTCTAAAAGACAGAGCTCTGTCTAGAAGTAATAATTCAAAACCACCGCTTGTGTTATAAGATTTTTCAGGTTTGAGACTATAGCCTGGGAGAACACCTGCATATTGCTGGAGTGAAGGAAACTGGGTTTTCATTGAACCGCTGGCCCGTACAACAAGAAAATCCTTGAGCGGCTCAACAACAGTTCCAACAACAGGATTGAATGAATCAGAAGTTCCCCATATGTAACTGTCATCTGAAATAAGATCCTGTTCAACCATGGAACCGGCGACATTCTTTTTATATTTCGAGATATTTTTTGCATCATAGGAAATGCCGACAGTTGCCTGTATCATATTGTCAAGAAAACTCATTTCATCTTCAAGAGCAAGAGTCAACTCCTGTCCGGTTACATCAGTATCAGGCAACGCCTCCATATCCGTTGCAACTTCGAGATGGTCATCATGCCGGAAGGATATAGCCCCGTTCAGCTTATTCCAGGAGGCGAGCTTGTATGAGGGATAGAGGTTGAATCCGACTGAAAAATCGGTCCAGCGCTCAATAGGCCAGGATAAAATAGTATATTCCGGATCATTATAAAGTTCATAACTATTCAATTGTTTTCGGAAAAAGACATTCCCTTTCACGGAAACTTTATCTAAATCCACAAGAAAATAGGGTGCAACTTTATAATTATAATCCCGGGGGTAGATTGAATATCCTCCGCTGAAGACTTTGCTTACAGAGGGTAAACTCCATAGTTGCGTACTATTATTATAAGATGCAAGTCCACTAGTCTGCGGAGAATAGCCATACTGATCACCGGAATAATAATCAGCCGAAAGTCCGAATTCAATACCATCGGACAACTGATAACCTACCTTTCCCGCAACTTGATATTTCTTATAGTTGGTCTTACTCCATTCTTCTTTGTTGATATAATTATATAATGCATCATTATCATCAACATCATCATCATTAACCATTTCATCAAAATCAAGATTGTTAACTACAGGCGCAATCAGCTTTCTTGCCCACGCAGCTCTGGTTTTAGCATCCAGGCTGTCAGATACATCATATCCATCGGAAACACGTGCCGAGGCTGTAAGCCAGTAGTAAAAATTGCCCATGGGAGCCCCCATGGCAATATTAAAGGCGTTATTATCACTCGTACCGTACTCAATACTGAATTTCGCGAATTCCGATACAGGCTTCTGCGTAATAATGTTGATAGCGCCGATTGACCCGGAAGTTCCGTATAGGGCTGAAGAAGAACCCTTAGTAACGATTATCCTGGCGATATTCTGTACAGGTATTCGGGAAGCATCGATGAATTCCTTAAAGCCGTCCTGTACCGGCAGACCATCAATAAGGACATTCACTTTTGAGTCCCTCCAACCACGCATATAAAAGCCCGTTGATCCGTCGGAACCGGCTTCAACCTTGATACCGGGTACATGACGCAACGCATCTCCCAGATCCTTGCTGCCATGGGCCTCAATATCCTCGGCTGTAATCTCAATGGTCGAAGTGGCGTCCTCAATATTCGCCACGGCCCTGTCCCTTACCACGATCTCACCCATGGTAAACACACCGGCTCCCTTTTTGCCGGTATCCTTCTTTTCTTCCTTTTTCTCCACGGCGGTATTGGCCGTATTGTCGGTACCTTCTGCCGGAACAATATCCTGACCGAACAGAAAAGCGGGTGTTACGGACAAAGAAAATGCCAGTAACAGTGAATTAAATCTCACCTTCATAAAGTCCCCCAAATGATCTTTGTTTTTTTCCGTGAGTAATCCGGTTTTTAAAAAAAGGCACATCTGTTTTAAAGAAAGTTTTTTTATCTGTATGAATTCTTTACAAAGCAGTCCGCCGCTTTACTCACCGGCATTTATTATGCCTTAAAAGGCACAATAAATATGACAAAATTGTCTGTCAAACCTTTTGTAATTTATAGTTGCATTTTGTAAATGACATTATTAATTATTACTAGTATTTACTTTTTCTTACTATTTTACCGCATTGACAGGCTGTATTTTATTCTCATTGATAGCTGCGGAAGCGAGGAAATCGGCCAGTATCATTATTACTCTATAATAACGCTGAACCTCCGGCAAGACAAGGGGTCAGAGCCCAAAACAGGCTCTGACCCTGGGCCGGGCAGACAGGGCAAAACACATCATTTAATAAAAGGCTTTCTCAAGCAGTCATTAAGCGGGGAAAATCAAGAGAAGGATCTTTGTTATGCGGTAATAATTCCGCGGCCGGGGCGTTCTTGCCCGCAGGGGCAGGGAAAGCACCCGACCGCCGGAAGATGCGTCAAACCTCGTGAATACACTCCACGGGACACACATCGGCGCAGGCGCCGCAGCTGGTACAGGCATCCTCGTCGATGATCCTGATTCCGTCATTTTTCGCGGAAATACACTCAACCGGGCACTCGGGCTCACAGGCGCCGCAGGCGGTACATTCATCGGCATTGATTCTATATGCCATGGTCAACCTCCACAGGAGAATTTTTATCTGGTTCAAGAACTCAGCAGATTGATTTTACACAGAAAACAGCGAAATGTCAATACTTTAAACAGCCCGGATTCCGGGGGTCTCATTCAACCTTCCAGTTTTCGTAATACTCCCACCCGACAATAGTGGTCACTTCCTTCAGCTCACGGTTTTTTTCCACCAGCAGGGCCTTCAGCACATCGCCCGACGAAAGCATACCGATATATTCATCATTTTTTTTAATGAGCAGGTGGCGCAGTTTCATGCCGAGAAATTTATCCATGAGATTGTAAACCGAATCGGTATGCTGAGCCCATTTGAGCTGGGTCGTCATATGGTCCCTGACCCTTGATTTACGGCAGTCAAAGCCGTCCTTTGCGGAGTTATGGACCAGGTCCCGTTCTGTCCAGATTCCCACGATGGCATCACGCGCGTCACGGACCAGGACGGCGCCGATATTATTTTTCGCCATAACCTGCAGCGCCTCAAAAAGTGTTGAATCGGCCGGAACCGTTATCAGACTGCCAACGTTTTTTTTCTTTTCTTTTAGAATTTCCCCCGCTGTCTTCATGAATAACCTCTTTTCACCTTTATCGTCAATGATTGATATGATATTCCACGATGTTGAAAAAATCAAGATTATTTTAGTATTTTACTATATTTTTAATTTCGAGATTGACAAAAGTTTCTTTACTATAAAAATCTACCTTCAAAATAATGACGTTGCCGATATAATCAAAATATTCTTTATACAGGGGCGTATTTCCGCATGGATAAAAATACCGACCGAATCAGCCGATTTCTCGCTGTCATGGACGGCTCATTCAGGATGAAGCCGCCGCAATGGGTCCTGGAACAATCACGGGAGGGTCAGAGCCCGGTCATCGTAGATGTCCGGGACAGAGCCGCCTTTGAAAAGTCCAGGATTTCCGGCAGCATCAATATCCCCCTCAAAGAGCTCCCCGATCTCTACGAAAAGCTGATCCCTGACCGACAGGCCATTATTGTCTGCGTCTGCAACGGCAGCGTCCAGTCGGCCTATGCCATTATGTTCCTCTATTCACGGGGATATGACGAGGTTTACAACCTTTCCGGCGGTATGGGCCGGTGGCAGAAGGAAGAGCTGCCCATGGAAAATAAATGAATTTTGACCCATTGGACGGTTTTTTCTTGATTTTTCCCCGCGTCATTTATATGCTCGTATTAGAGTATACTTGCAGTACACGTTAATTCCAGCCGGCTGTGGCCGGCCGGGCCAGTAATCATTATCAATGCAATTTTGCGGTTCCCGTCTTACACTGAGAGCATGTATGCCCCTGGCAATGCTCTGACCCCATTTTTTCCGAAAAGGGGCTCTGACCCCATATTCCAAAAGGAGGATATCATGATAAAACCGGCACAGATTTTACTTATCATTCATTTTCTTCTCGCCGCCATATTGGCGGGATGCTTCCAGGACTCTCCCGCAGGAAGTGACAGGGACCAGGACCGATGCGGCACCGTGGCCGCCGATGCCCTGGCCGGCATAGAGGCCAACGGCCTGACTATCATCGAGTCCGTTACGGCAGAAGGAGCAACAGGTTATCTTGCCGTGGACGGCAACGGCAAAAAATTCCTCATTCTCCAGGGCTCCGCGGAAGCCATGGGCTACCAGATGGGCTATCTCATGGCCGAAGGTGTTTACCGTATGACAAAGGAATTTACCGGCGGTGTCATAAAGTCCTTGAGCGGCATTGATCCCGTGAAAACAAAAATCCTCTTCGACTATATCATAAGCGAGGGCCTTGTATCGTGCAAAAATGCCCTGCCCTCCATACCGGGTTACCTGCAAGAGGAGATGGCCGGTGTGGCCCGCGGGGCCTCGGACCGTGGATACGAGGTGACCTTCGACGATGTACTGCTCCTCAACGAAGGCATAGACGCACTTTTTGCCATGATCATGACCGGCGTGCTTCCCAGCCTGGCCGGAAAGGGAGAGCTGCCCGCGGAAGTACAGGCTGAAATAGAAAACAACAGCGACACGATCGAGATGGATGGTGATGCGGTTCGCTTCCTGAAGGCCGATCCCTTTGTGCTGGGATGTAATGAATTCGTGATATCGGGAAACGCGACTGCCGACGGCGGGGTCTATCACGGCAGGGACTTCATGTTCCCCACGGCCCATATCTATCAGGACGTGGCCTGCATGGCTGTGTATCTCCCCGACAACGGCCTTCCCTTCACCTGCGTCACGGCCCCGGGATTCGTTGGACAGACCACGGGCATCAATTCGCAGGGTCTTTCCATGGGCATGGATGTGGTCATGGGCACCGGCACCAGGAGCACGCCGGGCATGTGCTGCCTCCTGGTCATGCGGGATATCGTGCAGAACTGCCCCGGTCTTGACACTGCCGTGGCGCGCATGAAGACGCAGGACAGGGGCGTATCCTGGCTTTATATTCTCGGCGACGATGAGTACAGCGATACATATACCAACGGCATTGTCATCGAAGAGGGCATGAGTGCCGATAGCAGCGGCGAAGAAATTAACGGGCCCGATACCCTGCGCGCCTGGCAGGAGTACCTGCTGGCGCCGTGGATAAATCTACTCGATAACACGCTTCCCGAGCGCGGCATCATGACGCGCACCCAGGACTGGATCTATCCTGAAGAGTTTCAGGACATCGGTTTCGCCATCACCCTGCCCGACGGCTCCCGAACCCTGGGTCTCTATTTCCCCGAGCAGATTGAATCATGGTCCGACCTGGTCATGGCCACGAACCACTATATAATTCCGCGCATGGCCTTCACCTCCATGGACCCCTGGATTTCACTTGTGCGTGACACCACTGATTCGGAATGGCGCTATGGGGAGCTCTATAAAATTCTGGAGCAGGAATACGGGACCATCGATTTCGATACGGCCCGCGACATTATTGATTTTCTCAATCCCAACTGCGTCTACGGCGACCTGGAATACTATGAGAAGGGCGGCGAGATAGAAGGGCACCATGCCGTCTTTGACAATACGGGGCTGGTCCTTGAAGGGCTTTTTGGCTATTACGGCTCTGACCCCTCGCAGAAGACACCCTGGGCGCGGGTTGAACTGGGCAGTTTTCTGGAATAATACAATGCTGTCGTTGCCATTGTAGGGACAAATCGCTATTTGTCCCTACAATAACGGCGGCTGTCCCTTTAATATCCTGCGGGCCTGTCCGTCCGTAAGAGGATATCGGTAAAACCTCTTGTAGAAGTTACACGTGTATTCCACCATATCCACATCGGAAAACTGACGTGGATACATGGTTTTAGCCATAAAAAGAAGGAAAAGGCCGCCCTCGGTGCTGGCCATGTCCCAGAAAAAAGCACCCCGGGGGATTCTATATACATTTTTTTCCTTTACTGCCTTTACCGATTTCCAGGCGCTCTTGAAAAGCGGCGAATCCGTATCGCCCTGATATCCCACAAAAATAAACGCCGGGTTCCAGGCAATGACCTGCTCCACGGAAACACCGGCAAAATACTCCGTCAGTTCGCGTGAAACCATCTCACCGCCCGCCATAGTTACAGACCAGGCCGTTGTGCTGTTCTTCCCCTGCGTGGAAAGAAGATCACTATGCATGGCGTAATAGACGCGGGGCCGTTCTCCCCGGGGAACGCTATCGATCCGCCGGCGCACCAGGCTTACGATTTCCCGGTAATACCGGCAATACTCCCCGGCCCTGTCAGGAGCGTCCCCTCCCAGTATCTCACCATAAAAACGTATCTCGTCAAGATAGTTGTTAATGAAGGCCTCCATGGTTTCAGGCCGCCGCTTGTCCGTGTAGGGACAAACTCCCGTGAGACCGGCCCGTTCCAGGCTCTCCCTGCTCACGGCCCAGGGCCAGTGGATGACCAGGTCCACCTTGAGTTGCAGCATGCGCTCCACGTCAGCGCCGCCATGGCCATAGGGAGATATGGGGATATTTTTCAGTTCCGGGTTGAGCACATACGACCACGAAGGCATCTCAATGGGAATAAGGGCTACCCTGTCTGCGCCTCCCAGCATGAATATTTTTTCATAAGATGGTCCCGCCAGGCAGGCGATCCGAACGGGCCTTTCGGGAATCAGCATTTTATTTCCAACCCTGTCCGTAACATACCGCCCCCCGTTCTTTTTTTCCACGTCGGTGAAACCGTGAAAAATGAACAGGACAAATCCCGCTACGACAACGACGAGCAAAGACAGAGTGAGTATGGTTATCCGCTCCCGGCGGGTCATTTTCCCCCGTCTCCCCGGATCACGGCCATGGTACCGTAGTTGTACAGGGCGCGGGCAAAACACTCCAGCGCTATGTCGGCGCCCGACATGACATGGGTGATGATACCCCGGCTTCCGGCCGCAATTGTTTTTATACCACGGGACATCCAGGGCGTCGACGGAAGTTCCCTATACGGCCCCGAATAGGGATAGGGCTTGTCAGGCGTGTCTTCAAAGTAATAACGAAATCCCGGCGGATAACTCTGCCGGTAAAGTTCTGTCCCGGTCATGAGGGCCTGGTAGAAATCATCGCCTCCCGTGTAGGTGTACCAGTCAAGCTCGGCACTGCAAGGGCTGCCGCCGGGGATATCATCGCATCCCGCTCCCTCAATCACGACCAGGGCAACCTTCCCGCCCCGGGAAAGGATGCCGTCCATCACCGCAGGCACTGCCGTGATGGATTCCACCGTCAGGGGAGACACGATGGGGATTTCCCGGTCCCGGGCCGATATTTTAAGCAGCGGGCGCGGGCCCGACCCAAAGTTCCTGAAGGCCCATCCCCGCCGCGCCACGGCAATATATTCGGGGAACCGTTCTTTAAAATCATCGGCGGCATCCCAGTCCTTCAACGCCTCTTCACGGGTGAGAAGGCGTTCCATGCCGGGATGTTCCCGCAGATACGCCATGTCATGATCCGAGAGGTCATAAAAACCGCAGTGGACCGGGCCCATGCCCCGGGCACAGCTCAGTCCCTGCAGATTCTGACATTCAATGAAGCCCTCCACGGGAAGCATGGACCCCGTTCCGGCAACCAGCACATCGCCGTCGAAGTTACTTTTAAACTTCTCCAGTGACTGCAGTATACCGTCAAGCAGTTGCCTCCTGTCGTATTCCCCGGGAGAACGGGACATTTCCGTAAAATAAAGGGTTCCCACGGTAATTATCACACAGCGGGGATCAAAAATACCGATAAGGGACTGCGCTGTAGCGAAGGCCCAGTCAACGGACTCCGTTTCGCAGTCGCCGGGATAGGGATGGGCGGACATTATTTCTTTTACCGCCGCCACATCAGCCGTTCTCCGGTCCGGAACCGTGGCAGTGCGTCCCGATCTGAAGTCAACCACCTTCTGCCATTCACCCACGTCTATGATGCCGATGTCCATTGCCCCTCTCCTGTATAGAAATTTATGTTGCCCCTGAAGGCTATGGAGGCCCCGCATGAAGCACAGTTCTTGTCTTTCAATGCATGCCCAGTCATTTTTGCACCGCAGCCTCCCAGGTTGATCCTTTCTATGACGGTTTCACCACAGTCAGGACATCGCGTGCTCACCCACTGCGACCCGGCGAAATTTCCGAAATATATGAAGGGAAGCTCTTTCCGCAGCGATTCAACGCGCCGTGCCAGTTCCTCCACGGATGACACGGCATGACCCGTCATGCGGTACTCCGGCTGCAGCCGGAATACATGCCAGGGGATATGGCGCCCGCAGGAGGCGATGAACTCAGCCATCCTTTCCAGGTCTCCGTCATTAACACCGGGAACCACGGGAGTTGTTATTTCCAGGTGGATCATTTTGCTCAGAATCTCTATACTGCGCTTTACGGGCTCCACGGACCCGCCTCCGGCATGGCGCCGGAAAAAATCATCAGTGAAGCCCTTGAGGCTGATATTTACCGCCTGGCATGCCTCTCCCAGCATCACGGCGCTTTCGGTGGTGAGGAAACCGTTCGTCAGCGACCCCACGGGGATACCCTCGTCGCGGCAGCGGCTGGCCAGGCGGAGAAAGCCGGGAAGGGAAACGGCCGGTTCATTGATGCCGAACACGAGGGAACTGCTTCCCGTCTGCTTCATACGGCGGATCACCGTATCACCGTCGACAGTGCTGAGAACGGCCTTTTCCGGATCTGCCCTGGCGATGAAGGCGTTTGAACAGTAATGACAGTCCAGGTTGCACCCCGCCGACCCGATGATGAGACAGCGGCTCCCGGGCATGAAGTGATACAGGGGTACGGACTCGATATGGCTTACCATGAGAGAAGACCAGCGATCCGGGAAGCGTTCCCGTATTGAACCGTTATCCAGTGTATACATGCGGCACTGTCCGGTGCCTCCTTCTTTAATTTCGCATTGCCATGCGCAGAAAGTACATTCCATATCATACTCCTTGTTTACATCTGCCAGTCTCCGCCCTGCTTGCGCAGAAGCAGGTAGGTGAGAAAGGGCGCCCCGAGAAAGGACGTTATTATGCCGATGGGCATCTCTCCGCCGGGAAGAACGCGCACGATAGTATCCATAACCAGCATGAACACGCCGCCCAGGACCGCTGAAAAGGGAATGACCTGATTATGGTCGGGACCCATGATGAGCCGCGCCATATGGGGAACAACCAGGCCCACCCATCCGATGGCGCCGCAGGCCGAAATGGCCGTGGCTACAATGAGTGTAGCAAGGATAATATAAATGACGCGTTCCCGATGTACGTTGAGTCCCATGGCAGTGGCCTCCTCATCACCCAGAGAAAGGGCGTTGAGGCGCCATCGAAAGAGAATAAGCAGCGTTATCCCCGCAACAGCGGGGGGCAGGACCCGGAAGACATCATTCCAGAGTATCCCCGTAAACCCTCCCATGATCCAGAACACGATTGCCGGCAGTTCCTCATAGGGATCGGCGGTATATTTGATGAAGGAAAGCGCCGCGGTGAAGAGAGCCGAGACTATGACCCCGGCCAGGACCAGGGTGGTCACCGACGATCCCCCGCGCCGCCCTATGCGGTAAGCCACTGTTACAGCCGCGAGGGCCCAGATGAAGGCCGATACCTCGACGCTGACCGTATTCGTCCTCCACAGAATGATAGCCAGGGCGGCTCCGAAAGAGGCCCCGGCCGAAACCCCCAGGATAGAAGGTGAGACCAGGGGATTTCTGAATATGCCCTGAAACACGGCCCCGGAAACCGAGAGGGAAGCCCCTACGATGACGGCCATGATAATGCGGGGCATACGAACCGAACGGATGACGAGAAGCGGTGTTTCCAGATATTCAGGAATAGCCTCTCCCGAAAAGGCCATGCGCACAAGGTCCAGAAGAGTCCCGGCCTCTACGCGATACCGCCCCACGACGAGCGCTGTTATCACCGCAGCTCCGAGAAGAATAATGGAACCGGTGAATACCAGGAACTCCCGACGGAACCGGCTGCCGCGTATTGCCGTCACAGACTTCCCCCCATGGCAGAAAAACTCTTACCGTAAAAAACGGTAAAAAAGTCATCGGCTTCCCGCTGAACATTGATGTCGTCAAAAAGCCGGGGATGCAGTTTTTTCGCCAGCCACAGCATGCCCAGTATGGTTTGCGGCGACGGATAATCCCAGGGATAGAGCCGGCTCGGGTACTCGTATACCCGTTTATGTTTCACGGCATCCACACCGGCAAGCTCGGGCTGAGCCGTCACCTCCTTCACCCTTACGGGGGACAGCTTTATAATGAGGATTACCCCGGGATTCCATGCTATGACCAGCTCCATGGAAACACTGGTCCATCCATGACCGCTGCCCATCCCCCGCAGGGCTCCACCGGCGTTTCTCCCGCCACACAGTTCAATAATATGGTGCTGCATCATCTCGCCCGAACAGGTGGAAAAAAGACCCATGGGGCCCGTGAGATACACCAGGGGGCGCTCCTTTTCAGCTATTCCCTTGAGACGTCGTCGGATCATTTTAATCTTATCATTGTAGTAACGGGAAAACCGGCTGGCCTTCTCCCCGCATCCCAGGACAGAGCCGAGCCTCAGCATGGATTCGGGAAGAGACTCAATGGTCTCGGCCTTTACCGCGTAAGCCGTTATGCCGTACCGGGAGAGACGGAGTCCGCCGTCACCCATTCTTCCCATGGTGAGAACGATATCGGGTCTGCTTTTCAGGATTATCTCCGGGTCTGCGTCAAAAGGGAGGCCTGCCTGTGGCAGCTCCTTTATGGCCGGAACGACCTCATGGTAAAAACTGTTGTCCCGGGAATAGGTGTCCAGGGCAACAAGGCGATGGCCCGCTCCCAGAGCGATGACCATGTGGGCGGCAATGCCGTAGTTGGTGGCGATGCGGTCGATTTTCCCGGGAAGCCGCACCTCATGTCCCAGGTCGTCAATCACGGTGCGGCCCCTGCCGGCATCTCCTCTATCGGAATATCCGCATGCCGTAAAAAAGAACATTAACAGGAACCAGCACAAGAATACCGTTATTTTTTTCACATCGTCTCCTCCATGGGAAAAACGATCCTGTGACCGCCCGTTGTTCTTTCGATAGTAAGGGAAAGTCCGTAGAGTCTTCCCAGAAATTCGGCATTGAAAACATCCTCGCGGCCCCCCTGCCCCACAACCGATCCCGACCGGAGCAGAATCATGCGCCGGCAGTATCGCGCCGCCAGGTTCGGATCGTGCATGGATATGAGCGATATAATCCCCTTCTCCCTGGTAATACCGGCGATACGATCCATGACGGCATACTGATTCCTGAAATCAAGGTGCGAGGTGGGCTCGTCAAGAAGGAGGACGCGAGGCTCCTGATACAGGGCCCTGGCCAGGAGCACCATCTGCTGCTCACCGCCGCTCAGTTCATTAAAGACCCGATGCCCCAGATGGGGGATATTAACCTCCGCAAGGATCCGCATCGCCTCAGCGTGGTCGCGCGTGCCCGGGGTCCACATTCTGCCGTACTGGCCTACACGGGCCATGAGAATCATCTGGAGCACCGTATAGGGAAAGAGCACATGGACCTGCTGGGGGACCATGGCGATCACGGCCGATCTTCTGCTGCGGTTCATGACGGCCGTATTCTCGCCGCCTATGGCAACGGCGCCGCTTCCCATCGTCAGAATGCCGCAGATACACTTAAGAAGGGTGGTCTTCCCTGAACCATTGGGCCCCAGAAGAGCACAGAGGCTTCCCCCGCCCGTTTCAAAGGAAATTCCCTTCAGAATAGAGGTGCTGCCATAGGAAAAGCTGAGATCCTGCACCGATAAACGGCAGTCCACATTCATGAGACCTCACGGATTGATAATGATGATAGCATAACTTCAGAAAAACATATCCTGTTTCCCTGGTTTCATCTATCCTTTCAATTCATGAGCTAAAGTTATATTGTCAAATGAAATATACAAGTGAAGATACAATTTGTAAGTTTTTGTAAGATACTGTAATCCATATTTCCCTAATTTACTATATTTGTTCCATAATAGAGCTTTAAAACTTGACAGAAACAGATTCCCTTCTATTACTGTGTGCTGAATTTAATTTAAAAGGGAGAATGGCTCATGGGAAAGGGATTATACCTCATTTTGCCGGTGATGCTGACCGCAGTCATGGAGTTCCACGGCGTTGCCGCAGAAATCGTCACCAATACCCGTGACCGTATCATCTTCAGTTCCACGGCCCTGAGTCCCGACAAGGGTGAACTGAGCGCAACGGGATACGCGGCCGGGCTCTGGGACATACAGTACAGCTTTAATGAAAACCTGACGGCCGGGGCTTATGTGAACCTCCCCTTTTACGTTATCGGCGCCTTTCCCCATATAACCCTGAACACCCGGATCAGCGAACACTGGTCCGTGGGCGGCGGTGCCATCACGGGCATCATCGGCCCCTATATCGACAATCCCGAACAGTATTATTTATTCATGGCCGGCGGACACCTTGCAGCCACGGGAACCTATGGCCGTCATCTCTTTAATATCAACACCACCATAGCCGCGGTGGCACTGCACGAAAAAGATTATGGTCTCGATTTTAGCAACGGCGCTTTGATAATACCGAATGCGGGATATCGCTATTCCATCAACGGCACCTGGTCCTTCCTGGCTGAAGCTGCAACGGTAATCGGCACTGCAGGCAGTGCCGATATGACGGGAAAATACTGGTTTATCCTGTACGGCCTGCGCGTTGCGGGGGAAACAGTATTTGGCGACTTCGGGTTCTGCTTCCCGGCCTTCAAAGAATATCTCCGGGAGACATGGAAGTATACGCCTCTGGGCATTCCCTACTTTACCATCGGCGTGAAATTTTGATTTACCCTGCCTGTGCTGTAACCTCTATTTTTTCTGCATATTCATCTGCGTCACGATGTCTGTCGATATTTTTTGTGCAAACTGTTCCATGAGTTCCTTTTTGGACTTTGCGCTCTGGCCAATTACCAGGCCTCCCGTGAACAGTCTCATGACAAACTCGCCATTGCCGATTTCCTTCCCCCCGGGAAACATAAAGAGTTGTGAAATAGCGTGAAGCTCATCCACATCGCTGCCGCTACCGCCCCAGCTGATGCTGGCCGGCATCCACAGCACATAGATATACTTCACGCCCAGCCTTTTCTGCATTTTTTTTATTTTCTCGATATCGGTCTGCGTGTAGTCCTCATCAATTTGCACATAAGCCCTGGTCCAGGGCCCCTGTATGCGCACGGGATAATAGGGAAGAGCACCGGCGATATCCTTCTGGCTCAAAACCTTGAAGCGGGAATTTTTCTGCAGTTCATCAGTGACCAAAATGGCCATAGACAGATTCGCCTCGTGGTTGAGTCCCGAGATAACAGCAATGGAGCCTCCTTCGAGCTTCATGTCCTTTTCCTTCAAAGTAAAGGTCTTCATACAGGATGTTAATGAAACCAGCAGCAGTACTGTCAGTACTATATGTAATCTATATCGATACATGGTTCTCTCCTTATTTATTATTTGGCCTGTCCCGTTTCCAGGACCGCCTGAAAATTTTTTACCGTTTCCTCGGCTGCGGAAACCAGGAGCTTGTCAATGGAACTGTTAAAGGGCCTGAACTGGGAATAATAGCTCTCATAAACGGTATTGCAGTGGGCAACAACCTTCTTCTGCGGATAGGCAACGAGCCTCACGGGAATCATTATGCGGAAAAAATCACCTCCCATAAGACCAAAGGGCGCCGTGAATGAACATCCCGTTCCTACGACAAATCCCAATCGTTCAGTCCACACGACTATCACATACTGCGTCTTCAATGATTCCTGGATTTTATTGACAGCTGCCTGGTTGTTTTCCGAAAGGTAATTGCCGCTGATGGACCAGTTATCTGTTTCAACGCCCTGCTTTTCAATGAAGTAACCGGGATAGAGCGGTATCCTTTCCTCTATCTCCTTCTGCTCCATGACTTTAAAGGCCGTTCTCTCTTTCAACAACCGTGTAATTTCCCTTGCCAGCTTGATGTCCTTTTCATCACCGGAACCGGCGATGACCGCAATGGTTCCCTCTTTTATCTTTGCAGTACCGTCTACAATTGAAAACTTATTCGTATGTCCGGCATGACTGCAGCCCGTGATTCCCGCTGTTATCGCCATAAGCACCAGTAATAATACACTTTTACGCATAGGACACTTCATAACTCCTCCCCGTATTCTTTATTTTGAATCATCCTCTGCCTGTTATTTCCTCTTTCGTGACAGCTACCAGGCAACACATGCATGAATCACCGTTGGAAATCCTTTCCTGGCTGATTGCGATACAACTACAAGCCTTCGACAGTAATTGCCGATATACCTTCCCCCGGTCAGAGAACGCGCCCGTTGCCGGAAGGTTTCCCGACATCCTTCCGTTTTTCGTACTCTCCCCAGACCCGCCTTTCCCATTCAGTTTTACCGTTTCCGAATCCGCTCCTGCCCGGAGAGTCTTTCCCCTGCCCGTCCCGCTTCAGCCTGAACTGACGGCTCTCAACGTTTCCGGCCGTGATGGATATGCGCTCCTCCACATTCTCGTATCCATCGCGCTCTATCGCGAGGACATGACTCCCTGCCTCGAGAGGAAATGAATCCCGAAAATCATACAGTACATTATCTACATAGACCCGGGCGTCGGCGGGCAGTATATCCAGGGACAGGGTACCCATCTTCTTCACCAGTATATTGCGTATATCGTCTGTTATTCGTTCAGCCAGGGGCCGGAAGGCCCTGCTTGTCGCTATTTCATGATACCCCATGGACACAGGGGCGCCGCAGTTCGTGTTGTTGACCCTGTAGGTTACGCAGATCACATCGGGAAAGATGCGGATCTCACCTGAAACGGAGTACCCGATTCCCCTGTCCCGGAATGCTGAAAGGACCTTCCCGTGTTCGACAATGCCGGCCATTTCAAGTTCTTTTTCCATGACCAGGGCCCCGGAAAATTTGCGCTCAATAAGGGCGATATCACCGACCCTGCCCAGGCCCGTATTGATCATCTCCGCCATGGCGTCGCCGTAGGCGCTCCCTTCGCCGGCTCCGCCCTGGCCGGTAAAGCGTCGAATCGACAGTACGGGCCTTGTCGATCCTCCCTTTCCCGTCAGGGGGCCCCGCAAAGCTTCTTTCATATCGTAACATATGGCCTCAACGGCATAATCCATGCTGTCGGTTGAAACCCCGCAGGTCTGAACGACCTCCCAGGTATCAATATTCACAACTCTTTCATCGACCTCGTACCTGCCGTCAAAAACCGAAATAGTGCCCACGGTTATGTATTCGATGCTCAGATTTTTCATATCCGAAGCCAGGCTTCTATCGGAGAGGATACCGGCCTGCATAAGGGCCAGGTTTTTCAGATAATCCACCACGGCACCGGCCTTCCTGAGGCTGAAGATGTCTATTAAAGGAAATTTTTTTTCCAGGGTGGCGGCAAAGCTGACACACTGCTTTTCAACGGCTTCACAGAAAGGATTGTCAAAGGGAGCCACGGCTATACCATGTTTCGGTGCCTCGGTCCATCCATGAAAAACAGCGCCCATGACGAGCAGCAAAACCGCCGCTGCAATTTTTTTCATCTACCGGCCTCCCAGGTCCGACATCCACAGGGATATTATACGGCGCTCATATTCATCGGAAAGCGTGTCGCGGTACAGGCGGTACTGTTCAAGGGCCTTTACCCTGTTCTTCAGATTTTTTTCATAGAGGATGGCCAGGTTTTTGCGGGCCCGCGGGAAGGGGTTACGGGCCGCGATGGCGTTTTCAAACATGGTTTCGGCTTCCCTGAATTTTCCCAGGCGTACATACATGATGCCCAGATTATTGAAGGCCTCGCCGTGTGCCGTATCGCCGGCAAGGCAGGTGCCATATTCGCGGACCGCTCCATTCAAATCACCTTTCAGGTACAGGCAGTTCCCCAGTTCAAAGTGCGCCTTGTCCAGAGCCGGGTCCATGTCCAGGGCTTTCCGCAGCTCCATCTCGGCCTCGCGGTATCGGCAGGACGCGAGATATGATTTCCCCATAACGAAATGCAATACACTATTGTTATCATTTATTTTCAGTCCCGATCGCGCCGCATCCATGGCGGAAGCAACATCACCCTTTCGAAAATGAATCCCGGCAATCTTTTCCAGGAGACGGCATTTCTCACCGGGCTCCGCCGCCGTCGACAATTCCTTCTCAAGCCTGTGCAGTTCCACGTTGATTCGGGCCTCACCGGCTTGCTCTTTCTGTTCCAGGAGAATTGCCGCATTGTCTTTTTTACAGGAAGGCAAGGCAGCAATGATCAGGGCAGCAATCACAACAACGACTCTCCCCTTATACAGGGCATGGGATTTTTTTTCAATCTGCATAGTTCGGTCTGGATAAATACTGTTAAGAAGATATACGCTGCAAGCAGCCTTAACGGATAGCAGATTAGTATCTGAAAATCAATTATTTTTTTACTATTTTAATAATATCCAGGAGCTGGCAGTGGATGATCACGACATTTCTCTGAGCTGAATAATTGAACGAAGCGCCGTCACCGTATTCATAAGAAATTATGCGAAGCTTCCCCGTAAAGGAAGAACCGGTTTTCAGTTTTTCGATGGTCTGTCCGTCCGTATCGGATGAATAATCCTTATCCCCGATGCCCACAAGATTATATGCCCTGGTATGGAAACGGAACAGCATAAGGGGAAACTGCAGCAACTGTTCCTCCCTGCCCCGGTACTCCTCGCGCACCCGGGAACATGCCGGGACCAGTTCATTTCTTCCACAATCCTTCGTCTTCACCAGGGGACATGCATCGTCAAAACACACCACGGCTCCGGCCGGGAAGCTTTTATCCAGGGCCTTGAATGCTCTCTTTTTCAATTTTTCAACACAGACAGGACAGGGGTCCACGGTGCTGTCTGCCAGGTGCTTAAGAGCCAGCCGGGGAACCTCATATGGAACGAGCGATTCCCCGGGATGCAGGGGGCTAGCCGCCACAAGACATACCGCAGCGATGAAAACCGGTGCCGCGACAGTGTGGGCCTTAAAAAAAGATATGAAGCCCCACCCGGAGCTCCTTTTCCCAGTTCCTGAACTCATGTGTATAGGCCGCAAAGGTTACCTCCATTGCCGTATTGACGGTAAAATGAACCTGCTGGGCAGCACCCAGTTCCAGTTTATTATTGAAATCCTCCACCAAGTTATAGATATCCCGTGCATAGAAATGCATCTTCCAGAATGAGACTATTTTCTGGTACATGCCCAGGGTCCCGCCGAATCCCAGGTCGACAAAATCGCGATAATGCGTGCTCATGTTATATGATGTTTCACCCAGAAGATAGATCATGCTGCCGGGCCAGGGCCGCACAGAGCCTCCCGCGCCGAGATCCAGCCGGTATGCCAGGTGTTCATCGTCGTCAAAATATTTCTGAACAAGCCCTGTCTGAGCTTTCCATGAAAATGATTTAAAAAAGCGTGTCATGGGGGCCAGGGCAACAACATCGAGGATATCGAAACGCTGAAACTGGAACTTGTTTTCCTCGGGATAGTAACGGCAGGATACTTTCCCGAAAACGATCTGCCCGCTTTCCACGTATCCCCGGTCAGAATCAAGAAACTCATGATAGGCGGGACGGAATTCCAGATCCATGTATTTTCTCGAACCGTAAAACCCGCCCCAGAGGCTCGCCCGCGTCGACTCATGCCCCCTCAGGGGATTCTCCGGCACGGGATAGTTATATTCCACCGTTTCATTTGACAGCTCGCTGCGGAGCCCCAGCACGGCACGAAACCTCTTTCTATAGTCCGCCTGGGAAATTTTGCCACGGGAAAATAGAAACTTGATATATTCCGAGGCCAGGTCTATGATTCGAATCCTGTCTTCACGGGAATATTTCTCCAGGACACCGGCACTGGAATCCAATTTGCCCAGGGCCAGTTTTTTTGCCTCGATCTGCTTTTTATCATCAAGGGCCGATGACATATATTTTATACGTGTGGTTTCCGAGGGACGATAATTTATTTTTTTTACTAAACCGATCGCCTCGACCTTTCTGATGGTGTCCACGGGAACTACCCATAGATTAAAATCATCTGTGAGCCTCAGGGACGGACGGGCAACTTCCAGAAGAAATAGAAGATTAAAGGAACAGTTCTCATCAAAAAAGAAATAGTGAGAATAAACATCTTCAAGCTCCACGAGATGCATGACCAGGCGCTCCACTTCCTCCTGCGTAAAGTCCAGTTCATATTCCCAGATATCACGATAGTCAAAATCGCCGTACTCCATGATCTTCATGTAATAAGGAAGAATGGAAAAATACCCCTTATACATACCGAATACACCCTTAAAAGTGAAAATCGACCCGACAGTATCATCGGTAATGGCGGAATAATTAATGGCATGAGACAGGAGTTTGTTGTTATTCGCCGTTTCAATGGTCAGCAGTGTATGACCGAACATGGAGGCGGGACTGTTTATATGCGATGTGGGAAAAATAAGATTCACGGACCGGGGCTGTATCGATTCCAAGAGCCGGCTGTATTTTTCACATACGGATATGGGAAGCTTGCTCTCATCGATATTCAATTCCTTCCTGAGCCAGGCATACCGGGCGATAAAACGGCAGACGGTATGCTCATCCTCCTTCTCGGTGGACAGAAAAAGGGAGCGTATAGTTGCCACCAATTCCGCCCTGGGATTCTTCTTACCTTGCGGTGAAAGAAAAAATTTCGGGTCATCGATCACGCTCACATGGCCGAACCTTTTCTTCTGGTAATGCATCAGGACATGCCAGTATCTTTCATCCCATAGCTTCAATTCTTCGGCTTTTTTAACAAGTTCTGAGCAGTAGGCGTTGTCGGGACATGGCTCAGCATCTACGGCGGCATGAGCGGTTTTCTTCGCCGATACGCAGAATAAAACAAGGGATATGCATATCGCCATGACAGCATACCCCTTTTTTTCAATCGAAGGCATGAAAGAATTTTTTATCACTTATGATTTAACGACAAATTCGATATTTTTCACAACATCAATGGAGGTCACATCGTCGGACGTATAGATGTTTTTGAAGTTGGATTGTAATTTCGAGTAGAGGGCTGCCCTGTCGCTTTCCGACACGTCCATGAGAACAACAAGGGTATTAAGATATTCACCCTGTCCACGGGCGATATCAACGGCCAGATTGTCCATATTGTCGGCAACGAACTTGTTGATCTTTTCGTTGGAGGATATGGATTTGTATTTGTTACAATTTAAGGTACCGGAAGTAATGCCAAACCACTGTGAACAAAACGATCCATTGGTTGTTCCTGCCAGGGTCTGGGAAAGAAGCGCATCAGTTTCACCGAAAACAAGCGTGCCGAGACCGCAGCCGTAGTTCCTCTGCCCGGCAAAAGCCGTAGAACTTAAAACCAGTACGAATAAACCGCCGATTAACATCGCAACAACCTTTTTCATGTTGCTTTCCTCCTTATTTAATTAAATTAATAAATACCATTTTAACGATATGAAATACGCGTTACCGCAAAATCCTAAATTTCCGGGAGAATATATACTAGCATACTCATTTTCAAAATCAAACAAAAATAGTGTATTACATAAAAAAATGAGTTTATACGTTCCGGATCATTACAATCCAGCGGCGGATAAAGGCGGGGAAAGGGATTCATTCCCCGCATATCTTCAAGGATAGTACATATCGCGGGGCAAGTCAAAAAAATCCGTGGTAAAACAGAAAACTGAGGCGCGGGCGGGCCTTTTTTCTATCGTTCTGAAAAATATCACGCCCGAAGGGATTTCCCTGTTGAAAATGAATTTATTTCCCGAGAAACTCCAGATAATGATTCGCCGTTTCCTCGGGCCGCTCCACCATGGGAACATGCCCGCAGTCCTTCATGACGACAAGGCGGGCATCCCTGATTCCCTTCTCCAGCACAGGGGCCGCCGAGATATCGAGAACACGGTCTGCATCGCCCCAGATAATGAGAGTCCTGGCATCAATGTCCTTCATCCTCTCACCCAGAAGAAACGTGGATTTGATCTGATCGAAAATCACCTCGTTCATGGCCCGGGAAGCCACGGCCTTTTCGGCAAGATATGCTTTCACAAATCCCGGTATCCGGGGCGGTTCGACGAACATGATCTTCAGCATTTCATCATATTGTGCTGCGTTACCGGCCACCAGGGGATTATGGCCCTTACGTATCTCCAGCATCACGGGGCTGAGCCGTGGGCCCAGAATACCGGCCGGGTCCAGGAGTCCCAGGCTCAGGACCTCCCGGGGATACCGCGCTGCGTACACACCGGCGATATATCCCCCCATGCTGTTGCCCGTCACATGGGCCTTGGCGATTCCCTTCGCCGCGAGAAAAGCGTGAAGCCGGTTAACCTGCGTATCGATATCATACTTTTCATCGCTATATTTTGAACTGTCGCCGAAACCGGGCACATCAACGGCCAGTACATGGTAGCGGTCCGTCAGATAGCGGGAGAAACGGGTCCAGTTGTCCTTGTTAGCGCCGAATCCATGAATGAGGAGAATGGTTTCCCCCGTCCCTCCTTCCAGGTAGGCGATATCGTGATTGCCGACCCGCAGCCAATCCTCACTGAGACCGGCCCTGGCGCGTTCCACGGTCCTGAATAAAGCAACCAGTGAAGAGGTGCATGATACAAGTAAAGAACAAATAAAAATCAACACGACAAGGATTATACCATTTTTCATACCTCGTCTCATATCCGTCTCCTCTCCCATCTAATTTTTTTCCGTATAATCGTATCAGCCAAGGCTTTCATTTCCCCCCGGCATGCCTCATCCCGGCGGCAATCCCCCTGGCATACAGGTCGTTTAAAAGTTCTATGTCCCTGCAGGTCCTCCCCACGGACATCCGCGGCGGTGAAATCTCCCTTATGCGCACTCCTTCCGGAGGATTATCCATGAATTTCACCGCTTCCATGTATGCATCGGCCCTTTTTCTGAAGGCATCGGCCAGTCGCGGATATTTCCGGAAAAATACGGGCAGGAGGACGCGGGAAGGGCCTCCCCTCTTGACATAACCCCGGGGCCGTGTCCGGATTACCGTTATGTCCGTGGCGCCCCTCCGGTATGCCTCCATGACCGGAATGGAATCGGCAATGCCGCCGTCCGTTGCCGGTCCCTGTTCCGTCTCCAGCATGTTCCGGTAAAGAACCGGCAGAGAACTGGACACCTTCAGGTAATGCTCCAGGCTGTCCTCCCGGGGCTCCAGGTACAGGGCCCTGCCGCTCACGGCCGATGTAGCAGTGATGAGAAAGGGGCCCCTTTTCCTTTCCAGTTTTCCGAAGAGGACCGCGAGGTTGAGGCGATATTCCCTGATGGTAATTTCCCACAGCCAGTCCAGGTCCATATAATGGCCTCCCCGGAAAAAACTCCCGGCGTTCATGAAACGCCTGTCCAGGGAATAGTTTGTGTTGATGAAATAATTGCGTTCAAACTGTCCGGCCAGGTGAGAAGCCAGATTGCAGGCCCCGGCGGAAACACCGATGTACATATCGAAGGGATCATATCCGCATTTCCCGAAGGAATTCAGAACCCCGGCGGTAAAAATACCCCGCATGCCGCCACCCTCGGCAACGAGCGCCAACAGGCCTTTATTTTCATTTTCAGTCATGGCACAATACCCCGGTATATCACCGTATCAGTTTTTCCCCTTTTCATCGCGTATACCGCAGAGCCGCATTGAAAAATTCTGCTTCTCCTTAAGATTCACCAGGCGTGATATCATGATTCTCTGGGCCTGGGGAGACCCGGCCCCGTGCATGGATTCCGTGAGATAGCCCACGGCTGCCGTTCCCATGGTGATGTTTTCTATGAGGCGCAGCACGCGGACACGATTCTCCATGGGGACACTTTCCCTTCCCGCAAAATACTTGCGGACCAGTTCACCCACTTCGGGCGACTGAAGATCGTCCTCGGAAGGCATGGTCACCATGAGCCCCCCGGCAATGTCCTGGGCAAGCCGGGCTATCTCATAGGGAAAACGGGTAACGTTCTGCTTGTGAACATTGGCCAGGAGCGGAGATACATACCATGTCCCGCTGGGTTCGCGGTGCCCCTCGGAGGCACAGGCGATGCAACCGCAGTAGAGCGTTTCGTTGAGCTGGTTCATTTCAATGATCTTGTCTTTTACATGCGATGCTTTTTCAGCGCCGTTATATTCAGCAATGGTCTGCGCCGCGCCGATGAGCACATCGCCCACACCGACCTTGCAGGCGTAGCTCTGCCGATGGTACGAGGCGAACTGCTCCACGAGCTGCCCGGAAAAATCAAATTCACGGCACATAAATACGCGCTCCCATGGAACAAATACATTATCAAACACGATAAGGGCCTCATGGCCGCCGAAAAGCACATTGCCCTGATCGATCTTCCCCTTCTCCAGTTTCCTCGTATCACAGGACTGCCGTCCCATGATGTAGGTAATGCCCCGGGTATCACTGGGAAGGGCAAAGGACACGGCATAATCACGGTCTTCCTCGCGCATGGATATGGTGGGCATGACAATGACCTCGTGGGAATTGACCGCACCGGTCTGATGCGCCTTGGCCCCGCGGACCACAATACCATCGTCCCGTTCTTCTACTATTCTGAGAAACAGGTCCGGGTCTGCCTGCTTATGGGGCGGCAGCGATCGGTCGCCCTTGGGGTCCGTCATGGCCCCGTCGCAGACCAGGTCATTTTCCTGGACATATGCCAGGTATTTGAGAAAACGTTCGTTGTACTTCGTCCCGTGCTTCGCGTCGATATCGAAGGTCGTCATGGAAAGGGCATTGAGCGCATCCATACCCACGCATCGCTGAAAGCAGCAGCCCGTCATGGCCCCCATGAGCCTGCCCATCTTGCTCTTTTTCACCAGGTCGTCGGCGCTCTGATGGATATGCGTGAACCGGTTTATCTTTTCCCCCGTGAGGTGAGACACGGCCGTCATGATATCCTCGTACTCTGGATTCATGGCCATGGCATAGGTCATGGCCACGGCATTCATTGACGGCCTGATGATGGGATCATCAACGACATTGGATACTCTTTTACCGAACATGTACACCACCAGGTCTAGTTTTCTCAGGCTCTCGATGTATTCCTGCGCTGTTTTCATCACCATTCTCCTTCCGGTCTTACAAAATTTTTTATCCGCTGCCTTGGAATAATATCCGGTCCCGCGTCTTCCTTCAGTATTTACTGTTCCGGCGCCCCGGTAAAAATTACATCGAAAGAATCGGCCACGGCGCTTTCCCGGGACAGCAAGCCGTCCACGCGTCCCCTGAAATCACAAAATACCGTTCCCAGAAAAAAGCGCGACGATAATATCTTCCCGTAATAAAAGGCCGCATCAGTATTGTCACGGACCAGCGATTCCAGTGCCTCACCAGTTGTATCACCGGCAATTCTGCGCAGTGCCGTGATGGATTTCGTCAGAGACCAGAGATGCATCCAGGCATGGGAGAGTATCCTCATGGCCTGCTGAAGTGGCGTGGCCCTGACCAGTATCGTTGCCATATCGCCCCTGTCCCTTCAGTCTGAAAGGAACTCAACAACCCTGTCCATGTCCTTCACGGCGTTGAGCACCGGCACAATATACTCTTCCTCAACAAGACCCTGTGCTTCCTGAATCGTTTTCACTATCTTCTTTTTAAATACATTGTAATTAAACATACCGGGATTCATAAGGAGTTTCCTCATGGTCAGGTCCATGGACTGGATGCCATTGGTTCCCTCGTAGATGGAAAGTATTTTCGAGTCCCGTGCCAGCTGCTCCACGGGATAATCGGAACAGTATCCGTATCCGCCGAAAATCTGTATTGCCTCGGCCGTGACGAGCCAGGCCAGGTCCGTATTGCCGGCCTTACACAGGGGGATAAGGAACTCCAGCAGTGCGCTGCTTTCCTTTGCCGCGGCAACATCGCCGCAGTGGATCTCATCGGCAGTCATGGCCGCCAGCATGGTGAGCATGCGCATGGCCTCCACATGGGATTTCATCCAGAGCAGCATTCTCCGTATATCGGGATGATTGATGATCGCTGCCGGGGCGTTTCCCTGTACCCTGTTTTTGGCATAGGTCACGGCATGCATGTAGGCCGAGCTGGAAACGGCAAGACCCTGCAGGGCCACGTCCAGGCGGGCCTCGTTCATCATCTGAAACATGATCTTCATGCCCTGCCGTTCCTCTCCCATGAGATATCCCACGCACCGGCCGTTATCTCCGAAGTTAAGCGTACAGGTGGGGGATGCCTTGATTCCCATCTTGTGCTCAATCCCGGAGCACACCACATCATTAGCTTCTCCTGATGATCCGTCGGTGTTGATATGGTACTTCGGCACCATGAAAATTGATATCCCCCTGGTCCCCGCCGGATCACCTTCTATCCTGGCCAGGACCGGGTGAATAATATTTTCATAGAGATCATTGTCACCGGCCGAGATGAAAATCTTCTGACCCGAGATCAGGTAGGTTCCGTCATCGCGCCGCACGGCCCGGGTGACGAGGGCCCCCACGTCCGAACCGGCTCCGGGCTCCGTGAGGCACATGGTTCCGCCCCATTTCCCTGCCATCATTTTTTCAAGAATGATATCTTTCCGTTCATGGGAGCCGAAATTTTTTACCAGGTTGGTGGCTCCCACAAGCAGCGACACATTCATGGTGAAGGATATGCTGGCGGCAAAAAAATATTCCATGACGGCACGGTATATCACATCAGGCATACCCATACCGCCCCAGCGGGTATCATTGCCGATTCCGGTAAATCCCGCCTCATTGAATACAGCCATGGCATCGCGATAAACAGCGGGAACAGTGACCGTTCCGTCAGAAGGATTGAACATGACACCGGTTTTATCGCCCTGGGCATTAGCGGGATAGAGGTGCTCCACGGCGATCGTTTCCGCCAGATCAAGGACCGACTCAAAGGTCTCCCGGTCGAACTGGCTGAAGGCATGATAGCGGCACAGCCTGTCTGCTTCCAGGATTTCAAAAAGAACGTATCTTGCATCACGGGAATCTACAAGAGGATTGAGCATCATGACAGTATCACCCCATTACATTTATTCAATAGAAACGGCTGTTCCAATACCGCCGTCTTATTTCCCTTCATCTCCCCCTGAATACCGGTTTTCTTTTTTCCAAGAAGGCCCGCATGCCTTCCTTCTGGTCTTCCGTGGAAAAAAGTGAGGCCCAGACCTCCTCCTCCATGGCTATTCCTGCCGGAAGGTCCCGGCCTGTGCCGTAATTGATGACCTTCTTCGCGCAGGACAGGGCAATGGGTGGACGTTCCAGTAACTGCCGGGCAAAGGCTTCCGCGTCGATCACAGGGTCCCCCGCAGTCACGTAGTCACAGAGACCGTATTCCCGGGCCTTTTCCGCCGTGATATACTGCCCTGTAAAGATCATCTCTTTGGCCCTGCTCAGGCCGACAAGCCGGGGAAGCCGCTGGGTTCCGCCGGCGCCGGGAAAGATGCCCAGCTTGATCTCGGGCAATCCCAGCCGGGCATCACCCGAGCAGAACCGAAAATCACAGGCCAGGGCCAGTTCCAGTCCTCCTCCCAGGGCATATCCCCTCACGGCAGCAATGACGGGAAACGGTATGTCTTCCAGTTCATTAAAGACCCTGTTGAAGGTGTACTTGATCGATTCCTGCGGCGTCCGTTCCACCATGTCGGCGATATCGGCGCCGGCAGCGAAATTTTCTCCCCTGCCCGATATAATGAGAGCTCCCAGGTCCGTTCGCGACCTGACATATGTCAGGCACTGATCCAGTTCCATGACGAGTTCCCAGCTCAGGGCGTTCAGCTTGTCCGGCCTGTTCAGCTCGATAAAGGCCAGCCTGTCTTCTTCCCGGAGGATTATATTCGAATAATTCATACCATCACCTTTTTAGTTAATGAACGACCATTAACCATTACGGCACTTTTTGTCAATTCAATTATTATCTGTATTATTCCTTCTTCCCTGACAGACACCACAATAACGCCCTGTCATGGGCCTGGTGGCCCAGGGGACGTCACTTGAGATATGTCTTCTGAAAATCCTGCCGTGTCATGAGATCAAAATAGGTATCAAGCTTGGACATGTTGAAAAGCCGGCTTATCCCCTCGGGAAGATCCATAATTACAATACGGGCATTTTTCTGCGCCGCATCTTTTGAAAAACCGATGAACATTCCCAGCCCCGAGGAATCCATAGTATGAGCCCCCTTGCAGTCGATACCGACGATCTCAGGCCCATTTTCCAGGCACTGTCTGAAAACACCCTTGATCTCTTCGCTGTTGCTTAAAATAATATCACCCACGAAAGTTATGGTAACAATGGACCCTTGCTCTGTATATGATGATTTAAACAATTTTGTGCTCCCCGATGTTTTTTATATGTTTGTAATCACTATTATGGCATACCGGGCATTTCTCAATCATTTTTTTGGATGTTTTTAATTAATCAGTAAATTTTTCTCATTTCCTTGACACTTTTAGTAATTTTAATATACTTTGCCAGGTCCGTATATTCAGAAGAATGGAGTCCCGAAGGATGAATCCGGACACAGTATCTCACATGGTTAAGAGGAAAAAATGAAAGAGAGTATCGCCGCACTGCTGTTATTTGTCTTCCTGGCTCACGCCCCGGCATGGTCTCAATCGGCCGTAGAGATCATCAACCGCGTTGACAATAACAGGATATCCCGGACACAGAAATACCATGTCCGCATGATAATCAAAAAAGGCAGCAGAAAAATATACAAACTCTTCACCGGCTACGGCTTGAATAACGGCGAACAGTTCTTCATCACCTTCACCAACCCCGAAGACCGGGGCGTTAAATACCTGAAGATCGACAGGGAACTGTGGATATACTTCCCCGACGCCGATGACACCATGAAAATTTCCGGGCACATGCTCCGCCAGGGCCTCATGGGAAGCGACATCTCCTATGATGACATGATGGAAACGGAACGAATGAGCAAACTGTATGAAGCGGAGAAGCTCGATGATACGGTCATCGGGGGACGGAGTTGTTTTGTCGTGGAACTGCAGGCCAGGGAACCAAACGCCCATTATGAAAAGCAGGTGCTCTATGTGGACCGGGAAACCTACCTGCCCCTGAAGATTCATATGTATGCCCGGGGAGGCCGGCTTCTGAAAGAAATGACACAGCATGATATCAGAAAAATTGGCAGCCGTTATGTCGCCCATAAAATAATCATAACGGACAAGAGAAAAGATAATTCCAACACCATCATTGAACTCAGCAATATCCAGTTCGATATAACCCTTCCGGCAAATACCTTCAGCAAACAGCGTCTCAGGAGATAGCATGACAGTCCGGCCGATAAACCACTTGTCTTGCATACTAATTATTTTCCTGATATGTGTCACCGTTCAACTCCCCTCCATGGCTGAAGAGGAGGCGGCGGCACAGGATGAAATCACCACCGCCGATCCCGTAGAAAATAAACCCATGGAATTTCCCATGGCCGTCAGGGCGGTACTGAGAAACGATGCCGTGTACACGCTGGGAAGGGATGAAGATTCAGACTTCAGCGATATACTGGAAAGCAGGGTCGTCCTGGAGCGAATCGCAGATAAGTGGAAGTTCTACGCCGACGGACGCCTATACCTTTATTACGGTGATGCCGCAACCCGGCAGGGTAAGTACGAGACAAAACTCATGCGCACCTTCATCCGTTATTATTCCAAAGCCGGCGACATCACACTGGGAAAAACCTATGTCAATTTCGGCAATCCGGGTCTCTTCAATCCCTTCGAGCAGGATAAAAGCGTGATCCTCACGGACCTGTCCTATGACAAGGAAGGAATGATGGCGCTTGAATATCATTATGCCCTGGGCAGCCTGGCAGGCTGGAAATTATACGGCGGAGCCGATGTGCAGAAAGACGACGCCGGTGAATATATTACGATCTACCGCGGCGGAGCAAGCCTCTGGGCCACCATCAGCGGATTTGACCTGGGCGCCGTGGTCATGAGAAATGATACGGACAGGAACATGGTCGGCACCTATTTCAAGGGAGACTTTATCGTAGGAATTAACGGTTCCTGGGCCCTTCACATGGACGACAATCCCGACAGTCCCGCCGGAGAAGCCACGGCCGGTATCGACTACAGTTTTTTTGATGGCCATCTGGTCCTGACCGCCCTGTTTTATTACAATCAGCGGGGACAGGAGGCGCCGGCTTCCTATACATATTCACCGGAATATTATTTCGCCGCGCCCTGGTACTGTTACAACAATATCGACTTCAGGTACGATGAATTTTTCAGTGCCGGCATCGACATGTTCACCAACTGCGCCGACGGAAGCATGATTATAAGCCCTTCCTGCTCCGTTGTTATAGCCAACGGCCTTACCGCCACACTCCTGTTTACCGTACTCACGGGAGACGGCACTGACGAGTTCGCTCCTGCCCGGTACGGCAGGTTCGGGACGCTGATCAGGATCGAAGGAAAATTCTGAGACACTCCGGGGGATAAGATGTTTCTCACTGTGCAGAACCTCAACAAAACATATCACTCAGGGAAGATGGATTTTCAGGCTCTCTATGATATAAATCTTACAGTCGGGAAGGGGGAATTCACGGCCATTGTGGGTCCTTCGGGATCAGGGAAGACCACGCTTCTCAACTGCATCGGCTGCATCGATAACGCCGACAGCGGTATCATCAGCCTTGAAGGTGTGAATATCCGGGGAGAATCATCGAAAGAGCTGGCCCGCCTCCGGCGGGAGAACTTCGGCTTTATATTCCAGACATACAATCTCATACCGGTCCTCAATGTATATGAAAATATTGAACTGCCCCTGAAGCTGCTGCGGAAATACGACGACGTGGAAATCCGCGAGAAAATCATGTCCATCCTCGACGAGGTGGGCCTGCAGGGCCTGGAATCCCGAATGCCTGCAGAACTCTCGGGGGGACAGCAGCAGCGCGTATCCATTGCCAGGGCCCTTATCAAAAAACCGAAACTGATACTCGCCGACGAACCAACGGCAAACCTTGACACGGCCACGGGCGAGGCCATTGTGGACCTCATGAAATCATTGAATAAAAAGGAAAAAATAACCTTCATCTTTTCCACACATGACCGCCTCATCATGAAACACGCACGCCGCCTCATCGAGATCCGTGACGGAAAAATCCACGGAAAAGGCCGCACATGAAGTACCTTGTCAAACTCTCAATCAGAAACATTCTCAGAGCGAAACGCCGCACTCTGCTGACCTTCACCATGCTCACCTTCGGTGTGATCATATATATTATCGTGGAAGGCATGCTGGAGGGATTTGACCAGGCTTCCTTCAAAAACTTCATCGACTTCGAGACCGGTCATTTTAAAATCCGCTCCGGGACCTTCGACGAAGATCATCCCTATGATACGGATAATTACATTCACGATACGGGCTCCGTGGAGAGAAAGCTTGCCGCCCTTTCGTTCGTCGGAGGATATACGTCCAGAATACATTTTATTGCCGAGGCCGACAACAGCGTGGATTCCTCACCGGTTCTCGTTACGGGTATCGACCCGGTCCGGGACAGGGACGTCTTTTCCCTGGAAAATTTCATCGTTACGGGCTCACTGGAAAGGAAGGGAATTCTCATAGGGAAAAGCCTGGCCCAAGATCTGCATACCACCATGGGTGACGGTCTATTCATCACCTTCAGAAACAGCCGGGGCATGTATACGTCCGCGGAACTGACAATTACCGGCCTCATCCAGACCGCTGATCCGCGCATTAACAACTCAACAGTGTTTATCAATATCGGGGAGGCCCGCGAACTCATGACAGTCCCCGGCGCCGCGGAAATATCTTTCAGGGTCGATGACTTCCATAAGACCGATCAATATAAACCTATTCTTGAAACGGCATTCCCCGGCATGAATATCCGGAGCTGGCGAGAGCTCTCCACGAATTTCACGGCTCTCATGGAGATGAAAAAAAAATCCAGCGCCTATATCCTGTTCTTTATAGTCACCATCGCCCTGGTAGGCATCATAAACACGATCCTTATGTCCGTGTATGAAAAACGCAGGGAGATCGGCACTCTCATGGCTCTGGGAATGGATCAGAGGGAGGTGCGCAATATATTTTTATTTGAAGGATTTCTCATCGGCACCCTGGGAAGCATCTCCGGCATCATCATCGGAACGCTGATAAACCTGTATTTTATTTATGTGGGCATCGATTATACCGCCATGCTGGGCGATAAGGGCATGGGCTTCAATGTCATGGGATATGTGAAGTCGGCATGGGTATTTTCCGCTTATGCAAAGGCCCTGATAATTTCAATTCTGGCCAGTGTCATAGCCAGCTACTATCCAGCAAAAAAAGTGATGAAGATGGTACCCATGGAATGTCTGAGGACCGTACAATGAAAATACCTGTCATGACCCGGAGATGGACATGATCCTGAAATTTGCCCTTCGCAACGTACTGCGCAACAGGAAGCGTTCTTTTCTTACGGTTATCACCATTTTCTTCGCCGCCACACTCGTGGGCGTTGCGCAGAGCTGGGTCAACGGCATCATGAATCTGTACATCGAAAACTTCGCCCGGTACCAGACCGGCCACATACGAATCACCACAGAGGAATTTAAAAAGCGGGAAAAATTCATGCCCGTTGACGAAATAGTGCCCGACGTACGAACGCTCATTCATGCAATCACAAAAATTGACGGTGTTAAAACGGTTGAGGAGAAAATCCGCTTCGGCATCCTCCTGGGAAATGACGGCACCACGGTGCAGGCCACGGGGGCCGGGATCGATCTTGAAAACAACTCCCTGGACCTGGGCCATAAACTTGTACAGGGGGAAATTAAAAAGAGTGGCATCTATATCGGACATGAACTGGCCGAAAAGCTTGGCGTTGTACAGGGAGGAAAGCTTCTTCTGGCGGCTAAGACCTCCGAGGGCGGTCTCAACGGCATTAAACTTCGCGTGGAGGGCATCTACCGGTTCAACATGTTCTATGATAAAAAATATTTTTTTATCGGACTCGACGATGCAAAAAAACTTTTAAAAATACATGGCGGCACCACAGAACTGTTCATTTATGCCGATGATATGACAGACAGTGATGCCATCAAGCAGAAGATTGTATCAATTCTCCCTGCCGGGCTGAAAGCCGAAACATACAAAGAACAACTCGGCGATTTTTATTCAGTCCTGGAGAGCTCCCGGACCTTCTATGCCTTCATCGAAATCATCATCCTTTTTCTCGCTTCCTTTGTCATCATTAACACCATGATGATGGCCATATTCGAACGCCTCCGGGAAATAGGCACCATGAAAGCCATGGGTATGACGGACAGGGATCTTTTTCTGAATTTCACCTGCGAGGGAGCAATCCTCGGCATATCCGGGGGCATCGCCGGCGCCGTAACCGGTTTTATTCTCATCACTATCGTGTCAGCATATGGCGTTGATCTTTCGTCGCAGGTGAGCGGTATAGATATGCCTTTTGAATACATCGTCCGCCCCATCATCACTATTCGCGAACTATTCATCGCCCTTATTATATCCATAACAGTCCCAACGGTGGCGGCTATGATTCCGGCCCGCTATGTGCGTAAGCTCATGCCCGCCGAGGCCCTGCGTAAATAAAATAAATGGTACAATTTTGAATCAATAATTTACACAAATGTAACATTCTTGTACCGGTTGAGCATTTTTTTAATTGAACACTGGTCGTAGTATCAATATTTTTAATATGCTGATCGTAACACTAAAAGAAGCCGGGAACCATATCCCTAACTATAAAGCCGTGCAACGGAATAAGGAGCTCATCAGATGATACACTTGCCAGAAAAACAGGGATTATATGACAGTACATATGAACACGACGCCTGCGGCATAGGATTCGTGGCTCACATTAAAGGAGAAAAATCTTTTGATATCATAAAAAGAGGGCTGGAAGTCCTGGAGCGCATGGAACACCGCGGGGCCGAGGGCGCCGACAACAAGACCGGTGACGGCTCAGGGATTATGATCCAGATACCTCATGATTTTTTCAAACAGGAAATCCCCGATCTTCCCGTGGAGGGACAGTACGCAACCGGGCTCGTTTTCCTTCCGAAGGGAGACGGGTATGAAGCTGATACATGCCTGGCTGAACTGGAGCGCATTATCCATGACGAAGGTCAGATGATCATTGCCGTCAGGGATGTGCCGGTTAGCGATTCCAACATCGGAAGAATCGCCCGCGAATCGGAACCTGCCGTCAGGCAGATATTTATAACGGGGAAAGAACAGCAGGATCAGGATACGCTAGAAAGAAAGTCCTATATTATAAGAAAATTGGCGGAGAAGAAAATCCGCGAGTCTTCCCTGAAAGAAAAAAAATCCTTCTACATTCTCTCCCTTTCTACAAAGACGATCGTGTACAAGGGGATGCTCGCTCCCGACCAGGTGAAATCCTACTATCCCGAACTGCGCGACAAACGTTTGAAAAGCGCCATCGCCCTGGTACATTCACGGTTCAGCACCAATACCTTTCCCTCGTGGGACCTGGCACAGCCTTTCAGGATACTGGCCCATAACGGCGAAATCAACACAATCAAAGGTAACCGTTTCTGGATGCATGCCCGCGAATCAGATTTCGCTTCAGATATTTTCGGCGATGACATCGAAAAGATCCTGCCCGTCATTGAACCGGGGAAAAGCGACTCGGCGTCTTTCGACAATGCCCTGGAAATGCTCGTGGCTACGGGACGTTCCCTGCCCCACGCACTCATGATGCTCATTCCCGAATCCTGGAACGATAAAAATCCCATACCCCAGAACCTCAAATATTTTTACGAGTACCATTCAACCTTCATGGAGCCCTGGGACGGTCCCGCATCAATGGTTTTCTGCGACGGTCGCTACATCGGGGGAACACTGGACCGCAACGGTCTTCGTCCTTCACGCTACGTGGTGACCACCGATGACCTCATCGTCATGGGTTCTGAAGTAGGCGTCCAGACATTTCAGCCGGAACAGATAGCCTACAAGGGCCGGCTCATGCCGGGCAAACTCCTCCTGGTCGATACGGTAGAGGGGAGAATCATACCCGACGAAGAGATCAAGGACCAGATCGCACATCAGAAACCGTACCGGGACTGGGTTGAAAACAACCGGGTGGTGATTTCAGACCTTACCTTAAGCGGCGACGCCCCCGTCGAGATCACCGACGAGAAACTCCATGAAATCCATCTCATGCACGGCTATAACCGGGAGGATATATTCAACCATCTTGCCACGATGATCACGACAGGACAGGAACCCACCAGCTCCATGGGCACTGACACGCCCCTGGCGGTATTTTCCGAAAAACCTCAACCTCTCTTCAATTATTTCAAGCAGGTCTTTGCCCAGGTAACCAATCCTCCCATAGACCCCATCAGGGAAGAACTGGTCATGACTCTCACGAGTTATATCGGTTCTGAAAAAAATCTCCTGGCTGAAATTCCCGAACAGTGCCGTATGATTAAATACTTCAGCCCAATATTCACCAATCGCGAAATGGAAACCATCAAACAGAGCACCAATTCCTCGTTCAATCCCGTAACGCTCGACATAGTATTCCCCGCCTCGGGCGGTGAGGATGCCCTGGCCGCAGCTATGGAAAAGCTCTGCATCGAATCCGAAGCGATGATAGATGCAGGCCATAATTTCATCATTCTTTCAGACCGCCGGGCAAACCGCGTCAATGTCCCCATACCATCACTCCTGGCCATGGCCGGCGTACATCATCACCTCATCCGTGCAAAAAAAAGAAAGCGTACGGGGATACTCGTGGAAAGCGCCGAGCCCAGGGAGGTCATGCACTTCGCCCTTCTTTTCAGCTATGGGGCAAGCGCCATCAACCCTTACGGAGTTTTTGCCACTATAGAGAGCCTGAGGAAAAACAAGAAGCTCTCCGAAAATGCCGATTATGAAAAGCTTGAGGGAAATTTCATCAAATCCATAAACAAGGGTATTTTAAAAATACTCTCCAAGATGGGAACATCGACCCTCCGCAGTTACCGCGGGGCACAGATCGTCGAAGCCGTCGGCCTGAGCAATGAGCTCGTCGACCTGTATTTCACCGGGACCGAATCGCGCATTGGAGGCATCGGGCTCAGGGAGATAGCCAAAGAATCCCTTGCCAAGCATCGCAAGGCCTTCGTGGAAAAACCGCAGCTTCTTGAATCCGACGGCGTTTACAGCTACCGCAAAGGCGGCGAGAAACACGCGTGGAATCCCGAAACCATTCATCTTCTCCAGTGGGCCACCAGAACGAACGATTACGAGAAATACAGGCAATTTTCTAAACTGGTTAATAACCACAACCGTTCTCCCCATGTGATACGCGGTCTTTTTGATTTTAAAATGCGTGAATCCATCCCCATTGAAGACGTTGAACCCGAAGAGGAAATCATGAAACGCCTCACTACGGGAGCCATGTCCTTTGGTTCTATCAGCAAAGAGGCGCATGAGGCCATAGCCGTGGCCATGAATACCATCGGCGGCCGCAGCAACTCAGGTGAAGGAGGAGAAGAATCACGCCGCTTCACCCGCCGCGACGATGGAACACTGGCCAGAAGCGCCATCAAGCAGGTGGCATCGGGAAGATTCGGCGTGACCAGCAACTATCTGGCCAATGCCGACGAATTGCAGATAAAGATGGCCCAGGGAGCAAAGCCTGGCGAAGGCGGGCAGCTGCCGGGACACAAGATTGATAAATTAATTGCTACAACCCGGCATTCGACCCCCGGTGTTACGCTCATCTCTCCACCGCCGCACCATGACATCTATTCAATCGAGGATCTGGCGCAGCTCATCTTCGATCTCAAGAACGCCAATCCCCGGGCACGCATCAGCGTCAAACTTGTATCTGAAACCGGCGTCGGTACCATAGCAGCAGGCGTTGCCAAGGCCCATGCCGACAACATCCTCATCAGCGGCTACGACGGCGGAACCGGGGCAAGCCCGCAAAGCTCCATAAAACACGCCGGGCTCCCCTGGGAGCTTGGACTTTCCGAGGCTCACCAGACCCTGGTACTCAATGACCTGCGCGGCCGGGTCCGTCTCCAGACCGACGGACAGCTGAAAAACGGCACCGACATCGTGCTTGCCGGAATACTCGGAGCCGAAGAATTCGGCTTCGGAACGGCGGCCCTCATCGTCATGGGCTGCATAATGATGCGAAAATGCCACATGAATACCTGCCCCGTGGGAGTGGCCACACAGGACCCGGAACTGAGAAAAAAATTCAGCGGCAAACCTGAATATCTCATCAACTATTTCCGTTTCATAGCACGCGATGTGCGGGAGATAATGGCATCGCTGGGCATCAGTACCTTTAACGAACTGATCGGGCGGACCGACCTGCTTCAGATGCGAAAGCTTGACCATATGAAAGCGTCAACGCTCCATCCTGCCGCCATTCTTCACCGGCCGGCCCAGGCCGATACCAATGCCACGTTCTGCGTCCAGGACCAGATTCATAAAATAGTATCCATACTGGACCGCAAGCTCATCGAGAGGGCCAGGCCCATACTCGAAGGCAGCAGGGAACTCAACGTCTACCTGGAAATGCCCATAACGAACCGGGACAGGACAACGGGGACCATGCTCTCCTATGAAATATCCCGCAAATTCGGCGAGGGGGGGCTGCCCGATAACACCATTCAATGCGTTTTTCAGGGGTGCGCCGGTCAAAGTTTTGGTGCCTTCCTTGCTCGTGGCGTAACATTCAGGCTCGAAGGCGATTCCAATGATTATCTCGGAAAGGGACTTTCGGGCGGACGTATCATTGTGGTTCCACCCAAGGGTGTAACATTCACACCGGAAAAAAATATCATTACGGGCAATACCGTGCTTTATGGGGCGACAAGCGGTGAAGCCTTCATACGGGGGATTGCCGGCGAACGCTTCTGTGTACGCAACAGCGGCGCCACGGCAGTTGTTGAAGGAACGGGCGACCACTGCGCCGAATACATGACGGGTGGCCGCATCATCGTCCTTGGGCGCGTTGGAAGAAATTTCGCTGCGGGTATGAGCGGCGGTGTGGCCTATGTTCTCGATGAAGAAGGATCCTTTGATAATTTCTGCAACAAGGGTATGGTCGAGCTTACCCAGGTACGGGACTATGACGATCAGGATTTCATCATTGAAACGCTGAAAAAGCATATCCAGCACACGCAGAGCGACAAGGCAAAGGAGATACTTCGCAACTGGTACGATTACGTGCCCCGGTTTGTCAAGATAATGCCTTTTGAGTACAAGCGGGCAATGAATGAAATGAAAATCGAGCTCATTGACGAAAAACTGAAATCAATTCGGGAAGAACAACAGCTTGAAGGAGCATACTGATGGGAGATCCAAAAGGATTCTTGAAAATAAAAAGACGCGAATCGGGATACCGACCCGTTGAAGAGCGGGTTCATGACTGGGGAGAGGTGGAACGACAGCTCCCCGAACAGGAAAGAAAGCTTCAGGCTGCGCGATGCATGGATTGCGGTGTTCCCTTTTGCCACTGGGGCTGTCCCATTGGCAACATCATGCCGGAATGGCAGGACAGAATTTTCAATAGTGACTGGGAGGCCGCATTGGATATGCTCCAGGAGACCAATAATTTCCCCGAATTTACGGGCCGTGTCTGTCCGGCGCCCTGTGAAGCGTCGTGCGTCCTTGCCCTGAACGACGAATCTGTCACGATTCGCCAGAACGAGCTGGCCGTCATCGAAAAGGCCTTTCAGGAAGGGTACGTAAAACCCCAGCCCCCGGAAATCCGGACGGGTAAGAAGGTCGCCGTGATCGGTGGCGGACCTGCAGGCCTTGCCTGCGCCGACCTTCTGAACCGGGCAGGCCATTCCGTCATCCTGTATGAAGCCGAAGACAGCGTCGGGGGCTATCTCCGCTTCGGCATCCCCGACTTTAAACTGGAAAAGGGAATAATAGACCGCCGCATAAATATCATGGAAAAGGAGGGTATCGTTTTCCGTACCGGCACGTATGTTGGAAAGGATGTGAGCATAAAACAGATCCGTGATGAATCCGACGCCGTGTGCCTCACCATCGGCGCAAGAAAAGCCCGCGACCTTGATATAAAAGGAAGGGAGCTCAAGGGAGTTCATTTCGCCATGGAATTTCTCGCACAGCAGAACAGGGTAGTCCGCGGAGACAGGATATCCGAAACCGATGTCATTGCCGCCTTTAATAAAAATGTCGTAGTCATAGGCGGGGGAGATACGGGTTCAGACTGCGTCGGTTCCGCCAACCGCCGCGGAGCCAAGAGCATAACCCAGATCGAACTGATGCCCATGCCGCCGCGTCACCGCACAAACAGGGAACCATGGCCGCTCTGGCCCAGGCTGCTCAAGACCTCGAGTTCCCATGAAGAAGGATGCGACCGTATGTGGAACGTACTCACCAGGGAATTCATGGGTGAAGGAGGCGCGGTTAAAAAAATAAAGGCCTCAAAGGTAAATTGGCTGATTGAAGATGACGGGAAAATGACCATGACTGAAATTCCCGAAACACAGTTCGAACTGGAGGCCGACCTGGTTCTTCTTGCCATGGGTTTTGAACACGTGGTTCACGAAGGACTTGTGCGGGACCTGGACCTTGCCTGCGATGCCAGGGGAAACATTAAGGTCGATGAAAACTGCATGACCAGCATCGACGGGGTTTTCTCCGCCGGTGATGCCATGCGGGGCGCCTCACTGGTGGTCTGGGCCATACATGACGGCCGGAATGCGGCAGCAGCCATAAACCGATATTTAAAAAAATAATTTCCGATAAAATAGCTGTTTCTATTTCCCCGGATGCCCCGTTTACCGTCACGACGGTGCGTCACCGGTATATCATTTCATGTTAAGAGCACGTCATCCTTCACGGTCACTTCCTATCCTGAGGCCGTCATCTCTTCAAAAGAAACAGCTAGAGATAGCTCTCTTTCATGACAAGAGAATAGCAGAAGACATTCAGGCAGGCCTTCCCGGATATAAAAATATCCTGACCCTATTGTAGAAAAAGTAATAGTATTTGACTTTAAAATAGTATACCTTAAAAGTACACCTTTTCATAATGCGACAGCAAGGAACTGCCTGATATCGCATAAAGAGACCGTTTTTCAGGCATCCTGCGGGGGAAGACCCCGGTCATACCGGTTATAAAACCGGTCGAATAATAATTTCATATTGGAGCAATAATCATGCGAGCAGCCATATTCATTGACGGAGCCTATCTCCTGTCCCTGGCAAAGAAACACAACCTGGTCCCCAAATACGACGAACTGGCCGACTACCTGCTTAAACCGCTGCGAAAATCCATTCAGCTTGACCTTTTGAGATGCTATTTTTACTACTGCGCTCCCTGGATGTCAACGGAGCCCACGGATAGCGAAAAAAGACGCATGGAGGATCACATGCTTTTTATGGAAGAAATCAGTTCCATTGAAAGATGGGCCGTGCGCCTGGGCAAACTTCAACGCCGCTGGGACGGATACAAAGAATACTTCGAACAGAAACGGGTTGATGTTCTCCTCTCCGTTGATATGGTCCGCCATGCGGCATCGGGTCATATCGAACATGTTATAATAGTAGCCGGTGACAGCGACTTTATCCCCGCCATCGAGTCCACAAAGGATTCGGGTGCCACGGTATCCCTCTGGTGCGGCGAGGACAACACCATTCATAAAGACCTGCTCGAAACGGTCGATATCATTCACCGCTTTGACTGGAAAAAAGTTCCCAGGCAGAAAATAAAAACAGACCGTAAAGCCAAGCACGATGAACTGATAAAGCAGCAGTTGAAAAAAATACAGGAAACCACGAAGTCAAATATAACAGACCTGGGAAGGAACCGCAGAAACCGCGGCTGACGATCCAATAGACTTGACTTTTTAGGATATTTCCTGACGATGTGTGAAATATTCAAGCCAGTGAATATTTACATTCATGTAAGGAACAGCTTCGTGGGATACTTCTGCATGGCCTTCCTGACATACTACCAAGAGAGAGGTTACGGCCATGCAGATGAAAACTACCTTTTTTGATACCCCTATACTCAGAACACTATTACGGTGGACATCCCTCTTCTTACTGAAGATTTCGGGATGGAAACGCAGCGGGGAGCTTCCGTCGGAGAATAAATACATAATCATCGCAGCGCCCCACACCACGAACTGGGATATGCCCCTGACCCTTATGCTGGCCTTTGCCTTCAAGGTCAAGATATACTGGCTGGGCAAAAAATCCCTTTTTAAATTCCCCTTTAGTACGATTATGCAGTGGATGGGGGGTATCCCCGTGGACCGTTCAAAGAATAATAATATGGTCGAGGCGGCTATCGAGCTTTTTAAAAAAACCGAGAAACTGATCCTTGCAGTCCCGCCCGAGGGAACCCGGCAGCGGGTTCGGTACTGGAAAACCGGTTTTTATCATATGGCCTTCGGCGCCAATGTACCCATTGCTACAGGTTTCCTGGATTACCGCACCAAAACAGGTGGCTTCGGTCCCCTCATTATACCGACGGGAGATCTGGAATCGGATATGATACTCATCCAGAAATTCTATTCCACCATCACGGGAAAATATCCCGACCAGCACAACCAGGCAGACATTGATGACAGAAACAAAATGAAGAAGCCCAGCTGATTATGACGATTATAAGTTCTCGCTGAGACCTTTATTTGACGCCGGTTGTAAAAATCAGTATATTTATAGTTCATGAACGGGCATTATAAACAGTCACTGTTCCTATTGGTGATACGACCCGCAGGAACATTTCATCCGGACAATTAATGCCTGTTTTTTTATTGTCAATAAATCGATATTTATACCAAGTAAACATATGTTCGACATACAGGAATATTATACAGGCGGCAACTACGACCTGACAGAAACGAACTATAATGTCAATGAGATAGAGAGCGACATCAGCCTCGACATTGACCAGCTTCTCAAAAATCGTTTCGACAGGCTCTATCTCTGCGACAGATATAAATATCAGTCGCATAATATCGATATAATCTATCCGCGGATAATCTTCCCCGAGAACAGATCCCTCATAATGACTGCCGATAAAATCCGATTTCTCCTTTCCCTGTACCCAGGAAAGGATGATCTGCGGACCATTGAACGAATCGTGCTAAGACCCCGATATATTGAAATCGGCTCCATAGAGCTCTCTTCGCTTTTTATCCAGAAAAGTCGTATACTGGTCCTGTATCTCTGTCACCCGCACATGTACCGGCTCGATCACCTTGACCCAACGCCCGAGGCCCAGTTCGTTTCCATGGATCTCCTCAGCATTCTCGATACAAAAAAAAGGGGAGCGCCGCAACAGCAAAAACAGAAAGCATCCATCCATCCTCTGTGGTATTATATCTCAGTGCTTTCGCGCAATGATACTATCCCAACCGATACCATTGATAAATTCTTCATCAGGAAAAATCCTATCCACGACATTGATTATCAGTCGCTCATTGATATTTCCTGCTTTTATTCCCGGCATGGCTATTAAAGAATCGACATGAAACTGGTAAATCTTCATAATCACACCTCCCTCTGCGGACACGCCCGGGGAACCATGGATGAGTATATCATATCAGCCCGCGAAAAAGGCATCGCTGTCATGGGATTTTCCGATCACGCTCCGCTGCCGTCTCATCTTCGCAATGGTATCACCATGGAACCGGAACAGACCGAAGAATACATAGCCCTCGTTGAAAATAAAAAAATTGAATTTGACGGCAGCATGGAAATACTGCTGGGATTCGAGGTCGATTTTCCACTCCACGATTCATTTCCTCAAAAATACTTTACCGATGCAAGAATCGATTATCTCATTGGATCATGCCACTTCATCGATGACTGGCCCTTTGACCATGACGATTATGTTCATGAGTTTGACAGCCGCGATATCAACGACGTATATACCCGTTATTTTGAAATAATCGGCGACCTCGTTGGTTCACGGCTCTTCGATATGGTTGGCCATTTCGACCTGGTTAAAAAATTCGGCCACAGGGCCACGAAAGATTTCTCTGCCACTATTGACCGCATCGCCGGTATGATGTCATCCCTGGACATAGCGGCTGAAATCAATACATCGGGCCTTATTAAGCCGGTAAAAGAGATGTATCCCTCCGATGACATCCTGAAAATATTTTTTGACAACAATGTTCCCATCACCCTGGGATCCGATTCACACTCGCCGGAACACGTGGGCTACATGTTCGATGCGGCGCTGGAAAAAATAAAAAAGGCCGGCTACACTTCACTCTCTTTTTTCAGGAAACGGAAAAGATACACCACTCCCCTGTGACAGGATTGACCGCATGATATCATTTATAAAAAACGAACGTAATTACTATTCCATAGAGAGTCCTTTCAAGGGCCTTAGCCTCGGCGTGCTCGGAAAAGAAGGCAATGACACGGACTACTCCCGCAACGATCAGGATATCCGCTCCCGGGAGAGGGAACTGCTCTCGTCAATGCTGCGCCTCACGGAAAACCGTATACTTTTTCTTAACCAGGAACATGGTGACACGATCCTGCATGCCAGGGAACTTCCCACAACACCGTCTCATGTCTTCGGCGATGCCGACGCCATAATCACAGGAATGCCGGGTATCTGCCCCGTTATCCGCACGGCAGACTGTGTTCCCGTTTTCATCGCTGATATGGATAAAAGAGTTCTGGGTGCGGCCCATTCAGGATGGAAGGGAACACGGCTCCAGATATCAAGGAAGATGATACAAATAATGAAGGACGAATATGGGTGCAGCTATGAAGCCATGCAGGTCTTCATACTCCCCTCAATAGGTCCCGAGTCATATGAGGTAGGGAAAGAGGTGGCTGATTTTTTCCCGGAAGACTGCGTCGAGGAAGATGGTAAAATATATCTGAACCTATGGTACAGCATCGAATGTTCCCTGATTGAGGAGGGTATACCCGAAGAAAACATCTTCAACACGGAAATCTGCAGCCTTCAGAATTCGGATTCTTTTTTTTCCCATCGCTACGGCGATACGGGAAGAAACCTGAATTTCGCCTTTTTCAGATGAGGCGTTCCCAGACCTTTATCATCTGACTCACCGCCCTTTCCCAGTTAAAAAGCGATTCCACACGCTCAATGCCAAGCCGCCCCATGCGCTTGAGACCAGCCCTGTCCGTGATCAGTTCGTCAATGGCCCGCGCAAGGGCAAACTCGTCGCGGGCCGGAACAACGACACCGCTCTCTCCCACCACCTCGGGCAATGCGCCTCCATCACTGGCAATCACGGGGGTTCCGCATGCCATGGCCTCACCTGCAGGGAAACCAAAACCCTCATAGACGGAAGGAACAATAGCTATCTCGGCCTCATTGTAATGACGCACCAGATCCTCTGTGGACGCCGTACCGGCGAAATGGATTTTATCTCCCACATGAAGCTTTGCGATAAACTGCTGCGTGAGCTTCCGATGGGGAGCCCCCCCGTCAACGACGGTGAGCATAACGGGCTCTTTCATGTGGGTCAGGGCGCGCAACAGGTACACAAATCCCTTTTTGCCGTCCTCGATATTTCCCACGAAGAGTATATTACGCTTCTTTTTCTTTACATTCGGAAGGGTCCTGAAAATGGACCGGTCTATGCCGTTATAGACCACGGTCTGCTTTTTCAGGGGAACGCCGAAGTCCCTGTTTATGGTCCGCTTCGAGTCTTCGGAAACCGTGATAATATGGTCCAGGCGCTTTGATACGATACGCTGCATCAGTATGGGATAAAAATTGACGGTTTTCACCTTTGACTTGAATTTCGTCATGCGCTCCAGGACATTCTCAAGGTCAATGCTGAGGGGGTGATGAATCGTGGCAGACACCGGTATCCCCAGGGTTTTCATGAGCAGGAGTCCATAGCCCAGGGTCTGGTTGTCATGGATAAGATCAAAATTATACTGCCCGTGCAGCCTTCTTAAAAGCATGTAGGCCCGGTAGCTGAAGGAACTTATTTCGGGAAAGGCGCCGGCCCGGCTGTGGAGAAACTCGTAAAAATTTATGGGAGAAAAAATATCAAAGGGGCTCCGGGGATTAATCACCGAATTTCCCTTTTTTATAAAGTATTCATTGTTATGTATCCTGTGGACGGTGACGCCCTCCATGTGGTGCGGCCATGGCGGTCCCACCACGGCATGGACCTGGTGGCCCTGACGGACCAGTTCTTCGGCGATATATTTCAGGTAAATCCCCTGTCCCCCGGAATAGGGATTCCCCCTGTAACAGAGCAGACATATTCTCAAAGCGGTACCCTCATTGTTCCTCACCCCCGTCATGTCCGGGCATACCCATGTCCTTGTAAAGCTTTTTCATGAGCACAATACGCTCAGGATCCAGCTCCTTGACGACACGTGCGGGATTACCGATAGCCACGCTGTTGGGCGGCACGTCCCTGCGGACAACGGACCCGGCTCCGACGATGGAATTCTCACCTATCCGGACGCCCTTGCATATAATGGCCGAATCACCGATCCACGCTCCCCTCTCGAGAATAATCGGGGCCGTTCTTCCCGGCGAATCGGTGCGGTCATGAATGTCATGCCAGTCGGCATCGGTGAGATAGCAGAAATTGGCCAGCATACAGTCATCACCGATACGTATCTCCGAGGCGCTGCTGATTCTCACACCGTTCATGACCAGGACGCGGTCCCCGATGGATATATGCCCCTCCCCTTTTTTATGCTTTACCGTTGTCAGGCTTGTCCGGTACCCGTTGGCCCCGACTATGACGACCCGGTTTCCCAGGTGTATATTGGGTCCGTAAAGCACAACATTCCAGATTCCCCAGACCAGGGGGCGGCTCGACATGGAAGCCACGCGTTTCTTGAAAAAAAAGTGATAGTTAAAATTGGTCCTCACGGTAAAATACCAGCGCGTGAGAAAGGATGATTTATCTTCGTTGAACATGGGCCATTATTTATCAGATATCTTTGAAAAATCCAGAAGACTGGAAAAATTGCCCAGTATATTTTCCAGAAGATAGAGCCTGTTGTCCCTTACATCGATCCGCTTGTCCATAACCAGAACTTTGTCAAAAAAACCGTCAATGATGGCCTTACCCTGAATCAGCAGTTCAAAAAGTGCTATGTAACTGCTCTCCGCAATGTATCGGCTTATCTGATCTTTCCGTGAATCAAAGAATTCATGGAGCTCTTTTTCTTCCTTCTCCTCCAGGAGTGAAGCCTTGAATGAGAGTTTATAATCCGTGTTCTCCTTCCTGAAACCGGAGACAATATTGTTCATCCGCTTGAAACTGAGCAGCATCCGGGAAAAATTTTCATTCTTCCTGAATTCGTTGATGCTCTTCGCGCGCCGGAACAGCTCCAGGTAATTGCTGCTGCCGATAGATAGACAGGCGTCGATTTCATCATACCGGAACCCGTTTTCGGAGAAAATTGTTTTGGCCCTGGCCATGATGAAATCCAGGATCTGTTCCACCAGGTCTTTGCCGTTTTTATATTGCGGGGCGATTTTTTCCAGCACATCACGCAGTGAAATATCGATAGAGCCGCCGATCAAAAGATCGACCACGGCATTGGCCTGCCTGCGCAGGGCATAGGGGTCAGCCGAGCCTTTGGGGATATTCCCCACGGAGAATGAACCGAAAATATTGTCAATCTTTTCCGCCAGGGAAACCATCATGGACACCACACTTTTGGGAAGGGGGTCGCCCTGAAAACGCGGTTTATAATGTTCTTCGATGGCATCGGCAACTTCCCCGTCTTCACCGTCGCTCAGGGCATAGATGCGTCCGATTTTTCCCTGCAGAGACGAAAACTCATAAACCATCGCCGTGTTCAGGTCCACCTTGCACAGGAGAATGGCCCTTCTGACCTTTTCCAGTACTGCCGCATCAAGTCCTGTTTCATGGGCCACCACATCGGCGATCTTTTCCATGCGTTCCACCTTGGCAAAGATGGTACCCAGCTCCTTGTGGAAAAGAACGTCCTTGAGGGTATCCACCATATCAATAAGTTTAACCTTCCGGTCTTCCTTATAAAAAAAGCTGGCGTCGTTGAATCGGGCAGCTATAACCCGTTCATTTCCGATTTTTATGTTTTCCGTGGGAGGGTTATTGGACACCACGAGGAACCTGTTGGACAGGCTCCCGTCGGCTTCACGCAGGGCGAAATACTTCTGGTGCTCCTTCATCTCGGCTATGAGTGCTATATCGGGAATAGCGAGAAAAGCCCTGTCGAACTCGCAGATCACGACATGGGGATATTCCACCAGAAATGTTACTATATTCAAGTTCTCTTCATCCTCGATGAGCCGGCAATGGGCCTTTTCAGCTGCTGCGTGAAGTTCCCTGTCGATGAAATCACGCCGCTCACGCTGATTGACCAGAACATGGTTCTTTTTAAGAATGTCCTCATATTCACTGATACTGCTTATTTCAATCATCCGGTTGGCCTGTATATAATGCCCCCGTGTTTTATTCGAGGATACTATCCCCTCTATTTCAAAGGGAACCACTCTGTCATCAAACAGTATCAGGAAATAATTGATGGGGCGGGGGAACGTGAGACTTTTATCACTCCACTTCATCCTTTTTGGAAAAGGTATCTCCATGACGATTTTTTCCACGATTCCCGGAAGTATCTCCACGGTTTGCCTTGATTCCAGTTTTTTCACAGCAAAAACATATTCACCCTTTCCCGTATCCCTGTTGAAAAGATTTTCCGGGGATACGCCATTGGCCTTCATGAATCCTTCCAGTGCCTTAGTCGGTTTGCCTTCGCCGTCATAGGCAGCCTTTGCCGCCGGCCCCTTCAGTTCCGCCTCTTCCGCTCTCTGGGATTTCGCCAGGTTCGCCGCCATAATGGCAAGTCTTCGCGGTGTGGCAAGGACCTCCAGTTCGTCAAAATCAATCCGGTTGTCAAGAAGCTGATCCTTCAGGGATTTCTGTATTGCTTCCACGGCCGACGGAAGGTATCCCGCCGGGATTTCTTCGGTTCCGATTTCACAGAGAAAATTGATGTTTTTAAGCATAGGGCTGCTCCGGTAAGGCTCAAAAATGGATTTTTAATATATTAGGGGTATATTTCCCAGTCTGAAAAATGAGTCAATACTTTTTTAAAAGGGGGATATGGAGCTCAGCGGCTCTTCATAAGATAGGGATAGGGATTTTTGTGACGACCATATTTGGTTATTTCAAAATGCAGGTGTGCGCCCGTAGATCGTCCCGTATTACCGCTCTTACCCAGTTGCTGTCCCTGCTTGATATACTGCCCGGGTCTGACGATGATACGCGAGAGGTGGGCATAGAGAGTTTTCCATCCGCCGGGATGGGAAACCACCACGGTTTTTCCATAACCTCCCAGCCATCCCGTATAGGTAACCTTGCCGTACCGGGCCGATCTCACCCATTCATAATTGGAACGTATATCCGTCCCGGAATGAAATTCACGATAATTCCCATTAAAGGGATTTCGGCGCCATCCATACCCGCACGTGATGACCCGGCTTCTCGTGGGCCATAGAAATCCCCTGATGATATTCTGAGGCTTTGCATCGGGGATAAAAAGGGTGGTTCCATTGGCCACAAAATCGGGATTTTTTACATCATTCTGTGATAGTATTTTTTCCAGGGAAACACCGTATTTTTTCGCAATGGCGACGATGTTCCCTCCCTTATTCATGGTATAGAGTATCCCGTCCTTGTTCGGTACCGTGAGCACCTGCCCCACATGTATCAGGTCATAGGATCGGAGATTGCTGCTTCCACAAATTGTATCAATGGAAACACCGTAGGCTGCTGCAATTTCGCTGAGGGTTTCACCGGGTTTTACACAGTGTTTCCTTATGATGATTTTTTCAGTTTCGTCGGGTTGTGTAAAATCTGTTTGCGATGACTGAAGGAGATCGTTTTTCATCCTGTCATCATTTTCAACATCACTCGTGTCTTTTGACGGGAGCATGATCAGCAATGAAACCAGCAGTATGAGAAAGGCAGTTGAAGCGCCCAGCGCTATTTTTAATCGATGTGAAATGCCCCGACGGAATGTGCGGACATGGATGGATTTTCCCCCAGTATAGATTACAACGGTCTCGTTGGTGGAAACCGATATAGTTAACCGACCAAACCTATATGTTCTCTGTGGAATAATTTTCATGGTTTCTCAGCGCGTATTTCTCCGTGTATATCCCTGAATAATTCGCATGAACTCCCGTTTCAGTGGGGCTGAACTGTCAGGATATGACCATTGTGATAATATTATCGGCGTTTTACTCTATTTATTTAACAGTAAGGAGGAAATCTGTCCCGTCAGTTATCACTTTTAGAAGATGAACTAGACCCCGCATAGGCATCTTCAATTACCTTTTTAGGATCCTTTTTATGTCCGCCTGTAATAATTATGCTTCCATGGGCGACAACGCCTTTCTGGATGGAAATGGACGGCGCCATAATATCACCCAGGACCTTGCCGGTCTCCAGAAGCTTCACTTCCTCTTCAGCCCTGATGTTGCCGATAACGGTTCCGGCAATAACGACTGATTTGGCTATGATATCCGTTTTGACTTTACCGGTTACTCCCACAACCAGTTCGTCATCGGTCTTTATTTCACCTTCAAATTTACCATCGATACGCAGAGAACCGCTGATATAGAATTTTCCTTCAAAACTCGATCCAGCACCAATTGTACTGTTCATAAATTCACTCTTTGATGCCATGGATAAACTCCTTTACATGCATTTTGTTCTCTATCCTGATTATACTGCCCGATGTTACGAATATGCATCCCTGCCAGACTTTGTAAAACTGCGAGGTCCCCGAGAGCGGCCTGCCATGTGCGGGGGAAAATCCTCGTGGGATGAACCTTTCTTGACATCAATGTATGTTCAGGGGTAAAAAAAAATCAATAACAAATTTTCCGTTTCGGGGGAAATGATCATATGTGCAGATCAAGGTCCTTGTACTTCCATTTTGGTTTTCGGCCTAGAGACACCAGAGAGAACGTTATATCGGTAAACAGACGGCTTGCAGTTCTATTGAAGTCATCCATGGTTACTCTATCTATAAGCCTGATGATTTCCTCGAAGCCAAATTGCCTTTCAAAGGTCATTTCATTCTTCGCCAACTGTCCCATGCGCACTTCCATGCTCTCAAAGCTCAGGGCCAGGTTCCCCTTCATGAAAGTCTTCGCATCCTGCAGTTCTTCTGAGGATACCCCGTTTTTAAGGATTTTCCGGCATTCCTCCATGGTGAGCTCAACGGCACGGCGGTAATTCTCCGGGGCAGTAGCGCAATAAATACCAAAAATTCCCGTATCACTGAAAGAGGAATGAAATGTATACACCGAGTAGCTGAGGCCTTCATCTTCACGAATTTTCTGAAAAAGACGCGAAGACATACTGCCTCCGAGAATCGTGCTGAGTATATAAAGACCCCAGCGGTCATCATCGGCCCTTTTCAGACCTTCAGCTCCCATGCAGAAATGAACCTGTTCCAGGTCCCGTTCACAATGCTTCAGATAAAGCCGTTCCGGTGAAGACGGGGCCGACAACTTGGATACGTCGCCCTTTGCGGCGCCTTTCTTAAAATAGGTATCTATAAGCTTTCTGGCATGATCCGTTTCAAAATTACCGGCGATGACAAAAACGGCGTTTTCGTTCCGGTAATGATGATTATAAAATTTCCGGAGTTTTTCACTCGTGGTGGCACCGATGCTTTCCACGGTTCCGAGTATTGAATGACTCAGGGGGTGACCAATAAGCATATTCTCCATGAAGAGATCGTGTATGAACTCATCGGGAGTGTCCTCATACATTTTTATTTCTTCGATGATGACATTTTTTTCTTTTTCAAGCTCGACCGGGTCCAGGAGGGAACCAAAATACATGTCGGCCAGAATTTCAACGGCCATCTCCAGGTGTTCAAAAATCACGTTGATGTAATAGCAGGTATATTCCCTGTTAGTTGCCGCATTATGTTGGCCGCCTACACGGTCGACAATGCGCGCCAGTTCCTGGGCTGTATATTTTTCAGTCCCCTTGAAAAGCATATGCTCGACAAAATGAGCATATCCATACTGTTCTTCCATTTCATCACGGGAACCCCTGGTAAGCCACAAACCGGCAGAAATGGACGCAACATTATCAACGGGCTCAAGGATGACCCGGAGCCCGTTTTCCTGTACATATTTGGTAACCATCAGAAACCTTTACAGATCCATCGCTTCTTTTCTGCTCAGGTCGATGCGTCCCTGTTTATCCACTTTTATAACCTTGACCTTGAACTTGTCTCCTACGGAAACAACATCGGTCACGGCCCTGACCCTGGTATGGTCGAGATTGGATATGTGCACAAGTCCTTCCTTACCGGGCAGTATTTCAACAAAAGCACCGAATTCCATGATTTTTTTGACGGTCCCGTCATAGATGGCTCCCACCTTGACTTCCTCAACAAGGCTGAGAATGATCTTTTCGGCTTTGTCAATCGCTGCCAGGTCGTCGGAGCTGATTGATACGGTTCCATCATCTTCGACATTCATGCCGACACCGCATTCCTCGATGATCTTCTTTATCACCTTTCCGCCGGGACCGATAACCGTGCCGATCTTTTCCGGATCAATCTTGATGGTCTTCAGCCTTGGTGCATATGGTGAAAGATTTTCCTCCGGGGCGGGAACCACAGTGTTCATTTTCCCGAGGATATGAAGCCTTCCCTCTCTTGCCTGTTCCAGGGCGACGCGCATGATCTCCGTGGTAATACCTTCCACCTTGATATCCAGCTGAAAAGCAGTTATACCTTCGCTGGTCCCGGCCACCTTGAAGTCCATATCGCCGAGATGATCCTCCAGTCCCAGTATATCACTGAGAATGGCGAATCGGTCGTTTTCCAGGATAAGTCCCATGGCTATACCAGCCACAGCCGCTTTCAGAGGCACACCCGCATTGTACATGGCGAGCGAACCGGAACATACTGTTGCCATAGATGACGAACCGTTTGATTCCAGCACCTCCGATACCTGTCGAATGGTATAGGGAAATACATCCGATTCAGGAATGGCATATTCCAGAGCACGTTCGGCAAGCATACCGTGACCGATCTCGCGCCGTCCGACACCGCCGGTCCTTCCTGTTTCTCCCACGCAGAAGGGGGGAAAATGGTAGTGGAGCATGAAACGTTTATGGCTTTCGCCTTCGAGGCTATCCAAACGCTGTGCATCAGCAATGGTTCCCAGCGTGGTAATGCCAAGACTCTGGGTCTGTCCCCGGGTAAACACGGCAGAACCGTGTGCCCTGGGAAGTATCCCCGCCATTATATCAATGGGACGGATATCCTTCAGGCCCCTTCCGTCGGCCCTGACTCCCTCGTCGAGTATCCGTTTGCGGATTATTTCGCCGTCCATGTCGTCGATAATTCCCCGGATCTGTCCAATGGTTTCGGGGAACTGCTCTTCAAGTTCGGATTTGGCCTTTTCTACGATAGCATCAAAGGCATCCTCTCTTTCCTTTTTATCTTTATACTGAATCAGTCCTTCCACTTCTTTAAAATAAACTTCAACGGCTTTACTCTTCAGACCGGCATCGGCGGTGAAAGAGGTATAATTGATGGCCGGTTTATTAACCTGGGACGCAAATTCATCCTGAGCCGCACAAATCTTCTTGATGTTCTCGTGGGCAAACTCCACGGCAGCAAGCATCTCCGCCTCGGAAATATTCTTTGATGAACCCTCAATCATGGTTACGGCCTTTTTTGTACCGGCCACGACCAGGTCAATATCACTTTCCTTCATTTCAGTAAAAGTGGGATTAACAACCAGCTCTCCGCCTATTCTTCCCACTCTCACAGCGCCTACGGGTCCCCTGAAGGGAATGCCGGAAACACTGAGAGCTGCCGATGCGGCGTTGATGGCAAGCACATCGGGCTGATTCTGCTTGTCATGGGAAAGAACATAAATTATAATCTGGACTTCATTGATGAAATCCGGGGGAAACAGAGGCCGCAGTGGCCTGTCGGTGAGCCTGCAAACCAGAGTTTCACGATCCGAGGGACGTGATTCCCTTTTAATAAAACCACCGGGAATTTTTCCAGCGGCATAAGATTTCTCCCGATAATCCACTGTTAAAGGGAAAAAATCCTGTCCTTCACGGACATTTTTGTCAATAACGGCCGTAGCAAAGACGATCGTTTCTCCATAGGAAACGACAACAGCTCCATGCGCCTGCTTGGCCAGGTAGCCGGTATTAAAATTAAGACGTCCTTTTCCAACCTCGATGTTGTAATCTATACTCATTACAAGTACCTCTCTTTAAATAAGATAAAAGACTTCCACAGATGTAATGAGATTCTTGTACGGTGCCAGAATTCAGAAGTCAGAAATCGACATAAAAACAATTTATACCGACTTCTGGCTCCTATATTCTGACACTGATCTCCTCACCGCAAAAAAGGGTAAGAGGCATCCGTGGAGGTCTTTTTAATAAATTACCATTCCCTATCTTCTGAGACCCAGGGATTGGATTACGCTTCTGTATCTCTCGAGATCTTTTTTCTTAAGATACCCGAGCAGTCTTCTTCTCTGACCAACCAGCTTCAGCAAACCTCTGCGTGAATGGTGGTCTTTCTTATGAATCTTAAAATGCTCAGTCAGGTGATTGATACGTTCGGTCAGCAATGCGACCTGAACCTCAGGAGAACCTGTATCACTTTCATGAGTCCTGTACTTTTCGATTACTTCACTTTTTCCTGACATAGTGAATTATTTATCCTCCTCAATGTTGAAATTTCAAATGTACAATTATAAATAATATTTTCATATATATCAACGTCAGTTCTTTGGCGAAGGACTTAAAGAGCTTAATAAATTGCTCTATTGTAACGTCTATATATTAAAATAGCTGATTATTAAACACATTCAGATACGTAATGTGCCATTTATCAATATCTACATCGGCGATTGCAATTAAATTTTTTTCCGTATCCATAATAAGGAACCTTTTTTTCTCCTCATCGCGATACTCTATATCCGTTGTTTCCTCGATCTGAAACCAGGCTCCATTAAAAATTCTTGGTACCGCCTCGGATTGTACGGTAATCCTGTTAAAATCGCGAAGTGCCTCGGCGGGTTCCAATGTGAAGTTTTTTTCTGTTTCCATCCCGGCCAGGTATTGCTCAAGTTCTTCCAGAGTAACTGCCTGTTCCAGGGAAAAATTGCCCGATTGTGTTCTTACCAATTCCGCGAGATATGCCCCGGTTCCCAGTTTTTCACCGATATCGCGGGCTAACGAACGTATATAGGTTCCCTTTGAGCAACGGACTTTTATGGTAAACCTGCCCGATCCGGGATCGCTTTCAAGGCCTTCAATGGCATATATAAAAATTCTGCGCCGCTCGAGTTCAACCAGTTCACCGTTTCTTGCCAGGTCAGAGGCCCGGCTTCCCTTTACCTTCAGAGCCGAATACCGGGGCGGAAGCTGCATCTGCTCTCCCTTGAAATGACCTGCCGCGGCTGAAAAATCCTCAGCGGTGATTCCCTCAAAGGACTTTTTTTCAATAATCTCGCCTTCCCCGTCACCGGTGTCGGTGGTGATACCCAGCTGCACAACGGCTATATATTCCTTATTACTCTCAAGAAAAAACCTTGTCAGCTTTGTTGCCCAGCCAGTACAGATAACCAGAAGTCCCGAGGCGAATTTATCCAGAGTCCCCGAGTGTCCGATCTTCTTTATCTGTATTAATTTCCTAACCCTGGCAACGGTTTCAAATGATGTCAATCCCTCGGGCTTATTAATTAAAAGAACAGCGTTCTGTAATCTGGAGATACTCACAATACCAGTCTTATACGGTTCCTCTATTCTTCCGATTCCGGCAATTCTTCGTCATCGCCGTCTTCGGCTGAATACTCCAGGTTGTCAATGAGACCAACCATCCTCACTCCTTCGGCAATGGATGAATCCAGTGTAAAGTTTATTTTCGGCACATGCCTGAGACGCATGTTCTTCCCGATATAATGCTGGATAAAACCACTGGCAGACCGCAGTCCCTCCAGCGTTTTGCGTATTTCTCTCGGTGTACCCAGAACGGAAACACCGACCTTCGCATCAGAATAATCCTTGTTTAACTCCACCTTGGTTATTGTTGTAAAACCAATGCGTGGATCTTTTAATTCCCTGATGATCAGCTCCGAAATGAGCCTTCTGATCATCTCTTCCAGTTTGTCTTTTCTATACGCCATATTTTATCATTACACATCCAGCTGAGATATTCTAGAGAACTTTTGCCACTTCAATAAGCTGGAATGCCTCAAAGGTGTCCTTTTCCTTCAGATCATTAAAATTTTCGAGGGCAAAGCCGAATTCCTGTCCAACCACAACTTCTGATGCGTCGTCCTTGAATCGCTTCAGTGATTTGAGTCCACCCTCATGTACTACAACGCCATCCCTGATCAGACGCATTTTGGATTTTCTTGTAATTTTCCCCGATGTCATAAAGGCCCCGGCGATGGTTCCCACCTTGGATATTTTAAATACCTGACGCACTTCACCGACGCCGAGTATTTCCTCTTTGATTTCAGGCGAGAGCATTCCTTCCATGGCTGCCCTGATCGCATCCGTCGCCTCAAATATGATATTGTAAAATTTGATGGAGACATTTTCTCTCTCGGCAAGATCAGCCACTTTACCCGTAGGACGGACATGGTAACCGATGATAACCGCGTTGGAAGCCGATGCCAGCATAACGTCTGAATCGTTGATACTGCCGGCCCCGGCGTGAATGACCTTGACTCGAACCTCACTGGTGGAAAGCTTAACCAGCGCCTCGTTGAGAGCCTGGGCAGAACCGTCAACGTCGGCCTTGACTATGATACACAGCTCCTGAACCTCCCCGTCCTTAATCATTTCGTTGAGAGATTCCAGCGTAACCTTTCTCACCTTCTTGGCTGATTCGATACGTTTGTATTCAAGACGCTTCTGGGAAACCTGCTTGGCAAGCTTTTCTGTTTCCACACATTCAAAAGGATCTCCCGCGCTGGGAATACCGGAAATACCCAGTATCTCGACGGGAGTAGAAGGCCCTGCCTCTTTTATCTCTTTCCCCTGGTCGTCGAACATTGCACGGACTTTTCCCGAATAGTGTCCCACGATAAAGGGATCTCCGGCATGAAGCACGCCCCTCTGAACCAACATCGTTGCAACAGGTCCCCGGCCGGAATCCAGTTTAGATTCAATAACAACTCCCTTGGCCAGAACCTTTTTATTCCCCTTGAGCTCGAGCATTTCCGATTGTATCAGTACCAATTCCAGGAGACCGTCTATATTGATCCCCTTCTTAGCACTGATCTCGGCGAAAAGGGTTGTGCCTCCCCATTCTTCGGGTATGAGCTCATAAGCTGTAAGCTCGTTTTTTACCTTCTTAATATTGGCTTCCTCAAGATCAATCTTATTAATGGCTACAATGATGGGAACTCCCGCTGCACGGGCGTGATCTATAGCCTCAATGGTCTGGGGCATTACACCGTCATTGGCTGCAATGACAAGAATGACAATATCGGTAATCTGTGCCCCACGCGCCCTCATAGTTGTAAAAGCGGCGTGTCCCGGTGTATCCAGGAAGGTAATTTTTTTATCACCCACAGTGACAACATAGGCGCCTATATGCTGTGTTATGCCGCCGTGCTCCTGTTCGGCAACCTTTGTTTTGCGGATAGCATCGAGAAGCTTTGTCTTACCATGGTCAACATGCCCCATTACAGTGACAACGGGGGGCCGGTTCTCATAATCTTCAGGTCTGTCCTCCTCTTCGTGCTTGATGATCGTCTCATCATAAAGGGATACAACCTTTACTTCCGTTCCATACTCTGATGCCAGAATTGTAGCAGTTTCGGCATCAATGATCTGGTTAATGGTGACCATCTCTCCCATTTTCATGAGTTTGGCGATAACCTCATTAACCTTGATGTTCATTTTTTTCGCCAATTCGCCGACAGAAACGTTTTCCGTTATGTTTATTACCGTCGGTGCGGAAATTTCTTTTTTCTGATAGGATGAAGTCTTTTTCCTTATTTCAATGGACTTCTCTTCAAATTTTTCTTTTTTATATTTCTTCTTGGAGTCCTTTTCTTTTTCCTTATCCTTGTCCTTGGGCTTTCTTCTTCTCTTCTCATCATCGAGCCCTTCAACGGGAGTCTCCCTCGGTGCTTCAGTTCTCTGACCGGGACCTCCTCCTGGACGGGGTCCTGAGCCTCCGGGTCTCTGACCGGGGCCTCCTCCCGGACGGGAACCATAACCTCCAGTTCTCTGACCGGGGCCTCCTCCCGGACGGGGTCCGGTTCCTGCAGGTCTCTGACCGGGGCCGCTTCCTTCCCTGCGCTGACCATAGCCTCCAGGTCTCTGGCCGGGACTTCCTCCAGTACCGCGGGGGCCTGTTCCTGCAGGTCTCTGGCCTGGTGTGCTCCCTTCCCTGCGGGGTCCCGCTCCTGCAGGTCTCTGGCCTGATGTGCTTCCTTCCCTGCGGGGGCCTTCTCCTTCACGTCTCGGTCTGGATGTATCTCCCCTGTAAGCCGTGCCTTCGCTCCGTTTTTCCCTTTCAGGATGAACAGCGGCCCCATCCGGCTTGTCAGCTATATCTCTTTTCGCTTCCCCGGTCGCTGCAGCTCCGGTTTCTTCTGCTACAATTATTTCTTTATCTTCATCGGATATTGAATGCTTTTCATCCATGTCCTGCCGGTGCTGAACATCTCCAGCCTGTTTTTCTTTTATTTCCTTGGAAACATGCACTTTACGCTTCAGCTTTATCTTCTTTCCCTTCTTGATGCTTTCAACACGCTGTGCTTTTTTGGTTTTAATAACCTCAATTTTTTTCTCTATAAGAAAAACATCCTGATCAGAGATCTCACTCTCTTGATCACGCTTTATGCCAAGCTCCTTGCATACTTCAAAAACATCTTCTTCAGAGATATGGTTTCGTGTCGCGATATCAATAGCCTTCATGAAAATTATTATATTCCTTTTTTTTTATTTGTTTCGAAATTATTCTTCCGACTTTTCTGTTTCGTCTGTTTCCCCAGCTACCTCTTCTTCAGTTTTATTTTCATTATCCTCGATGTCTCCATCGCCGTTTTCTTCTTCGTCTTCTTCGTCCTCTTCGTCTTCTTCGAAATCAACCGTTTCGGCGATTATATCAAGAATCTTCTGCGCTGTTTTCTCTCCGATACCATCGATTTTTATCAGCTCTTCAAAAGATTTTTCAACAAGATCCTCAATTGAGAAAACACCGCCCGATTCCAGGAGGGTCCTGGTCCGCGTATCGATACCGGGCAGCTCTTCAAGAGATGTCTCGTCTTCATTGGTTTTGGAGAAGAGCTGTTCCACCATGGCGCGCGATTCTGATGAAGTGAGAAATTCCCTGAACTGGTCATCGGTCTTAATGTCGATATCAAACCCGCAGAGTTTCGATGCGAGACGGACATTATGCCCGCCCTTTCCCACGGCAAAAGAGTAATGATCGGAATCGACCACGGCAATTACTCCACCGCTGGCCGTCTCTACAATTTCCCTGGCCTTGGCGGGAATAAGAGCGTTCGCCGCCATTATTTTCTTATCATCATACCATTCAACGACATCGATCTTTTCGCCTTCCAGCTCACGAACGATGGATTGGATCCTGATTCCCCGCATACCGACACAGGCGCCCACGGAATCGACGTCATCACGTTCACTGGCCACCGCCACCTTTGTCCTGAGTCCCGGTTCCCGCACAACTTTGATGATTTTAACTACATTATCATATATTTCAGGAATCTCCATTTCAAAAAGCTTTTCAATGAATTTCGGATGAGCCCTTGATAAAACAATGCCTGGGCCCTTCGATACTTTCTGCACCTTGAGGATAAGGGCTTTCACCCGATCTCCTGTTTTATAATGCTCCAGTGGAGACTGCTCGCGCGAGGGCAGAACACCTTCTGTCCGTCCCAGTTCGACATACATGGCGTCGCGGGTCTTTCTCTGAAGATAGCCGTTGATCAGCTCGCCTTCTTTTTCCTTGAACTCATTGTATACGATGTTCTTTTCCGATTCCTTGATCTTCTGAATAATCACCTGCTTCGCGGTCTGGGCAGCGATGCGTCCAAAGGACTCTAGAGGATTTTCCTCCACATCGATATCGTCTCCAAGACTCACATCGGCCTTGATCTCAACTGCTTCCTTATAGGCAATCTCTTCAGCAGGATTGGTTGGCCTGTTGACCACCATTTTTTTTGATCGTACCAGAACAGTATTGTTATCCCTGTCAAAAACGACTTTTACATTTTCAATGGTTCCATACTGCTTCTTGTAAGCCGAAAGCATCGCCGATTCAACGATGTCCTCGATCTCTTCCCTGGGTATACCCTTATCCGTGGCAATCTGATGAAGTGCTTCAAAAAAGTTATTGCTCATTTCCCATTATCCATTCAATAATCAAGATTTGCTTGCGATATATTTTTAAAAGAGATAATCATCTCTTCTTTTTCAGTGGAAATAGTAACACCGTCCCTGTCAACCGCTTTTAAAATTCCTTTTATCGCCTCTCTCATGTCTTCCCTGTCGACGACGAGCTTCACCGGGGCATTTATGAATCGTGTGAATTCCTCATAATCTCTGATTTTTCTATTTAAGCCGGGCGATGATACTTCCAGTGAATAATTCGCTATAATTTGTGCTGCATCGAGCTTGTCGGAAAGGAGGCTGCTGTACATTTCACAATCTTTATGTGATACACCATCGAGTTTGTCAATGCGTATGGTCAGCTTGGTGTTCTCTCCCTTTAGGTATATGGAAAATTCATAAATCATCATGCCCAGGTCCTGGGCCGCTTCATGAATCAATCGGGCAATATCGTCTTTTATCATACAGCTAATTAAAATGTAAGTATTTTCTTCCTTATATAAAGATTAAAATGCTAAACGGGAATCATGAAAGTAAAAAAAGAGAGTGGTTACCCACTCTCAAAGTCACTCTCTAATATGTAGTAAATAATTGCAAGTGTTTTTTACATATATCACAATGACACATACATAGTGGGTGTTATAATAGTTAAAACATTACACACATAACCATTTAAAATATAGTCCTTTTTATACAAAAAGAAAAGTAAAAAATGTAAAACACTTGTCAATTATGGAAACACCGAAAAGCTGGTATTCGGTTATTCATCCCTATCATGTGGTAAACAGTTACATGGACCTTTTAAGCAGCCTTAACGATAATCAGAAAAATGCCGTGATTCATACCGAGGGCCCCCTTCTTATCCTGGCCGGGGCGGGTTCCGGTAAAACACGTGTAATAACACACCGTATAGCCCACCTGATAAGGGCCAACGGCATACCGCCCTATGCTATTTTCGCCGTCACTTTCACCAATAAAGCTGCCGAGGAGATGAAGACGCGCATTATAAATCTTATCGGCCCCGAGGGGAACAGTGTTTTCATCAAGACTTTTCATTCAGCCTCGGTATACATCCTCCGCCGTTTCGGCGATCATATTGCCATTCCACGGAATTTCTCAATCTTTGACCAGTCCGATCAGACATCGGTGGTAAAGGAAATCCTCATGGAAATGAAGCTGGACCCGAAGAAAATCAAACCCTCCATGATCGTTTCGCGCATATCGGAAGTGAAAGATAAGGCTTCACTCCTCGAGGGTGCGGCCGCCGATGCGGCCATGCCGGATCACTTTGCCTTCAATTTTCAGGAGGTCTATAATAAATATCATGAAATAATGGCATCCCAGAATGCCCTGGATTTTAACGATCTCCTTATCAAAACCGTGGAACTGCTTCGATCCTCGCCGGAGACTCTTCAGACGCTGCAGAGACAATGGCGCTACTTTATGATAGATGAGTACCAGGACACCAATTACGCACAGTACCTCATCGCCCGGTATCTTGCCTCGGCCACGAAAAACATATGCGTGGTGGGCGATGATGACCAGTCCATATATTCCTGGCGTGGTGCCGACATCCGGAACATTCTGGACTTTGAGAAGGACTATCAGAACGCCCGTGTCATAACCCTGCGGGAGAACTACCGGTCCACGGAACCCATCCTCAATGCCGCATCATCGGTCATCCGCAACAATCTATACCGCAAGGAGAAAGACCTGGAAGCACAGTGCGGCGACGGCGAACCCGTTGTGCACTGCCAGACCAACAATGAATACGGCGAGGCCGAATATGTTGTCAATACACTCATCTCATTGAAGCACCGAGAAAAATACCGGAACAAAGATTTCTCAATATTTTACCGGACTAATGCACAGTCCCGCTTGTTTGAAGAGCAGCTGAGGAGACAGAATATCCCCTACAGGGTCATCGGCGGGTTGAAATTTTACGACAGGAAGGAGATCAAGGACATCGTGGCCTATCTCCGCTTCGTGGTCAATCCCAAAGATACTGTTTCACTTTTACGAATCATAAATACACCGTCACGTGGAGTTGGAAAGGCCACGATCGACCGGATCATGGAGACAGCCCGCCAGGCTGATAAAACGCCGTGGGAGGTCATCCGCGATGAGCTGCTCACCGGCAAGGTTCCCAAGGGTCTCGATCTCTTCAGGACCCTTATGAAAAACACCATGGAAATAAATGCCGATGTCCCGGCGCGTGTAAAACTTTCCACCCTGGCAAACGATATCATCGAACTCTCGGGATACCGGCGCGACCTCCAGGAGGAGAAAACATCGGAAAGCACTGCCCGCCTGGAAAACCTGGATGAATTCATAAACAGCGTATTTGATTATGAGAATGCCAATCCCGAAGCCCTTCTCCAGGATTTTCTTCAGGATATTTCCCTCCTCACTTCAGAAGACACCTCCGATGAAGAAATTCCCGTCGAGGAGAGGGACAACACCATCACCCTCATGACAGTGCATAATGCCAAGGGCCTGGAATTCCCCGTTGTCTTCCTTACCGGTATGGAGGAAAATACTTTCCCCCACAAGTTCTCAATTGACTCCGAAGAGGGAATCGAAGAGGAACGTCGGCTGTGCTACGTGGGAATTACCAGGGCGAAAGAGAGAATCTTCATAACCAATGCCGAGATTCGGAGATCTTTCCTTGGCGTGGAATACCGGGAGCCTTCACGCTTCATAGGCGAGATACCGGAATCACTGAAAAAAAGCACCTACTACAACGGCAATGGGCATGGAAATGATTACGGTTCATCGTCAGCCCGCAGGTCTTCCTATGGCAGTGCGTCTCCGGCAGGCGGGACAGGCAGTTACGGAACGATCAGCAGCAGATCCCTGCGCGGCGCCGTAAACAATGATGTCATACAGACGGATAAGCCTGTCCCCGTAAGGGCAGATAATGAGCTCGACGAAGAAGCCTCTAAGGATATATCGCGATTCAGGCTCAGAGAACGCGTAATGCATCCACGCTACGGATCGGGAATAATACTGAATATCGAAGGGACCGGTGACAATATCAAGCTCACCATTAACTTCACCAGCGGCAGGAAAACATTCCTGGAAAAATATACGCCCCTGGAAAAAATAGACTGAAACTATATGCCGGATTGAACTCAGCTGTACGGGTATGATGGAGGGAGGGGGTTCTCAGAGAACGCGTGTATAGCCGTTTTTTTCCTGATCATAGAATACTACACGGTTTCTGCGCTTTTTAGCGCGATAGAGTGCCGCATCGGCCCGTTTGATTATCTGCTCGATATTCCTGTCATACTTGCTCAGCTGGGTAAGGCCGATTGATACAGTGACATTTCTCATCTTGCCGTTCTTTTTGATGATGAGATTTTCTTCGCATTCGAGCCTTATGCGTTCCAGCGTTTCTATGATTTTAGTGGAAGATCCCACGCGGGGAAAGATGATCATGAATTCTTCGCCGCCGTACCTGATGGGCATATCGGTAGTTCTAATATATTTTTTCAATATCTCCGAAAAAGATTTCAGGACGCGGTCCCCCACGGCATGTCCTCCCCAGTTATCATTAACATCCTTAAAATGATCCAGGTCAAACATGGCAATGTAAAGATTGTATTTCAGTTTTGAATTTTCAAAAAACAGAAAATCCTCGAACTCTCCCAGGTATTTATCTTTAAAAACCGAGATGATCCCGTCAGACTGGAGGCTCTCCAGGGAGCGTTTAAAAAGTCCCTCGTCATTGGTATCCATTTCCATGAAAAACATGTTCCGTATTATTTTTGCCGGCTGGCCGTCGGCCTTCATGATTATCTGCAGCAGCTGGGTTTCTATCGAAGGGAGCTTCCCGAAAAAGTCCAGGCTCTTGAATTCTTCATTCAGCCGCTCCTCCATTATTTTCCGTGTGTTCAGGCCGGTCAGAGCGTCCTTTACGGCCAGCTCTTTGTTCTGACGCGCCGATACGGAATTTTCAAGAAGCCGCTTGGTGAGCAGTATCTCTTCTTCCATCTTCTGGTTAAAACGTGATTCCTTGCGTGCGTCCCTGTAGGGGAACCTGCCGATTATGATCCTCCCGATTTTACGTTCCGGCAGGTCAAGGTCAACCAGGTCGACATAGCTGACAAGACTCCTGGTGGTATCATACTCCGTTGTATCTTTCAGCTTCTGCTGCGCCGTCACCTTTATGATATCCTTTCTTTCCTCAAAAATACCGCTGCATTTAATAAAAAGGTAGGTACAGCGCAGTTCCTTCATGAAAAAATTTTTAATGTTCCTGCCGTAGTTTTTAAGCGTTTCCTCGCTGCCGGGACGGAGCTTGATATCGATATCAACAAAGCTCGATTTGTACTTAAAGTACTCCATGTCATAAAGAAAATCGACCAGCAGTTCCACCGATGCCTGGTGGCTGACACTGATGAGTTCAAAACTTTCCTTCAGACCGTCAATCTGTGACTGTAACTTGCCGATCTCCTTCTTCAGTTCCCGGTTTTCAGCCTGTTTTTCTTTCAACCTGGCCGCTTCATCGGCCGGTTTATTTTTATTTTTATTATTAACAGATTTTGCCATGTATCAATACCAGTTGCCATCCACACATTAACATCAACGGAACAGGTGAAGAATGAATTGCATAAAAAGGATATTTATCCATAATCCGCAATAATTATTTACTCTTGCATATAAAAAACTTTAACATAGCATTTTCTCATATATAGGTTCAAAGAGCACACTTTTATATCGGCTTTTCTGTTAAAAAATACAGTATTGTCCAATTCTAGCATAAATTTTTAATAAAACAAGATAGTTATTATATTCATCAATAAAAATCTATGATTAAATAATCCGAAGTTATTTTGTATGAGAATTTCTTCATTACTGGTCTTCACTCCCGTATGTATATACATTATTAATACAATTCCGGGGAAATAAGCCGAAGATAAAACTGAAGTGAAATGATTTCTTGCCGTGGGCGCAATGGGGAGGCCAACATGTTAAAGGAAGTGCAGACCATCAGCAGCAGGGGGTCCTTTGGTGAAATCTTCAATAAGTTCTTTATTGGCCGCAAGGTATTCCTGAAATTACGGGATAAAAACATTGAAGTTTCATTTCTGCAATTTGACAAGGGACTGGCAACGATAAAAGTCCCTTTCGGCGTTACCCTGCCGGTAAACTGCCAGATTCTGACCAGGGTTAAAAGGAACCTCATATGTGTCAATGCGAGTCTTGTAAGACAGGCAGCGGATATACTGTATTTCAATCCTTCGAATATTCAGATAATCACATCACCGCGACAGGATACCAGGGAAATACTGAGCTCTGAAAAAAATAGAATAGCCTTTGCAACCAATATCATTTCCCGACACATCATAGAAAATGATCTGAGCAACCGCAGGGTGCAGATGGATAAAATCAGGGAAATGATTAAATTTGACGGGAAAAAACCCTTCGAATTGATGAAAATACACTTCACCGGCCAGGAACCCAACGATTCCCGCATGGAGTTTTTTCTGAAAAACAAAAAGCCCCTATATATTGCAGATTTTAACAATGCGAAAAATACCACCGAGGAAGAACTCCTCGAATATTACATGAAAAATATTTACGAGTATGACTCTTTTCTTAAAGCGCATAAACAGTACGTGGCGGAATTATCCATGCCCATTATGTTCAAGGCAAAAATTCCCTACGGCTATGTCCAGTCGAATCATACATCACCCTTCAGCTCGGGGGTGATCCCCGTAGTACGGCGTATAGTAAATCATATTGAAGACCTGGGAATGGAATATAATATTTTTTCCATAGCCCAACAGCCTCTTCCGCTTTCAGATATTTCCCAAAATGGTCTTGGTATAGTTTTCCGCGATCGTAATCATCTGTCATATTATAAAGAAAACGTAAATGTGGCGCTGGACATTCTCCTGCCCAGGAATAAAAAAGCTTCCATGCTTGCCGATGTCCGGCATATAGATATTCTTGAAAACAGGGTCATCAAGGTAGGCTTTGAGATAAAGGATATGGATGAATTCAGTCTGGATAATTACAACCGTTTTCTAAGAGCTGTATCATTCGAATAAAAGAAGAACTGACAGGATCAGCCTGTCCTTCTGTCGAGAAAGTTCTTTCTTCTATCTTCAACTCCCTCGGAAAATATTTGGGCGTAATACAATATTCTATCACGCTTGGTGGCCCTTCGCCTTTCCTCATTTCTGTTCACTCCGCCAGGTTGCCGTTCATGTGCTGTTTCTATTTCTCCGTTCCGGCCTGCATCTGAGAATATATTGGAAAAAGGAAGAGATAATTTCCTTCTCACAAGGTGAAATAAATTCATATCATCTACCCCCATTTTATCATTAAAATACGAAAATCATTAAGGAGAAGCAAAATAAAAATCGGCCCTGTATCTTTATTTTTAAAATTTGATACTTCATCATGCCAGAACTTTCCCTATTCGATGGTATTCTTGTCATGGACATATCAGGCACTATAGTATCAACTCCATAGAGCCGAAAAAATCAAGTAATAAAATATGCAGAAGCAGTTATTTTGCCCTATTTACGTTCCATGATATATTTGTCGTTAAAGTCCCAAAGGTCTTTTTTCGATTATATCAATAGCATTGAGCATCACTGATTTTCCGGAGATAATCATGAAGAATCCCCTGCTGTTATTTATCCTTATTTTCCTGGCCTCATGTACCACCAAACCGCCTGTTGAAAAACCCGTGACTGGAAACAAGGATCAGCTGACTCAGTTCTTTATACGATGCCGGAGCGATCTTGATAATGCAAGGCAGGTAATTGTGAGTCAGGATATAGTTAAAAATCTCAGTCATCTTCAGAACATGAATGCCGGAGGGAAAAAATACTACCTTCTCGAAAGGGAAAATATCACCAGGATGCTCAACGCTGTCACCGAAGGAATATACTCAGATTACATTCTCATCAATGCCGGCGGCATCATCATTTACACCAGGGATAATAACGAGATTTTTTCCAAAAACGTGCGGAGTCATCTTAAAAACAGCGTACTGGAGGAATGCTACAACAAAAAAGCCGAGGGTGTTTATTTTTCCGATGTGCGCAGGTTCAGTAATTTCGATGGTACTGACCTCATCTTCGTATCAGGAAAGGTAAGCGGAGATAATTCCTTTCCCGGTCTTCTCATCCTCCAGGTTGACATTTCAAAAATCATGGAACTCGTTGAACCCAACACAGCCATTGTGGGTATGGACGGCACCTACCGATACCATGCGGAGAGGAACCTGATTGATACTCCCTGTGCATATTTCAGCAGCATTGATATCGGCGCCGGCCATGAGGCCTCCCCCCGTCATCTCAAACTCCCTGAAGGCAGAACGATCACCTACAGGGTCTTCAATTATGAAAATGTGAAGTGGGTGTTTGTAACGGAAAAGTAGGACCGTGACCGTATTTTTCCGATAGAACATCAGCGATCATGCAGGACCACGGGATCGAGAAGATCAGCAATTAATGAATGAATGTCTCCGAACAAATCGGGAAAGGAATAATCGACGGCCAGCAGATTCGCCGTTTTTTTCGCCAGCTCGATAATTCTCATATCGTCAATAGTCTTTAAACCGGCATTAAGAACACCCACGACCATGCCTGGAAAAATCCATGAGAGGTTCTGAACATCTCCCTGAACGAATTCCCTGACCCCTCGTTCCTTCAACATATTCAGGTCAACATCACGAGGCCCCAAAAGAGAGATAATAAGCTGGCCCGGCCGCAGCTTCTCATATTCTTCATATTCAAAATTATTTTTCATCAGCAGTATAACATCGGTATTGCTGAATATATTCTCCGTTGAGGTGGCCAGGCCGCCTTCGTTCTCAAAGGAAAGAAGCGCCTTTTCATTCTGATCATAACCGAGAACCCGGCCGAAACGAGATTTCTTCAACAGCCGTGTAAGCCTGATGGCGCTGATATCCATCCCCATTATGCCAACGGTAGTATCGGACGGATGAATTTTATTTTTCAGTGAAAGACGGTTCAGAAGTGAGAGCATGTACACGGGTATATCGTCAAGATCACGTGAAATGACCGGAACATGCAGCTCCGAGAATATCTGCTCGTAGAAAAATAAATCAGCCTCTTCAATGCCCGTGATACGGAGTGCTGCAAAAGAGGATTCAATTCCCCGCAATGTTTTAATAAAATCCTCGGGCTGGTTGAAATTAATGGCCACGGGCAATCCGTTCAACCCGGAAAAGCGACCCAGTATGGCACAATCCCTTTCGGCCTGAACAAACCGGCTGAATATCGCCTTCGACCGAAGATCTTCCCTGGCTCTGACCCCGGTAATGACACCTACATTTTTCAGAATACCCGAAAAAGCATTTCCCTCGTCATTTTCGATCTTTTCAAGGGCAAGCTCCACGGCTCCCAGAAGTCCCATCTCAAAATCACTGTACTGCTCCAGCGGCATTTTCCCTTTTACGGAAAGAATCCCCCCTTTTATCATTTCCTCCAGTGAGTTTTTAACGGAAACAATCGCATATTTATCGGACATTTTTTTCAGGCTGTCCATACAGGCGTTGAAAAGATTTCTGTCATCATAGATGATTTCCATCTGGTACAGATTCCTCTCCAGAGCCTGCATACTCCTGACAAAGCATTCACCGGCACTGAACTCTTCTATTATCTGTGAAAGTGTCCCTTTTTTAACAGCCACGGTGACATTTGATATAAGCTTCATTGCCGATACTCCCTTTATCTCATTTTATGGCTTGAAAAATCATTACAGTTCAATCAGTCTCCCGGCATATTTTACGGCCAAACCGGTTGTCTTTTCGCGCACCTCATGGGGTACTTCCGTCATCGAATCAGTCCCTGCCAGAAGAATATAATCATCCTCGTTGAAACGGGCCCTGAGAGAGTTGAAGAGGTGCCTGATAGTTATTTTTGAAGGAACAAAAACATGGGGGTAATCCGAACCTGCCGCTGACACAAACAGGGCCTCTTTCCCGGCAATATCCCCGGGTGCTCTCCGGTTTAATTCCCAGAGGACCTGGCACCGATCTATAAATATTTTCAATTTCCCGTTTAAACCGGAAAAATAAACCGGTGATGAGATGGTAATCATGGCTGTATCCCTGAGCAGGGGATATATCCGGGACATGTCATCATCATGGATACAGGAAAACTTTTCTATGCAATGACCACAAGCAGTGCAGGGCCGGATATCACGGTCATGGACATGAAATTCTTCTACTTCCAGGCTATGTCGCTTAATGCCATCCAACAAATGATGGTGAATGACCGATGAATATCCCTTTCCCCGGGGACTCCCGAAAATCGACAACACTCTTTTGTCCGCATACATCATGTTATAGGAGTTATTTCAGCCTGGTAAAAATCATTCTTCCCGCCGTTGTCTGCAGAACCGATGTGACTATTACATCCACCTGCTCATTGAGCTTTCTTCTGCCGTTTTCCACAACCACCATTGTTCCGTCATCCAGATACCCGATAGCCTGATTAGGATCTTTCCCCTCTTTGATAAGCATAACGGTCATTTCCTCGCCGGGCAGTACAACCGGTTTCAGCGCATTGGAAAGCTGGTTTATGTTCAGCACCTGGACACCGTGAAATTCGGCAACCTTGTTGAGATTAAAATCATTGGTAATGATTTTGCCCTTCATGACTTTCCCAAGCTGCACAAGCTTCGCGTCAACCTCATGAATTTCGGGAAAATCCAGGTCCGATATCTTCACCATGATGGACTGATCCTTCTGCATTTTATTCAGAATATCGAGTCCCCTTCTACCCCGGTTCCTTTTAATAGAATCTGCCGAATCGGCAATCATCTGCAGTTCATTGAGGACAAAATTGGGAATAACCAGAATCCCCTCAAGAAAACCGGTGTCACAAATATCGGCGATCCTGCCGTCGATGATTACGCTGGTATCAAGAATTTTATAGGGTATCTCTACTTCTCCCTCTTCAACACGGCAAGGTGCAATTCTGTCAAGCAGGACGATCTCATCCTGCTTAATGACAAAAAACATCATTACGGCAAAACCAACCACATGGTAGATGACAGGCCTTATTATGCCGGCATATTGAGGAAGTATTCCCAGGGGGATTGAATCAAAAGCGGCACAGATAAGATGGCCCAGAATAAAACCGACAATCAGGCCTGTTACGGCCGACAGCAGCGACCGCGAAGAAACGGTATGCGAAACGTATTCAATTATGATAATGGAAACAAGAGCCAGTATAGATGCCACGACAGCGGCAATGGCGGAAGCCCGTATGGAAAATTGCATAAAATATAGCGCTGAAAATAATGTTGATGTAAGAATAAAAACAATCCTGAAAAATATAATCATATGGGATAACTCCTTAAATAGTATTGCATTCAATATAAAACGGGTTTTTACAATAAAGAGACGTATAAAATACAGTATAGTGGCTTTAAGGTGAAACGGATGCGGTGCAATACGATGTAATTAAAAAATGGCTTCTGTAATCTTTGGATGAAGAGCGACAATTCCTGTAAAATAATCCTGACTTCCCCATTTTCCTGATCGAGTGTGACGATTCAATCAGGTTGTTTTGAAATAACGATTCTTATTTTTTATTCTGAAAAGATGAGAGCGCCTCAGAAACAAAATTTCCCGCCTCTTCGATATCAACTTTTTTTACCAGTGCCAGTTCATGTGTTATCAGCTGATAAGCGTTTTCATAAAGCTTGCGCTCCATTATCGACAATTCCTTTTCACAGCCTCTGCGGTAAAGATCCCGTGCAACTTCCGAAACGGTAAATATAGAGCCGCTTTTAACCTTCTCAATATTATTTTGATATCTCAGCTTCCAGTCCTCTTCCTGGCTCACATTATCCTTGGTCAGTATTTCCACTACTTTTTTAATGTCTTTTTTAGGAATAATACTGCGGATGCCGATTTCATCGGCGTTTTTTACCGGAATCATGACCTTCATACCACTATTGATTATATTGATCATATAAAACTCGGTTCTCTTTCCAAGAATTACTTTTTTTTCTATCGTTTCGATCAGCCCTACACCGTGCATAGGGTAAACAATGTTATCTCCGACTTTATACATATGTTACTCCAATTTTAATGACGTATCCATTGAATCAAAAAAATGACGTTTTATCAACAATTATTCATCGCGTAATATAAAAATTTGTAATTTATCACGGCTAATCCTCGGGTTTAAGACCTTCCGTCTCGAGATATCTGTCCAAAACCGACTTCATTTTATAATGCTGCCCGTCACAAACCTTGGTTGGACCGCTTCCGCTAAGCATCAGATCGCCAATCACCTTTGTACACGTGGGTCCCGGGATCATCCCGGTATACTCGCATACGCCGCAGTATGTAACCGTAGCCGGTTTTTCCGGAAATACCGGATCAGGCAGGCCATTATAAATATCCTTCATATAATAGCCCCAGATAGGCGCCGCAACAGCCGCTCCCGCCTGATGTTTTCCCAGAGACATGAAGGGCTTATCATAGCCTATCCATACAACAGCCGCTAGATCCGGTGTAAATCCGCAGAACCATGCATCGGTCCAGTTCGATGTCGTCCCCGTTTTCCCCGCTGCCTTCTTGGTAAAACCCGCAGTAGAGCGTATAGCCTCATTTGCCGTTCCCCTGTCCACAACATCCTGCATCAGAGAGGTCATGATATACACCACGTCTTCAGCCACTACCTGTATGGTGCCGTTCATTTCCTTGAGCGCGATTATTCTGCCCACTTCCTCTTCAATATTTGCCAGTTCATTGCCATCCCTGTCGTTTACATACCGTATGGCAAAGGGAATTACATCCCTTCCCCGGTTGGCGTAAATGGCATAACCGGCGGCCATTTCAAAGGGTGTCAGCTCCGTTACACCCAGGGCCAATGACGGATTGGGATTAAACCGGGATTCGGGAACTTTCAGTATCCTTGATGCATATTCGATTATCTTTTCGGCTCCGACCAGGTCGAATATTCTCACCGATATAATATTGATCGATGAGGCAAGGGCCCTGCGAATTTGCACCATTCCCGAAAAATCGCCCTCATAGTTACCCGGTGTCCATGCCTCACCCTGGGCATCGATATCCATGATAGGTGCATCGGGAAGAACTGTTGCCGCATTGATTTTCCTGGCTTCTATGCCCGCACCATAAACGAAAGGCTTGAAGGATGAGCCGGGCTGACGCCTGGCCTGTATAGCCCGGTTGTACTGATTTGAAACATTGTATTCGGAACCGCCCACCATGGTGCTGATATACCCTGTGCTCGGCTCTATGGAAAGTATGGCGCCCTCTACTTTCATGGAGGTGGAAATTCCTGATGTGAGAACCCTGAAGGATTCCAGAGAATCGTTGAATGCAGGCGAATCGATAAGCAGTGTCAGGGCGTCAATAGAATCTATATAATCATCGACCATCAGTTTTTTAAAGGTAGTTTCATCATCGTTTTTTACCAGAATTCCCGGCAGGCTGAAAATCATGGAAAGCTGGCTGTAAGCCGTAAAAAGGTTTCTGTCCAGGGCCATGTTATACATGGCATTGGCCTTTGAAGAGACCTCGTTCTGTTTCGCAAGCCCCCTCATCAGGTATTTCTGGGCTGAATACTGTCTCTTGAGATCGAGAGTTGTATAGACACTTAGTCCTTCATTATAAACCACATCCTTGCCGAAACGTGAGAGCAGTATCTGACGGACATAATCGGTAAAATAGGGGGCCTGGTCTTCATATTTTGTCAGGGCTGTTTTTGTGGGAAATTCACACCGGAGAGATTCCAGGAAGGGCGGCCAGAATTCTTCATATGTTTTATCAGCGGCAGCTTTATCCAGAAAACCGGCATCGACCATCCTTGTCAGAGTATCCCGGTGTTTTATATACGCTTCACGGGGATATTTGAGTGGTGAATATCCATTGGGTTTCGAGGGAAGAGCGGCCAGAACAGAACTTTCCGCCACTGACAGGTATTTTACATCTTTATTGAAAAAGAATTGAGCTGCCGATGAAATGCCGTGGCAGCCATGGCCAAGATATATCTGGTTGAAATACATCTCCAGAATCTGTTCCTTTGAAAAAAACTTCTCAATCTGGAAGGCCAGGACCGCCTCCAGGGCCTTCCTGGCAATGGTCCGTTCTCCCGCCGTAAAAAGCCTCTTCGCCAGCTGCTGCGTTATGGTTGATCCGCCCTGTACGATGGTGGGCCTGAAGGACTTAATGGACGCTATAACATTTTTCCCCATGGCCCGAACAATTGCCATGACATCAATACCGAAGTGATCATAAAAATTCTGGTCCTCAGCGGCAAGAAATGCATTTATGAGGCTCTGGGGCAGCTCCTCGAAGGAAACCAGATCGCGTTTTTCCTGAAACAGTTCGGCTATCAGTTCACCGTTTACGTCGTAAATCCGTGTGGGGATACTGGGTTGAAATTGCTTGAGGTTTTCAATCCCGGTATAGTTCTTTATCTCTGAATTAATAAATCCCGATATCAATCCGCCGACTACCGAAAAGACAAATACAAGAATGATAGAAACTTTTTCAATTTTATTAAATCGGCTCTGCGTCATAGATTTTCCCGGATATGGATATGGATATGGATATGGATATCAGATTCAATGACAAGATTAGAATTATCCTTATTAATCAACAATTATTTTTTAAAAAGCTGTATTATGTATCCCACGGCCGCAACAATCATAACAGCTATAATGACCCACAGCAATATGGTAAACAGAGTTCCCACTACCCATCCCAGTACTTTAAACAGAATTGGAATTATGTAGCGAAAAAGCAGATAAACAGCGGCAATGATACCGAAAATATAGAAAAATTTTTTCAAAGAATCGTCCATATGCCCCCTTCCTCCGGTTAACAACCATGTTTAATAATAAAATAGCCCTTTTCCCGCTCTGAAGACAATAAAAGACAATAATTCAGCCTATTTTGCAATAAAGTGCGATAAATCAAAATCGTTACCAGTAGAGCGATGAGCCCACCCCGGAATCAAGCTTTTTTCATATCTATTCGAGGAAATTGTTGAGATTTATTCCCCTATATGCGAATCTGCACAAAAATTCCCGCCGGCCATGCCCATAGAGGATGAGGGAATATCCATACTTCAGGCACGGGCAGGCTGCATACAATGCAATTATGGATCTATGCAAAAATTGTCAGGATCATATATCATCATCGGTGTCTTTTTATCCTCTTTTGTGAGCCTGCTCTGCTATACGGCTCTGACCCTCCATATCGTCGGCATGGACAACCTGGCCATCCACCTTTCAGCCGGTTATGCGTATAAAATAATATTAATGGCCATGGCGGATATCGCCATCCTGGGACTCCTGCTGGGCACAGCGGTCCGTCTTATAACAAATCCCGGCAATAACACCCGAATCAAACATCTATTGCCGCTTTTAGCCGCTGCACTTATCATCGATGCAGCCGTCCTCACCGGCGTCATTTTTCTTCCCCCCATATACCACGACTATATGCACGGGGCGAAACCAACGGCCCCGGAGGAACTGATCTGGTCCGTCGGACCCAGTCTCGGGTTCACCGGGAAGGGAGGATCTGGCTTTGACGTCAAAACCAGGTCCATCTGGTGGTTTGATCCCGGCACATCAGAAGAAAAGGCTTATCTTCTGTATGGAACACGGCCCGAGAGGAATACGATGCGGCCCATTTTTGAAATTCCCGGCGGGGACGGCAAACGCCACGAGGTCCGGTTTCATAAGCTTTCACCCTCAACAACTTACTACTACACCATACCTATGCTCAGCGACGAGATATTCTCCTTCGTGACACCGCCCGATCCCGCTCAGCGCAATGACTTTCACTTCCTGAATATCGGTGATTCATCCAACCACGGGCATTATGGTCACACCTTCTTCGGGGAAATATCCATGGTGGCACGCCGATTTTACGATACATCACCGGCAGAGCCGTCTTTCCTTCTCCTGCTCGGTGACATTGCCCATCACGGCAGAGACCTGCTCTCATGGGAATATTTTTTTCTCAACGGCAAATACCTCCTGTCCCGGTATCCCACGATCACCGTACCGGGCAACCATGAACTATATGATGACCATGGCGGCAACCTGCACTATTTTTTCCGCCAGCCCCGGTACTTTTCCTTTGATTACGAAAACGCCCACTTTCTCATAATTAATACCTTCGACGGTTTCGGCGGCATTAATGGAATAACCGGAAAGGATCAATACAATTTCATCAGGGATGATCTTCGGGCAAATTCCGGTAAGAAATGGATTGTTGTGGGAATGCATGTTCCGCCCATAAGCACCGGAGATTTCGGCATGAATGAACTGCTGAAAAAACAGTACCTGGATCTTTTCAGCAGATACCGCGTCGACCTGGTCCTCATGGGACATGATCACCACTATGAAGCCTTCTGGATCGATCGTGATACGGACTGGAATGGCACGCTCTATGTCATCAATGGCGGAGGGGGGTCAAGGCTGGACCATTACATCATGACAAGAAAAAACAGGCAGTGGAAAACATGGGTCCATGACCGGAATTCTGACTACGGGCTGTACCAGCACGATGCCATAACGGAAAAATATCATCTCTACGGAGAGCTCTCCTGGGGATTTCTCGATGTGCACATAACCAGGAACAGCCTGACCACAACCTACCACCGATGGCTCTCCATGGAACGCTTTCTCTCCATCACCGGCCAGGACCTGGAGTCCTGGACATTCTTCCCCTTTGACAGGGACACCTGGGACAAAAACCTCCTCTCAGATACGGAGGAGGTTCATCGGCTGGTAAAAACAAGATCGTTCCCCTGATTTACCGTGCCGTTATTCTTTGGGTCTCTCCGTTATGGTTACATACATGGCGACCTTCTTCCGGTCTCTCCATACCATGACCTTGATTCTCTGGCCGATGGGTATCTGGCCCACTATATTCAGCAGGTCCTTATAGTTTTTCACGGGAATACCGTTGATTTCAATAATAACATCGCCGACTTTTATGCCTCCCCGGTCGGCCGGGCTCCGCTGGACTACTTCGCCCACGAAGGACCCCTCATTTGCGGGAAGTCCAAGCTCCTGGGCATTCCGGTCAGTCAGTTCAAGTACGCTCACCCCCAGGTAGCCGCGCTTGACTTGCTTGAATTTCTGCAGCTGGGCCAATATGGAGCGAGCCGTATTGATGGGGATGGCAAAGCCGATTCCCATGTATCCGCCGCTGTTGGAATAAATCATGCGGTTTATCCCAACCACCTCGCCATAAATATTAATGAGGGGACCTCCCGAATTGCCGGGATTGATCGAGGCATCGGTCTGGATATGGGAGCCGCCCATCATATCCACATCACTGCGCCCCACGGCGCTTATGACTCCCACGGTAAAAGTTCTGTCCAGGCCGAAGGGATTCCCAATGGCAATTGCCCAATCCCCCACATTGACCTTGTCAGAATCACCGAAATAAACCGGCTTCAGGTCTCCGTCTGCTTTGACCTTCAGGAGGGCTATATCGGTTCTTTTATCCAAACCTATGATCTGGGCCTCATAATGCTTTTCCTTTACCTTCACGAAAACCTTATCCACATTCTGAACAACATGGTAATTTGTGCATATATATCCATCCCGGGAAATAATGAAACCGGTGCCCAGTCCAGTGCGCTTCTGAACCTGGCTCCTCCCGCCGCCGAAAAATTCCCTCATATGGGGGTCATCAAAAAATGGATGGGGGCGCACCCGCACCAGCTGTTCCGTGGTTATGAAGACGACACTGTCCCGGTACATCTCAAATATCTTTCTGAAATTGTCCTGTATTTCACAGGCCTTGGCAGCCTCACCGTCCTTTTTCAGGGGTGATTCCTCCGTATTACCGAAAACCTGGGGACCCGTGTCTTCATTTTTAAGACATGAAAACTGGTTAAGGAAAATAACTCCCGAAAGCAGAAGCACGGGAATAATGAATTTCAATTTTTGTCTCATTGCAGTATCCTCGATCGGACTCAATTAAAAATTGTCCTTTTTATATTGCTCATCGCGTTTTTTTTGTTCTTCGATAGTATCTTTAAAAAGATAACGGTCATTGCTTGAGCCGTCAAATTCAAACTGCTCCATATCCACCATGTTGGGTTTTTTCTTTTCCTTGCATCCCGCAGAGGCGCAGGCTACTGCAACTGCCAATGATACTGATATGATAACGAACCTGCTTTTTAACATGGTTTCACCTGTATTGCGGAAAAAATTATGTAACACTCCCGGATCAACGACTCAGAGAATTTTGCTGCTGTCCAGAAGGATGGTAACGGGTCCCCAGTTTGTCAGCGAGACTTTCATATCCGCGCCGAAAACTCCAGCTACGGCGCCGGGATGGACGGAACGGAAATGATCAAGAAAATCTGAAAAAAACGGCCCGGCCTCGGCCGGCGGCATGGCGCTGGAATAAGAGGGCCGGTTTCCCCTGCGTGCATCTCCATACAAGGTAAACTGGGGGACAAGCAGTACACCGCCCTCAACATCCTGCACTGAACGATTCATAAGTTCCCGGTCATCGTTAAAAATCCGGAGCCCCATGATCTTACCGATAATATATTTCATATCATCATGGGAATCATCGGAATGGATGCCGATGAGAACCAGGAGACCCGTATCAATGGAAGCAATAATACGGCCCTCCACTTCAACTGTCGCCTGTAAAACTCTTTGAATGACTGCGCGCATTGCTTTTTCTATTTAACAATTCCGCGTAAGGATATATCAGGCCAGTTTGGCCTTAAGTGCTTCCTCAGGTTGAACACCTATCATCCTGTCCACTTCCTTGCCATCTTTGAAAATTATTAAAGTGGGGATAGAGGTTATATTCATTTTTTGTGCCACCTCGGGGGATTCATCGGTGTTCAGTTTTACTATTTTCGCCTTCACACCTGCATCCTGGGTAAGACGCTCCAGGATAGGCGTCTGCATCCTGCAGGGACCGCACCACGGAGCCCAGAAATCGACAAGAACCTTTCCTCCCGCCTTAATTACTTCCGCATCAAACGTACCGCTGCTCACTTCCAGAATATTTCCCATTTCTTTCCTGCCTCCTAAACTTATTTGCCCCTTGAACGCTGCATATAAAAATCCTCGATAAAGGCAACCTTGTTACTTATCAGATCACTGTTAAATTCCTTTTTTTCAACAATTTTTTTGGATTTTTTATTCATAATCCAGGAATGCATCCAGGAAATCGAGCCTTTCTCGTAATAGACTACATACTGACCTATCTGCATCGATTTCTGAGTCTGGCCATTGAATTCAAATTCGATTATCCGCCTCGAAGTCATTTCATCACCATTGTAAAAGTGCTGTTCGAGGCCAAAAATAAAAAATTGCTGTTGTTCTTTCCTATAAGTATAATACTCTATCCTGTCGGTCCGCTCCGATTTATAAAAGTACCTGATCATCCCCGCTTTTTCCTTTTCTCCCCCTCTATAGACAAAAAAGGATATCCTTTCCAGGTTATTATTACTGAAAACATACTCCTCTTCCCGGTAAGGTTTCAGTTCGAGGCCTTTCTTTTTCTTGTAAATTATGGCCCATGGATTATGGGAATTGCCATAGTAGCTGAATTCTTCAGTTCGAATGAGTGCATTGCCATCATAATAGGAGACCGCCGACACCCTGCCGAGATTATCTCTCTTCTGGACTTCCCGCGCTCCGGAACAGGAAATCGCAAAAAGCATCACAATACATATATATATCCTGCTTATATTCAAAAACAACTCCTTTCCATAAGAAAGCCATAATAAGACACGGTATTAATCATTTATGTCAAATATAAAATCCCCGCCCTGCACGATTTTATCGCTATTATCATGAACGAGCCATAAAGAGTGATATTTCCATTTTACATTAAATTGTCTATTTGACTTAGAACAGTAGTAATTAATACTCTTTTTTTACCCTATCTTTTGCCGATATTATTACTAATAATGAAATATGGGTTATTAATAATGAAAAAAATCACCTTTGCCATACTTGTTCCTTTCTTCATATTCACGGCTTTGCTTGCTCCTGCTCAGGATACGGGAGGTACAACCGCAAAAAACCTTCCCGACGGATATGGCAATATTTCCTGGGGGACCATGCTCAGTGACGCCAGGGATAAGATAAACGGAAAACTTGCCTATACCGATGAAAGGAAAATCATACTATCCAAAGACGGGGAGCTGCAGTATATTTACGGCTTCTTCTACATTGATCCCGCTGCCATTCCCGACGGTGTTGAAAAAAAAGAGGAATCCGCCGCTCCTGCAGGTACGGCGTCACCGGAGGAAAAAAAGGATGAGGGAAAGCTATTCTATGTCGCCCTGAAATTTCCCTACATTGCCATGGAGGATGTGAAAAAAAAGCTTACGGAAAAATATGGAGAATCAAGCAGCGAAAACATGAAAGACAATCAGGGCGCCATGGCATGGGACTCGGATAAAACAATCATAATCATGTGGGTGGACCGTTACGAAAAAAAGCCCTTCTGCAGGAGAATCACCTATATTTCGAAGGAAATCGCCAAAGAATTGAATGAATACCAGTTCAAGGTGTTTAATAAAACAGAACTGGAAATACTTAAAAAACTCAATCCCTGATATCCGCATGCGGGGAGTCTAACCCCGGGAATATATTATCACATATAACAAATGTCTGCTGAAAAACCCCGGTAGTACGGTTTTTCAGCAAGCTTCCTGAATCATTCTGTCTCTCTTACAGTGTGATATTCACAACAGCCTGTTTTCACAGATGGGTAATGAAAACTGAAATAATGCCGATACCCTCTTCCAGCCTATCCATGGCCTTTCCGATAACCGTGCCTATCTTTTCAAAAGAATCAACTTTGCCCACCATACCGCATCCGGGAGTACCGGACGCCACGATGAGATCTCCTGGTTTCACGGGACTGATGCGGGCATCAACCTTACACAGCGTTTTTCCCACCAGGGCCACGGGATACACCTTCTGTTCCTGTCCGCTGTTGTTAATGGCGATGAGCGGATTTCCCGCCACGACACCGATGACGGACCTGTTGTATTCCTTTCTTGACCGGGATAGCACTGCATTCCCCATTTCGCTTACAACTAAAAGGTCGCCGGGTGATACGTATTCCACCTCATCAACCTCGAAATACTCCACTATATTTCCGGGAAACTGGTTTTCCTCTCCCCCATTATGAACACTCATGGGACCGTTAAAATGCGAACGTCCGTTGACCAGCAGCGCATCGCCGTTCCCCATCAGGTTTATGGAGTCATCATAGCGAGAAATACTCCCGTATCCATCAGCCACCAGTGAATAGTCGTGTTCGCTGGCAAAAACACCACCAGCCCCGAAACGGGAGACACCGAGAACACCGCATCCCTTCACCTCGGCGCCCCCCGGAGCCTGCCCACGTACACCGACATGATTGCTGTGCCCTACCACGCCATAGGACTGTATGGTCTTTTCCGACAGAATCCCCGCAACACCGGCTAACCCTATGGATCCGTTTTCCCTTGAACTGTTGTATCCATGTATGATCGTAGAATGATCGGAGGGAGGCGTTATATCATTAAAGGCCTGGCTCTTTGATTCTTTTATACTGATAGTCCCCTGGTGAGTGTTGAATTCATGTTTTGTGCGGGCATAGTCGTGCGAATGAGGCAATGACTCCCGTGCATCATATAATCTCGCATCGTTGGCCTGTACGGCAATTCCTTCTTTGTTTACCCCGTTTCTGGCCAGACGCACTATACCGGTGGCCTCCGTGGTGGCGTTTTTCAGACGCCGGTCATTACCCTGTACGACAACACCGGGAAGGTTCTCTCCGTCACCGGCAAGTTCCACGATCCCTTTCGATGTAGTAGAGGCATCCTTCAAACGCCTGTCATCACCCTGGACTGCGACACCGCTTTTATCCTCACCGTCTTCGGCCAGCTCCACTATCCCTTTCGATGTAGTAGAGGCATCCTTCAAACGTCGGTCATCGCCCTGCACTGCTGCATTGCCCTTATCTTCGCCGTTTCGTGCGAAGCGCATGATGCCCTTTGACGTTTCAGAGGCGTCCTTCAGACGCCGGTCGCTCCCTTGCACAACAACGGCAGGACGGTCCTCGCCGTCTTCGGCAAGCTCCACTATCCCCTTTGCCGTGGTGGAGGCATCCTTCAGACGCCGATCATTACCCTGTACCGCCATCAGCGGTGAATCAGAACCATCCACGGCAAACTGCATGATGCCTTTGGCGGCTGTAGTGGCATCCTTCAACCTGCGGTCACTTCCCTGCACGGCAGACAGCGGTAAATCGGAACCGTCAACGGCAAACTGCATGATGCCCCTGGAGGTTTCCGTTGCATCGCGAAGTCTTTTATCATTACCCTGTACGACAACACCGGGAAGGCTCTCTCCATCATCGGCAAGTTCCACAATTCCCTTCGATTCTGTCGTGGCGTCTTTCAGACGGCGGTCATTACCCTGGACCACGACGCCTCCCCTGTCCTCGCCGTCCTCGGCAAGTTCGGCGATCCCCCTGGATATGGTTGTTGCATCCTTCAGGCGGCGGTCATTGCCCTGAACCACAACACCCTCCCTGTCTTCACCGTCCTCGGCAAGCTCGGCGATTCCCCTGGATATGGTTGTTGCATCCTTCAGGCGACGGTCATTGCCCTGAACCACAACACCCTCTCTGTCTTCACCGTCCTCGGCAAGCTCGGCAATCCCCTTATAAAGCGTCGTTGCGTCCCGCAGCCTCCTGTCATTGGACTGGACCACGGAGCCGGCGATGCTCTCTCCATCGGGTGACAGCCGGCAGATGCCATGTTTCTCAGTGGTCGCTTTTCTGAGGCGCGAATCGCTCCCCAGAACAACACCGTGATCGGTGTAGAGTCCGTCGGGACACAGCTTGGCAATGCCGAAACTGTCTGTTGTCGCCTCCTGTATCCTTGAATCATTCCCCTGTACCGCGGTCCCGGGCTGATTTTCGCGGTCATAGGCAAAACGGACAATTCCCGGGTTATACTCAGTGGCAAGCTTGAGACGCATGTCCGATGCCTGGACTGCCAGGGTGTCGGAATCGTCGCCGTCTTCCGCAAACTGCACAATGCCCTTGAACAGCGTCGTTGCATCCCGGAGCCTGCGATCACTCCCCTGTACTGCCGCTCCCGAAATATCCTCTCCATCTTTGGCGAACTTTACGACTCCTGCCTGGAAAATGGAAGCATGGGGAGTTATATCCCCGATATTATGCGTATGATCCGAATCCGTCATGACCGCCATTATTTCCAGTCCACCCAGCTGAACGCCGTACTCTCCCGAGAACAATCTCACTCCCTTGGCTTCGAGGCGTACATACCGGGCAGGGATAACTCCCGTTTCCCAGAAATATTTCCTATTCAGTTCTGCCTTGAAGTTCTTCTCCTCGAAAACAGTGGTCCACAGGCTGTTGTCAATGCTGACCGCCAGGTTGAAATCCTCGGGAAAGCCGTTGGATGATGAAAGAAGAATGATCCGGCTTACGGAATATATACTCCCCAGGTCAGCCATGACATACTCGGCCGTACTGCTGGAGTTTACAGCAGACTGCCAGCTGCTCCGGGTATCACCATCGATAAGCCTCGCTCCATCATGCTGGGACGACCGCGAGCTGCTCACGATAATTTCATGAAGGCCCGATATTCCCGTCACGATACTGCCAATTTCTGAATAATGTTTTTCATTGCAAAAGGCCGGTTCCGTAATCACCACTTTCAGATACTTAAACCGCATCAGCGGCACATCAATCCGGCAACAGGCTGTTTCCAGTTCATATTCTTTTTCCGTGTGAATCACCTTCCACACGATATTATCCAGGCTTCCCTCAAAACGGAATCCCCGCGGAAAAGCGGCAGGGCCGCCCGGGGAAGGAATCATTTCTATATAATCGGCGGTGACGGTCTCCTCATGTTCGATGATGACATATTCCGTTATGGCCGCGTTGCGCCTCTCGCTGCTCCAGTATCCCGTATCCTTTACCAGATCTCCGGCTGAACCATGCCCTTCGCAGACGCTGGAGAAGGAATGGACCTTGCCGTTGTTTCGCCGTGTCCGATCGATGTTTATATACTCCATGGTGACTCCTGTATGTTCAATAATTATTGATATGCATTCGCTTCACTGAATAACTCTGTAACCAGCTTGATACGTCCCGGGCCTGCTACAAAACATAGCTGCCGATAAAAAGCATTCCCGCGGCAATACGAAAAACGGCCTCGATATAAATTATTTTTTTCTCCCCGTCCTGATCCATTTCCTCCGAGGCCGTTTGAAATGTGCGGGCGAATTTTCCGGGGTAGAGAAGAACAAAGGGTCCCGTCATCACCAGTATGATTCCTATGGCGAATATGACACCGGAAAATCTTCCGCTATAGATGGTGAGCGGAAATCCGCCCGCCATGAGAAGAATGCCATGTAAAAAAAACAGCCTGTGTTCTGCCCATCTTTTCCACAGGGAAAAAGCCAAAACGGGCTTCAAAATTTCCATAATTCCCATGAGAGTGATAATAATTCCTGCTGTTAAAATATACAGGGATATATAATAATTCATGGGATCACAATCCTCTCTGCAGCCAGGGTATAATCCGGTTTTTCAGTATCGCGATATCCGATTCCCTGGTAAGATTATGATCGCCGTCATCGATCATGACCAGTTTTTTTTCACCTTTCAACAAGCCTTCAATCGCATAGGCATTGGCGGCAGGAACGACTGCGTCCCCGGCGCCGTGGATAATGAGCACCGGGGCCATGATCCGCCTGACCGCACCGGCCACATCTATCGATTTTAATTCCTTGAAAAAACGATTTGTCAGGGGAATCCCTTCTATAGAAGTATAGCCCTCATCGGGCAGATCGTCAATATTCACCCGGTGCAAATCAGTAAGGATATCGGTGAGCTGCACAGGTGTGGCAATGATAACCATGGATTCTATGATCGCTTCACCGGGATCCGCCGCAAAAAGAAGAGACACAACCCCACCCATGCTGGAACCCACGAGGTGAACAGAAGAGTAACCCTGTTCAAGCATGCAGCGCACGGCGCTTCGCAGGTCCTCCACCTCCTGCACGATGGATATCTCTGAAACATTACGGTCATTATCCCCGGCAAAGGAAAAATCAAAGGTGAGAAGACCGTATCCCGCCTCCACGATGTCCCCGGAGAGCCGGTTTATTTTATAGGCATCCTTGCTGGAGAAGAGGCCATGACTGTAAATCACACAGGAAGAGGCAGCATCGCTGCCGACGTGATGACGACCCGCCAGATCCAGTCCCCTGTTATTTAAAATCCGTATATTTTCTGTTTTCATCAATTCTGCTAAATCCCTACAATCGTTTCAGCCGCATGACAGGTTCGAAATATCCATCGGAATCATTGCCGTCAATAAATATCTTAACCGGATTCAGTATGAGCGTGGCGGGTTTTTTCCCCTTTTCGGCAGCCCCTCTGAAAAGAAAATAGGAGGATTTGGCTTTGATAAAACCGCTCCCTGCGTTAACGTTTTTCACGTTATTTTCCCTTTTCATCTCATAAATATTAATACGTATCTGATTGGTTTCTTCAATGGTATACACGCCCTTAAAAAGAAGAGCGTCATTATTAAGATATAAAACTACCAGCGACCGGTAGTTTTTGTAAAACCTGAAATCATAGCCGTAATTATCAGGATATTTCAACCTCCAGGACCCGACAATATCGTTCAGCTGCAATGGGACGACCTTTTCCCCAACCTGAAAAGCCCCGGTTACCTTTTCCTTCTCGGCCTGAGCCTCATCCCTGTTACTGCAGGAGAGACTAAAGGCGCCGGTGAGAAAAAATAGCTGTATTAAAAACAGAGTAATGATGTGCCGCATTGTTGACTTCATATCGTCATCCTGATATATAATATTTACAACACATTTCAATCAAAAATCTCTCATGTCAATTATCATTTGTATTCATATCCCCCCTGAGAAAGAGCTTTTACGTTAATTTTCAGAATATATGCCGGTTTATCCCTAACAGGACCCGCAATCGATTGACAAAAACAAGGTCGCTCTGTATTTTGTAAGTGCAGGGGACGAATTATGGTTTCGACTGCAAGTGTAGACGTATAGCTGCATGTCGAGTGCGCTGTCATCTCGTAAAACGTGGCAGAAAAAATTTAACTGCAAACAATAATTTTGCACTAGCAGCCTAAGAACTGCTACGTCTCTAAGATATTCGCTCCTCTGGAATACTTAGAGGCGTCAAATACAGAGGATAGCCCGATATTCAACTCCCGGAGTGGCGGGTGAAACAACAGGGGGCGAGACTTTCAATGACGGTTCCTGTTCCTGGCCTGAAAGTTGGAAATAAATGAGCAGGATAAACATGTAGACGCTGTATGGCTATTTTGTAGGACGCGGGTTCGACTCCCGCCGTCTCCACAGTATTTTTATTTCTCTTTTATAAATCCTATGTCATCGAGGGTAGTGAGGAGCCTGTTGCTTATTTTGTCCAGAAGAGCTTTTCTAACCCGTTCAGTGTTAATTTCATTAATATCATAGCCGTTGGACTGATGGTCCATGAAGACTATATTCTTTTCCGCATCAACCACCGCCACTACTGAATTAATATCCAGATATTGCAGTTCAGCGGAATAATGTCCGTCCACTTCATACAGGATAAGACTGTCGAGACCATTTTCCTGCATGATCTTGTCTATGGCCTCCCTGTTATCACGAAGATATAGTTTGACCACACCCATGGACTTATAGGTCAGAAACTCGTTTTCATCGGATAGCTGATAAAAGCGATTGATCTCCGAGGTATACTGCTGGAGCTCCATACCTGGATTTTTAATAATCATGACATCGTTGACAGTCTTATAGCCTTCAAGAAAGTACAGAAGATTCAGCTGGTTCTCAGAGAAGGGGACGATGCTGCTGTTAGGCATACGAAACAGTATGCCCGATTTTTTCAGGCGAGATATATCCTTTGAGTTTTCAAAAACCGTTTTAATTGAGTAGGATGAGCATGATATGCCTGCAATAAGAGCGATAAACAGGACCATCTTTTTCATAATTCTATCCCTGTGTGATTAGTTATTCAATGATGCCAGAAGCCTGCTGCCCATATCGGTCAACTCGATTGATACGGCATAACTGGAGGAAGATTCGATATATCGGATTACATTAAAATGTTTCAACCAGGAGAAAAGATAGAAATCAAGAAAAGAAATGGACATGAGATCATTTTCCGCCGCAAATCCGGTCATTTCAAAAAATTCATTGGCCAGCTTATGAATGAAAACCCTTTTCTTCTGCCTGAGCAGCAGATCCCTCATAATCGTACGGTCCGCATGAAGAGCACGGGCTGCCTCATCATTGGAAGGGAATATATCCTCCCAGCTGACCCGGTTCCAGAACGAGTTGATGAGCAGAAAATACAGTGAACGAGTGGAAATATCATCTTCGATCCGCGAGACCTTCCTGTTTTTTACAGAGATAATCCCGGAACTCTTCAACAAGGAGACCATCTGCTTCAGATGAATAAGAAGAATATCTTCATCGTTGTTGATCTCATCGAACAGGGATATCTTTTTTATTTTGTCCGCTACGGATTCATAGAAGTCTTCAGAAAGTCTGGCGTCGGCTTTCACCGGCGAGGGATGGTCCGCCAGGGAATCAAGCACATGTCGCGCCAGCTGAACGGCGAAACAGTTGCCCATCTCCGATGCCGCATAGCGATGGCTGCTTTCTTCCAGGGATTTATAATAAGTTGCGACGGCTTTATAGATATCGGGTCCATCGATTCTTTTCTCAGGGGAGTAAGTTCCGTTTTCCCCGGTATAGAAAGGAATCACAAGAGCCGTATTGGTGTGCGGACTTCTCAGCCCGGATTTGAATTCTCTTTTTTTAGGCATTTCTATTATCAATAACCATTCTCTATTACAGGGCCCGGAGTCCCGCACGATAGTCAATTAATTTACTACATTAATTGAGTAAATTAATTAAGTAAATTAATTTTTTTCCAAAATTGAAAAAAAATTAATTATTTAAACCCCCACCCGACATGGTGCTGAAAAATCAATTACACTGCTTTTGAGATAATACTGAAAAGGAACGGCATGTGGGATACCTGAGATAATTAAATAAATAATTAATTTAAAAAAGTCAAGATAATTACCGCTTTTCAATAATTTTTATGATAAAAAATTAATCGAGGATGGTATTTACGGCTTCCCGGGCTAAATTACCCTGGGCAATTAATGCCGTTTTCGGATATTCCACGATGTTCTGTGCTGTCCGGGCCGACACGGGGGTCATCACCCCTTCCGTACCGGAAGGATATTCCGCCAGAGTTTTCCCCATCATTTCCTGGAGCTTCGAAATGATCTCGCCGGCACCACGCGATTTCCCCTGAAGCCGCCCATCAAGGGCGTCGAATCCTACAACGGAGGGAATTGTTCCAAGAGTCATGGCCTCGCCGATCTTCCTCATTTCTTCGATTTCTCCCGCGGCGTTTATGCGTCCCATCTCAGCAGCGGGAATATTGATAACTCTCTGGAGCTGGGCCGCAACCGCCGGTTCCTCACGCTGCACATCACCGGGAATTTCGGAAACGGCCTGGGAAAGCGCAGCCTGATCGATTTTACCCTCGATCATGGCCTGCGATGCGATATTCCGAAGCTGTGCGGAAATAATGATGGCCTTCTGAATCAGGCTCTGCGAGACCTGGGCGATGCTGAGAGCATCTCCCATTGATCGTTCCATGGCAAGACGTGCTAATATGGATTGCTGCACTTGATGATCGAAAAGTCTATCCTGCGTTGATTTACTGACTGGACCGCCTTGAGGCATGTTATTCCGGGATGGATTGCCGCTCCTCACCGGAAGAGCCGCGCCATCTCTCACATCCGATGCAATTTTCATAATTAACCCTCCCTGGTGCCCGGAATAAATATAAAAAAAAAGGTCTCTTCTGTCAAACTATTTTACAGTGTCCTCGGCTATTCAAATATCTTTTCGTCGGACTGATCGGCGTTAACAGCATCGGCCTCCACGTCGCGGACATTCTCTTTGGATATCACCTTTGCGTATTCCTTGTACCATTCGTTCTGAATAATGAGCTGCATGATTTCATTTGACCCTACCCAGATCATGGAAAGCCGGATATCCCTGACAATCCTTTCCAGGGGATACACATTTGTATACCCAATTCCGCCCATGACCTGCATGCAGTTATTGGCGATTTCCCAGGCCGTCTCAGTGATGAATTTCTTCGATTCCGAGACCATCCGGCGTATCCTCCCGGCATGAACCGAACCGGCATCCACGGCCAGGGCCGTTGTGTATGCCAGGGACCGGCAGGCGTCCAGTTTCATCACCGAATCGGAGACCTTGAAACCCACGGCCTGGAAATTCATGATGGGCTGACCGAAGGCCTTTCTCTTCGATGTATATGCCGTGGCTATCTCTATAGCTGGACGCACGGACCCGATGGTCATGGCCGCCGTTCCCAGTCTTTCGGGAATCATCATCCTGATAAAAACCTCATACCCGCCATTAATGCCGTTCAGGGCATACCGGCCGGGAACGCGCACCTCGTCGAATATAACACGCCCGGCGCCGCCGCCCCGGACTCCCATGAGTCCGTAGATATATTTTGACTCAACACCTTTTGTCCGGGGAACCATGAAGGCCGTGATCCTCTTGTGGGGAGGCGCCGACGGATCGGTGACTGCATAAACCAGGAACCAGTCGGCTCCCTCGGCACCGACGATAAACCTCTTCTGCCCTGTCAGTATCCAGTCATCACCGTCTTTTCTGGCCGTCGTAGCGGCCCCGAAGAAATCGGACCCGCCCCGGGGTTCCGTCAGGCATTCCGCGGCGTAAACATCACCTTTCAAAAGGGGAACAACAATTTCCTTTTTCAGCTCCTCATTGCCGAACTCAATCACGGCCTCGGCAACGATATCGGCACCCACGCCCCAAAGGCAGGCGAGAGAATAGCTTGCCACACCGATCTCCTCGGCGACAATGACATCATCGACCCAGCCAAGGCCCCGCCCGCCGTATTCCGCGGGAAGACGTATACCCAGAAGGTTCCGTCTCCCGGCCTCTTTCAGGTATTCATGGGGAAACTGGATTTTTTCAGCATCCATGTCCAGGATCATTTCCCTGGGAACCCACCTGGTAAAATCCCGCGCTTCGTTGCGCAATTTTTTCTGTTCTTCCGTCATTAAAAAATCAAACATGTCATGCCTCCTGTCGCTTACATCGCCAAGGTTATTATTCTATTGTCCCTTTTTTGATTTTCTGGCCGTCAGTTCATCATGCCTTTTCCTGAGATTGTCGCGCAGGGCCAGCAGGTCCTTCTCGAAAAGTGCCAGTTCCTCCCGCTTCTGCTGAATATCCTTAAAACGCTTCTCTATGTACTCCAGGCTTTTCTGAATCTGACTCACTTCATTTATTTCGCTGTCGGCAAAACCTATCATCTCGGAAATCTGCTCCAGTGACGCACCGAAATGCTTTCCACGCAGAATGAGCTTCAGCCTGGTACGGTCCTTTTTGTTGTACACTCTCTGGTTGCCGGGAGTCCGCGCCGGTGAGATGAGGCCTTTCTCCTCATAAAAGCGGATCGTCGAAGCACTGATATCCAGCTGTGAAGCCAGCTCAGATATGGTGAAGGTTTCATTTTCTGCCATACCGTCTCCATATATTTAAAGTTAAAGTTAACTTTAAATATATATTCCCCTATTGTCAATAATTTTTTATCCGGCAGATACTATCGATACGTCTTGCTATTTAAAAAAGATATGGATTTACAGCGGGTATTGCAAGATAATGAAAGGCTTTCGCAGACATCTGTGCAAATACATCAATCGTCGTCGGATGGCGAAACCGATCCTTTATCACTTTCAAGAGGCCAGGGAAATATCTCTCCAGCCCTGGCAAAGGCGAAATCCTCCACTGAGCTGATCCAGTTCATATACATCTCAATGAGCTCCCTGCCGAATGCCGTGAGGCGATATCCTTCTTTGTTGCTGATCTTTTCAATCAGGTTGTTGCCCAGCAATTCCTCGGTCCTCTTTATCTTTCCCCAGGCCCCCCGGTAGGACATGCCCATTTCCTCGGCCGCCTTTTTCAGGGAACCATACTCCTCGATCTTCCTGAGAAGCTGCATGCGCCCCAGGCCGAAAAGGACTCCTCCTTCCTTCTCCAGCCAGCAATGAATCCGTACATAAGGTTTATCCTGCATAATACAGGGCATATCCAGCCTGTTCGTTCTGTCAATATATAAATGCAGTTTTGTTCATTACCACCACAATCTCCCCGATGCCTCGAGCCTGCTTTCTCCTTTGCCGTCCTGTCCCAGATGTTGTTCATAGCGCAGGGAAAAACCACCGTGACCCGATTTCAGAGCCAGCTTGCAGGCCAGGATATTGCCCGCACCCCTTTCACTGATTCCCGATGCCAGCGCATTCTGCAGAGGCAGGACCACCAGGTAAAGGGGAACCTTTTTATCGGCCTGTACCCGTACGTAGCTGAAGGCGATGGCAAGGATATCGATGGGCGTAACTGCCATCCCCGTCATCACGCTCCACGATGTTTTTTGACAGGTAACCGAATGGAAGGATAGCGCACCCAGGTCGGCCCTGACCCGTTTTCCCAGGAAACAGGACACATCACCTTTGCCGTGGATTTCTTTTTCTTCATTGCCGCTTCCTTCCTTATGTATCCAGGACAGGTCCAGGAGCGTTTCAAGTTTTTTGCCGTGCCACTTCACATAACATCGTTCCCGGATTTTTGATCGAAGGTCTTTTTCATAAAGGCCGGGAACCGTTTTTCTTTCACCCGTATGGGAAGCGCCGGCCTCCAGTGCTCCCCATGGACGGACCGAAAGGGCCATGTCCCATTCCCGGCGCGGCAACCCGGCCGTGGATGAATCGGGAGCATAGTAATTGTTCCCTGTCATGGTCGAGGTACAGGCCAGGGCAAAGAGGGGATGGCGAAGCCTGATCCCGCCGGAAAAAGCATACCCGTCATTCCATATATAACCGCGCTTCCCGGTCCGGGACTTTCCCGTCATGGCTGCCTCGGCGTAGGCATCAAAATAATCATCGCCGTACCGGGCAAAAATGCTTAATCCCGTCACACCGTCAAGGCCGCTTTCCTGCGGAAGGTCTTCGCGAAAATCCCACGAGAGCGCCCTGAGCCTGCTGTCGGTAAGATCGGTTCCCATGTACTGCATCTGCAGGCTGCATGAATCATTGCCTTTTATTTCCGCCGTGAGCCCGAAGTTCCTGATGTATACGGGTTCCACCGATGGAAATCGTTCCCCGGTCTTGCCGTTGATGGTGCCCAGGGAAGAACCGACCTTTCGTTCTTTGAAATCATCCTCGCTGATAAAACGGGGACGCATGGAGTAAAATGAATACAATGAGCACGATAGCGGCTCAAACAGGAATTTCTGGCTCGCGGCGATTCCATGAAAGGAATAGACCGGGCTCCCGGAATAGGCCGGCTTTACAACAAAGGAGGCAGTGGGAAAGGGCCGCGATGCGAAAGGGCTGGACGATTCATACTGCCGCACACCCACGATGAGTCCCGAGCCGCAGTGAATCATAAAATTGCCCATGATCAGGCTGCTGCCGGGGAGAATATTGTTTATAAAAATATTCCAGGCAATATCGTGCTCCTCCAGGGTCCGCACATAGGAATGAGCCAGAAAAAGGGTTATATCACCGTCAAAATCGACCAGCACCTTCTCCCGTGAAAACTCCCTTCGGTTTTCATCATAATCGATGACATCCCTCCGGTATTCACCGCTCACCTCGTAACGGGCACCCCATAGATGATCAGCGCTCACAGCAAGGCCCATTATTGTCACAATGATCATTACCGGAAGGAGGCGCATATCTTTCTCACCTTTTCCTTATCGCCGTCATCAAGCTCGCCCGCTTCCCTGAGATAGCGGTCTACGGCAACCAGCCCTCCCTCTTTAGCCTGTTCAGTTATTTTCAGGGACGCCAGGGGGCGTATCCCCGCATCGACCAGGAGTACAAACATCCTGCGTCGCTCCTCATGGTATAATCCTTTTTGTTCCTGCCGCTTTCCCTTTTTGCCGTGGTTATCACCGGCATTGTCCCGCTTTTCTTCCCGGGCAAAACCATGGGCGTATTCATGGAGCTCCTTGATATCAGCGCTGTTCATTCCAATCTGATAGAGGGATTTTTCCGAGACCGGACCGATGAGCTGCCGGTATTTATATATCCTTTCGGCGTAGTCTTCATTCACAACGGGAATACCGGTCAGTTCCTCAAGCGTACAAACATTGATATTTATCTTTTCACGAATTTTTTTCCGCCGGCTTGACGTGCTTTTCATCGAATCAAACTGAAGGGAGGGCAGCGCGATATGATCATACATGAGAGTTACGCTGAAAGAATGTGTGGCCCCCAGGTAGGGATGAAACTTCAGGCAGTATGATGAACTGACATGCCCGTACAGAAGAACGGCGGCTGCAGAGCATGCTGTGGTCTCACGAACATAGCCCATACTCAGCGAAAAAGCGGGCAGGATATGCGCCGTTGCTGAAATGGTGTTCAGCAGGGTCCCCGATGACTTCGAGATATTCCAGATCAGTGAAAATCCCCGGACCGGTACAAACCGGATACCGCTGCTCCACCGGGGCTGCAGAAGGGAATCCCTTTCATCATAAATCATAGCCCTGATGTTTTCCAGCGTGAAAGACAGATCCAGCAATGAAAATAATGAAAGAACCGCGGACCACTGCAGGTCGAAATAATTTTTCTCCACGGTGATGGAATCGATGTCTATTCCCAGGTTGCACCAGGCAGCGTCGATTCCCGTGGTAAAAATTTTACCGAAGGTATAGCCCATGCCGCTCCTGACAGTGTTTTCCCGGTACCCTTCCATGCCGAAATGGGCCCATGATATCATAAATCCCAGATTGCCGGCAGGCATGGTAAAAACGGTCATTCCCGCCATGAGATCCTTCAGGGAATAGGGCTGCTCGAAGGAAAAGCCGAGTGATGGTGTGGCCGACAGTACGGCATAACAGGCGCGGTCAGCCCTTCCGGGAACAGTGTATTCCACGGCCGCCTCCGTGACCGGAAAAAGTTTTGACGCTCCGACAGGGCTGTATTCAAAGGAGGAGAATAAGGCCTTTCCGCATAACAGGATCAATAGTATTTTAGACATATGTCGTCTTCCTATCCCGGCCATGACAACGCCCGTTTCCCTGCCGGCGGACTACGGGACACCGTACCGGATCCATACTGAGCGCTTTCATGGCACCACCACCAGGTAGATGGTTTCAGTTCCGGCGATTTTCCTCTTCGATTCCGTTGACTCTACAAGCCCGATATACATACCAGCACCGGCCCTGCGTCTCCTTCCGCTGTTCCTCCAATGGACGGAAAAATATCCGGGCTGAACCGATTCAAAGAGCGGAGATTCATAGACCATGATTCCCGTGACGGTAAAAACCCGGAACCGCAGGTTGGACTGTTCATAGACAAAAAGGGGGATTTCCACATCGGCCGTGAATTTTACGGCAATGCGCTTCTTAAGACTCCTGACGAGCCTTCGCTTCTTCACAGAAATATTCGTTATGTTTTCCCGTCCCGGAGTCTGGTATTTCGTGACCATGAAATCCTGCAGGGAATTTGTATCCGCCGTTGATATGCGCGAGACACCCTGGTATGGCAGCAATCCCTGCAGACCAATATCAATACACCGCCCCTGCAGATCTTCTCCGGTTTCACAGATCCATTGACCGCAGTTTGCGGCATCATCGATGTAAGAGCCTATGGAACTGTTCATGGAACCGTCGCGGTTGGAGTAAGCCGCAAAATCGATAATACCCCCGTTGGACGGATCATCATCGGTGTCGATGGCCACTACCCCATCGGAGTTCCACAGGCTGCTCGTGTAATTATTACAGTACACATCGCGGCACCCGTTACCATTGACATCTCCCAGGCCATCGGTTTCATCCTGTCCCCCGGGTTCCGTGAGATGAACGACGAGAAACCGATCATCATAGGCCGTTTCCGGCCTGTCATAACTGTACAGGGTCACCGGCTCCGATGCCAGCGGCTCATTTGTGCCGTAATACATGGTAACGTAAAGCGATGATACGTCCATGGAATCCCGATCATCGCTGCGAAAGACGATCTCAACCCAGTCATGGACCGAATCGGTGACAAATTCATTTATCTGCAGCCCGGCGGAAAGCGGTCCTCTGAAGAATGCCATTACCAGTGCCGCTGAGATTATAATCCTGATCATCATCATTACCCCTCTGCTATATACAACGAAGGAGTACCGGCACTATTGAACTATTTCTGAAAAAAATTATTGCTATTCAGACTGGATGGGATATTAATTCACCTTATGAAGATACCTGCGTACAAACATCTGATCCTGTTGATCCTTATTGCCTTTTTTATTCTTCCTTCATGCCGGAATAAAACAGAAAATATCCTGCCCCGTGCGCAGAAGGGAATTCTGGATTGTCAGGGCGTGGATATACGAAAAACGGGCCCCATACCACTGGCGGGAGAATGGGAATTCCACTGGAAAAAGTTCATTGCACCGGAGTTATTCCTGATGGAACACCCCACCGATGAACCATCGTATATCACCGTTCCCGGAGCCTGGAATGACACGCCGGCAGTTCATGAAAAAATCGGGGGGAATGGTTTTGCCACTTACCACCTGCGTTTGACCTCTGTCCCGCCGGGAGATGTGGCCTTCAAGATCATTTTCATGGCAACGGCATACCGTCTTTTCATCAACGGCACACTCGTGGCTGAAAACGGCCGGGTGGGAGAAACCAGGGACAGCTCACACCCCGGCCTGAAACCGCAGATTGTTAACTTTCACAACGAGCGGAAGGACATGGACCTCGTTCTGCATATATCCAATTTTCATCACCGCGTCGGCGGCTCATGGCATGCTATTCTCATGGGGACTCCCTGCGATATTGCATCTCTGAGGGAAAAAAATCTCGGCCTCAACCTGTTCCTTCTCGGTGCTATCCTTATCATGTTCCTGTATCATCTGTCTCTCTATATTATCCTGAAACGGCAGTCCCGGTCACTCCTCTATTTCTCTCTGGTCTGCCTTTTTATCGCCGTACGCATCATGGTTTCCGGCGAATACTACCTTACACATATCTTCCCCGGCCTGTCATGGCTGGTCATCAACAGGCTGGAGTATCTCTCCTTTGTGGCAACGGTTCCCCTTCTGGCCATGTTTGCTTTTTCCCTGTATCCCGAAGAAATGAATAAAGTCATAGTGCGGATAATTCAGGCCGTGAGTCTTGTCATCTCCGTTATCATAATAATTACACCTTCCTGGTTCTACACCTTCACCGCCCATGGATATCAGGCATTTGCCGTACTGACGGGCCTGTATATTCTTTATGCGCTTATCCTTTCACTCTTACGAAGGCGGGAGGGGGGCTTCATACTCCTCGCGGGGTTTCTTCTGCTCTTTCTCACGGCGCTCAATGACATACTCCATGATGATGGAATTATACATACCGGCTACTTCATTCCGGCGGGGCTTTTAATGTTCATTTTTTCCCAGGCCTTTCTCCTTTCATTTAAATTTTCCCATTCATTCCGCGACGTGGAAATACTGTCGGCATCACTCCGGAAAAAATCCGCCGACCTGGAGCTTAAAAATATAACACTGGAAAAAACGCATCTTAAAATGGAAGAAATGAACAGGGGACTGGAGGAGAAGGTCAGGGAAAGAACACGGGAGCTGGCCATGGCCAGTGAAAAACTTGAGAACATGGCTCACTACGACCAGCTTACGGGCGTGCCGAACCGGTGGCTTTTCTATGACCGGCTGAAGATGATAATTGAACAGTCACTGCGCGAAAAAAGCGAATTCGCCGTTTTTTACATGGATCTGGACGGTTTTAAAGAAGTCAATGATGAATACGGCCATGAAACCGGGGACAAAACTCTCCAAGAACTCTCGGACAGGCTGGGAAAACTCCTGCGTAAATCGGACACGCTGGGAAGACTGGGCGGCGATGAATTCGCATTTCTCATACCGGGAATAAAGGACAGCAATGACGCCATGCAGACTGCGGAAAAAATTCTCTCGGCCATGCACAACAGCTTCATCATCAATGAAAAGCATATCCGCTTCACTGCCAGCATCGGCATAAGTCTTTTCCCCACGGACAGCATGAATTCTGAAGATCTCATTAAAAAGGCCGATAAAGCCATGTACCTGGCCAAAAAATCAGGCAAGAACAGGTACCTGTTTTATAAATCGATAAATTGAAACAGGGACAAACCCTTATCAGGCCGAGGTATCGATTTTTTTCCCCTTCATAGCCCCCTTTGTATTTTCCTTAATCTTGTCAAGGGTATCCATGTTATTCTTGTCCGTGGTTACGGAGTCGGTGTAATCCCTGGATACCTGACGGCTGGTTTTTTGCATTGGTGTCGGACCGGAAATTCCTTTAATATCCATAATTCCCTCCCTGGTAATCATAGGCACATTTAAAAATCTAGCTTTCACCCACGCATAAATTCTTCCCCTTATAAAAAGGAACCGGAGGGGAAATTGAGCCTGATTTTTCGCCCTTTGTGCCTGTTAAACACTAATATACGACACGCCTTTCCATAAGGCAAGAATTAATTTATATTTTCACTACACTCCAGGGCTTCCGGAGAGAATGTTTTTTAAAAGTGACGGCCGGATATCCCAGAGTCAACACGGCAAGTATCCTGTTTTTACCGGGTATACCCATGGACTTCTTTATGCCCGGAGCCCGGTTTATGGACTCCACGGCATAGCCGATATAGCAGGTACCCAGACCCAGGGCGTGGGCAAGGATGGTCATATTGTAAGAGGCATACTGGGCATCTTCCAGCGGCGTGCTCCCCTCCAGGCTGCCATGAATTATTATGACCGTCGGGGCACCGTGGAACAGCCGGTCATTTCCCCTCTCCGCTTCGGCCATGGCCATTTTCACGCTTGCATAATTTCTGTTATAATATCTAAGAAGCTTCGTGCCTATGAAAGGGATGGTCCCGTATCGCAGGAAAGGATTTTCGACCAGCCTGTTTATTTTCTCAAAAAATGTTTTTATTTCCCGGGCAAGCCCCCACACCTTCTCTCTGCCATTGATGACCGCAAATTCCCAGTTCTGACAGTTGCTCCCCGAAGGGGCCGTCACGGCAAAGCTGATGAGATCGTCGATAACCGAATCGGATACCTCCCGTTCACGATACTTCCTGACGCTTCTCCTGGAGCGGATGATATTTATAAGCTCCCCGGCCTGAATATCCTTCTTTTCCTTCACCTGCTCACGATAGGAAAGGCCTTTAAACTCGGGCTTTCTCAACGCAGATGGATCAAAACTGATGGCATCGGCTGGACAGATATCATAGCAATGGGAACAGAGCATGCATTCCTCGGCGTTTGTCACAATACGGTTATCGTCAATGGCCAGGATGTCTTTGGGACAAATAGAGACACATTTTTTACAGAGAATGCATTTTTTATGATTTATTTCCGGCAGCAGTTTCATTGGTCACCCCTGTTTGTTAATATTTCTTTTTATTATCGGGTAAAGCGCTTCCATATCACGATAACAGGATTGCAGGTTCTCCCTGCACACGTCAGCTGTCAACAAAAGTATGTATAACCTGAACCGGGGCCAGAACACTGAAGGGCGGGATATCATTGTCCTGGCCCCCTTTTCCTCTTGATTATCATTCTTTTATCAAAAAAAACGGGACCCGTGTTAGAGATCCCGTTATGAAAATACAATGTTATGTACTATGGAGGTATCATTATCATTGCACTGAATTCGGATAAATTATGGGAACATTCAAAATTTAATGTTCCAAGGTTCCCTTATAGAAGTTCCCTTATTGTATTTTAGCCTTCACCTCTTCAGATACCGGTCCCATGGCCCCTGATGCCAAAATGGACTTCATCTCTGCGCCGCCCTTACCCAGGACAGTCTCCAGGAGCCAGAGATTATGCTCGCCTACCCTGGGCGAGTATCCCCGGTTTTTTATCTCGCTGTTCCGCGCCTTCTGGGACGGTCCATAGATGCTTATAATGCCGGCGCCGGGCTGATCAACATCAACCTTCAGGCCCCGTGCCTCGGTATGGGGATGTTCAAATACTGCCTTGATATCATTTATCGGAGCCACCGGTGCCCCGTTTTCACTGAGAACCTTGAAAACCTGTTCTGACGTTTTATCAGCGGCCCAATCTTCAACTATCTTCTTTAATTCTGATTCATTTTCATTCCTCTTGAAAAAATTGCAGAAGCGTTCATCCTTTATGAGGTCCGGCATGCCCATGCCATTACACAGCGTCTGGAATGTTTTATCTCCGGCACAACAGATCATCACATGTCCATCCATGGTTTTATAGGAATCAAAGGGAGTGACATGGGGATAGCGATTCCCTGTACGCCGTGGCAAATTCCCGTTTATGGTATAATCCACCCATTTAACCTCCAGCAGATTCACGGCCGTATCGTACATGGATATATCAAGATATTCCCCCTCACCGGTCCGTTCCCTGGCAAAAAGAGCCGCGCAGATGGAAAAGGCGCTGTTCATGGCCGTGGCCAGATCCAGGACAATAGAACCGGTTTTGAGAGGTTCACCTCCATCATAGCCCGTGGAACTCATAAAACCTGACATGGCCTGCATGATGGAATCATAGGCGGGAAGATGGGAAAGCGGACCATACTGGCCGTATCCCGACAGGGACAGCATGACCAGCTTCGGATTAACTTCTTTCAATACATCATAGCCGAGACCCAGTTTATTCATAACACCGGGCCTGAAATTTTCCACCAGTACATCGGCCGTTCCCACAAGCTCCTTAAAAAGCATTACACCTTCGGGATTTTTCACATCAATGGTGATAGCCTTTTTGCCCCTGTTCATGACGAGGAAAGAACCGGAAAATCCATTCTTGTAAGGAGGGAAAAACCGTGCGTCCTCACCGCCGGGCTTTTCCACCTTGATAACCTCGGCCCCCATGTCTGTAAGAAACTGTGTTGTGGCAGGACCGGAAATATTAGCGGTAAAATCAATTACACGAACACCATCAAGCATTCCTCTCATTTTTTTATCCTCCAATAATTTTATTTTTTATATACATACTATATTTATGTTTATATTTATATTTTATGGTTGATTGACCAATCAATAATACCTGAAAAAAAGAGAAATATTACAGCCCCCCGTTAAGGGGGCTGTAATAAAACTAACCTGAAGATCCCGCATTATAAATGAAGATCTACTGAAGGGGTAGATGGATTGCCGCATTATTTGACTGCCATTGATTCCCTGGTTTTTACCGTGCCCACGGCACCGGTTTCGATGATCTCATCGATCTCGCTCTCGGACTTGTTCAATATTTCCTTCAACACCCATTCGGTGTGCTGACCATGTTCAGGAGCCGGTCCCTGAACCTTGATGCTGCTATTGCGCGCCTTTAGCGGCGGGCCGTAAATGTCAACGGTTCCCCTGTTGGGCTGTTCAACATTCACATGGAGACCCCGCGCCTTTGTATGAGGATGTTCTATGACTTCACTTACCTCAAGTACGGGAGCTCCGGGAAAATCAAACTTAACCGATATGGCCTCGAGCTCCTCGAGAGTATGCTTTGATACCCACTCCTGGATTGTGGCTGTAAGCACGGGCTCATTGGCATTCCGTGTAAAGAGATTGTTAAAACGCTCATCGGTCTTCATTTCGGGATGACCCATGGCATCGCATATCTTATGGAATGTAATATCACCGGCGCTGCATATCATGAAATAACCATCCTTCGCCTTATAGGTATCGAAGGGGGTTACATAGGGATAGCGGTTCCCGGTACGCTGCTGGGATTTTCCCGTAACTGTATAATTTGTCCAGGTCCCCGCCATGAGGTTTATACCCACATCATACATGGACATATCAAGAAATTCACCTTTGCCGGTTTTTTCGCGGGCATACAGTGCGGCACATATGCCAAAAGCGGCCTGCATGGCTGTGGCAAGGTCGATAAGGATTGGACCGCCTTTTGTCGGTGGACCGTCGGGAAAACCTGTCGTAGCCATAAATCCAGTCCTTGCCTGGATGATTGAATCGTAAGCCGGCCTGTCGGCCAAAGGACCATATTGTCCGTAACCGGAAAGGGAAAGCATGACCAGCTTGGGGTTGATCTTTTCCAGCTCATCATATCCCAGTCCATATTTTTCCATTGTACCCGGTTTGTGGTTTTCAACCAGAACATCGGCATTGGATACCAGCTCTTTAAAAAGCTGTTTTCCCTCTGCCTTTTTAAGGTCGATAACCATTCCTTTTTTACCCCTGTTCATGACAATAAAGGGCGTTGAGAATCCGTTTAAGTGAGGCGGAAAAAGCCTCGAGTCATCGCCAAGCCCCGGTTTTTCAATCTTGATTACCTCTGCACCCATATCGACAAGAAACGTTGTTGTTGCCGGGCCTGAGACATTTGCAGTAAAATCAAGAACACGAACGCCATCGAGCATTCCTCGCATGTGATACCTCCATAAAAATTGAAAATTACCGATGCCGGTTCTCTGTCTGTTTTGAACAGGCACCCGATTCTTTCTTCTGCCTTTTGTCTGAAGTAGCCGCACCTGCCGGTATACTTTACCATTTCAAGAAAAATTTATGAATGAATACCGTACAGATGGCTTTTAATTGGACGTCCAACCAAATTTTTTAAAACATACATATTCATTCATAAAGTCCCCGGACTTTTGCTTTTTCCGCGTCCGCTCTTCAATGATAACACCGAAACGTGCAGCACCTCCCCCCTCTTTAAAAAAGCCCTGGAGGCAGATATATTTTCAACAAATAATATCTGCGCTCCAGTTTTAGAAATGCAAGTAAAATATTACATAACTGAAAATCCAATCACTTATCATCAGGGTATTAATTGATTGGACAACCAACCAAATGGTATCAACAAAAAACCTCTGTCAAGTCCTTTTGTATTTTTTTTAGAATTTCCAACAGAAAAGTTGCCGAAAATACGGTTCTTTTCAGAGGACACTAATTCATGCACTTTACCCCATAATCTCCAAAAAAAACTCGACATATATTTGATGGAATATCTAGTGGTTATCAATTCTTTTAGTAAAATGATCATTTGGGAAAAAGATAAAAATAGAACCGTTATGGAAAGCGGCGTAAAATTCAATGAAAAGGCCCTGCTGAAAATTGCCGGCCGATGTTATGATCTGCTCCAGTCGGCTCCCAGCAAAAAGGACGCCCTGAGGAAAATTTCCATAACAGCAACCCGGGAATTCGGAGACTACTTCGGGCCTATCATACTGCAGGACCCCAATGAAATATCCGTCAATTTCATCGAGCTACTTGATCAAATTGTCTTCGAGATGGACGAGAATCACTCCGGCGAGGATAATATCCGCGAATACATCATCGATGACCTTTACGCACGCATCAACATATACCTGGAAATATTCAAGGATATAGACCTGTACAAGCAGGGGCTGTCAAAAAGGATTTTCTGCGCCGACGACACCATAATAATCCGTCACTTCAAAATGCGTGAATATATCCCCGATATTTTAAAAGAATTCCAGGAGCAGCCCAATCTGCAGAAACCCATATTGAAATGCCTTCTCACTTTCCAGGCCGATGACCTGCTGAATTTTTATTACCAGATCGCTCAGGGTATTTACTGCATTGAAATAAAATCCCTGGCCCTTATCGGGTTGAAGGGATTCAATTCCAAGTTCACCAACTGGCATAAGCTGAAAACCTCCGACGATGAACTGGCTTCACTTATAAGCTACATCGAATCCTTTGAGCCCGCGGACATTCACACCAACGCCCTGCCTTATGACCTCAACACCCTGTTTTTTGTCATCAACTTCATTGAACAGCACAGGACCGGGATTATAAACAATAAAACAGTTTACTGGATATACAGCGTTTTCAAGACATTCCTTCACATCAATATAGAGAATTCATTTTTTACCAGCATCTTCGCCTCGGTGTCAAATATACTGATTTCCATGGAGAGCGAATATATAAAACGCTTTGCGGAGCGCGAAGAGGAGCTGATCTCGTTTATCTATTTTCTTGATATCCTGCCCCGTTCGATATTTGACCGGATCACGGTCAAGCTCGATGCCCTGGAAAAGGATTTTATTCAGAAGGTCAATGAAATTATTTCCGCCGGGAAAATCACCCTCGACGAGGTCAACTCCAACACCATCAGTTATCTTCTCTGGAATTCTCCCCGTTCCTTCTAGGATCACCCCGTCTACTCATCGCGAATATCACGACGCTGCTGGTACGCCTTAATCTGCAGGACCCTGACCGTGACGAACCAGACCGAGGGAGAAAGAAGCCCCTTGTACATATGATATTCCCGGTCCTTCATCATTTCACTGAAACCGGTTTTGAGAATTTTCGGGACGTCGTCGGAATTTAACCGGTTTTCCACGGCCACCACCGATATGCCATAGGGACTGGCGCTGTCGCTGTGCATGCTCACGCCCAGGGTGGAATAGATGCCCGACTGCATGCGCTGCCGATAAAATTCAAGAAAAGCAGCGTCGGGGATATCGGCCCACAGAGAAAGCGTCCCGTCGGAAAGGAGCACCCTGCCCGCCGTCTTCATATCCTCCCCGGCCGAGACCGTGATCATTTTTCGCAGAAGACGCGGGATATTCGTCTCCAGTTTCTGATGGCTCACGATATGCCCGTCGGCAAGAAGAGGATACATCTCGGGAATGGTATAGGGATTTTTTAATTTGCCGGAACCGTTATCGTATATTTCATCAAGCCCTCCCCTGACCCGGGCCATGCCAGGCTGGTAAGGATTGACCGTGAGAATGCCATCGTGCCAGTTTACCGCGCCATAGAGAGAATAAAAAAGGCGACCGGCTTCAAAATAAACATCGATGCTTTTGCCGTCCTTATCAAAAAGCCTCTGATGATAGGCGGCGTATTCATGCCTCCCGCCGCTTATATGGGCCAGCTGGTCCTGGAACTCGCTGGTGTCATACTTCAGTTTCCCCAGGGACAGGGAGTTGATGAGAATTTTCTTTTTCCTGGCCACAAGGGCATAGCGTTCCGGGAAACCCGCAAGGGGAATGGGCGAGTTGTTAATAATGACCAGTATATGTCCCGCATCGTGCCGCCAGATGATGCTCTGTACGGCATACCGGAGCGCCTTTTCAAAGCTGTCTTTTTTAAAAGCGCCCACGGGCTTCAGCTTACCAAGACCGTCCGTGAGTGTTTTCATGGAGTTCACGGCAACGAAGCTTTTGTCGAAGGTGTATCGGTCGGAATAGGGAACTATGTAGACCCGTGAATCTATTCCTTCAGTTCCCATGTAATTGCGGGAGATATCTATAATACCTTCCTGAATCTGCTCCCATTCGTTGTTGATGCCGTAGGACATGTCGATCATGAAGACAATATCCAGGTTTTTTTTTCCCGTATCCTTCTGCTTCTTTGCAAACTGCGGAAAGGATTCACGAACCTCTCTCTCGGCCAGTTCAAAAAGAGTGTCGGCGTTTATTTTTGTCTTTGCCAGCACCCTCTTCTCCCTCACGGAAAAAAGGACGCTCTCGGAAACATATCCCCTGTCAAGTTTTGTAATCGTTCCCGCCAGTATGTAATCGATGAATTTCCCTTCACCCAGGAGAACAAGATCTTCCGCCGTAATGAGCTTCTGGGTATCGATTTTAAAAGTCTTGAGAGCGGTGGACACATCACGCTGAGGAAAAACAGTAAGGGTTGACTTCAATGAAACTGCGACGGTCAGGAGCTTCGCATATTCCACTCCGGTATTCATTTCAAAGGAATCGGAGGGATTTTTAACCCTGTAGGGCAGTACCGCCACATCGGCATGGGCCGCGGTCCCTGCCAGCACTATCAGCATCACTACAATTCTTAGTATCATGTCTGCACCTGCGTTACAACGTTGACGTTTATACACCGGGGGATGTGTTCCTTATCCAGCAGATAGCGGTAAATAGTTATAATTGCAAGAATTTATTCCTGTTTAGTATAGTATTTTTCAACAATGTACCCGTTCCCCGTTAAGAATATTCCGGTACATACCGGTATATTCTGGGTATGCACCGGAATATATGACCCTGAACAGGGTTAAATGAGAATAATTGTCGTTGCGGACAGAAATTGAGTTGATTTTTTATATGAAAAGGGATAATTTCGTTCACATCATATTTAAACATCTGCACTACACATTACTTCATTACTTTAAACCGGAGGTCACTGATGAGCAAACGAATTTTATCATTCATGATTTCGCTCGTTATTATTCTTACTTTTTCCACCCTGTCCTTCACTCAGGATCAGCCTGCAGGCGACACTGAAGTGACGACTGAAAAACCCGCAGATACAACTACAGCCGATACCGAAACAATAAAAAAAGAGGAACCGGCCGGAGTCGTTTCCGCTCCAGAGGACAAAGAGGATACGGCAGTAAAGACAATATCCATCGTGGGCGAACCCGATGAAATAAAGTTCACTGCCGGGGAAGCGAAGATCTATTTTGACGGCTACAACACCTACATCAACAACAGGGTGGCCTATAAACTTTCCGCTCCCGAGGATGTGGAAGCATACAAAATTTATTTTTCCATAAACAGCGGCGAGGAAAAGGTATATTCAAAACCCTTCACGCTCACCAAAGAAGGATCCCATGTCATCAAATACCAGAGTGCCGACCGTATGGAACGCCGCGGCAACGGCAACGTCTTCACCCTTGTCCTGGATAACTCGGCACCGGAAACGGCCCTTCTGGCCGACAAGCCCGTAATCCTGAAGGAAAAGACGCTCTATGCCTCAAAGTCACATGTATTCTTCATACGATCAACGGACCGGTATTCCGGCGTGAGCAGGATAGAATATGGTCTCAACAGCGATGAAATGGCAGCCTATGCCAATCCCTTTATACTGCCCCAGGACAAGAAGGAAAGCACGCTGAAAATAACGTCCACGGACAATGTCACCATCAGCACCAAACGCTTTATTCTCCAGGCCCAGGACCAGCAGGGACAGGCCGTCAACGTGAGCGATTCCATGGTGACCCTGACCATCGACGACAAGTCTCCCGATGTTTCCATTAAGCCTGACAAGGAGATGGCGAAAAAGAATGATAAAAATATCGTTGCCGTTCCTTACATCTACACTGTTTCGGCCGCCGATGAAGAATCGGGTGTAAACGCCATTCTCGTCCGAGTCGACGGTGAAAAACAGTTCCGTGAGTACAAGGAACCTCTGAAATTCAACGATCATGGCAAACATATAATCGAGGCAAAGGCCGTGGACAAGGTGGGCAACATAAGTGAGCCCGTGTCCCTGGCAGTATATGTCGATACGGCACCGCCGGTCACCACCATCAAGGCCCTGACCGACGATAATGAACAGAAATAACGCGGAGGTGAAACATGAAAAAAAATAATATATCTCTCTTAATGGCACTGATCCTGACCCTTTTTATCTCATCATTCTCCTTTTCCCAGGATGCAGTGACCGATGATCGTCCCATCGTAACAGAAGACAAAACGGCAGATACGGTAAAGGATACCGATACGGCGGCAGTGGAAGGCAAGAAAGAAGCAGCAAAAGCTGCGGAATACGCGTCGGTGAAAGCAGCCGTATATGACGACGGACTGGCCACCTATATCAACAGCCGTGTAAAATATGATATCACGGCCACGGACAACGCGCTCACCGATAAAAGTTTTTTCAAAGTAAACGAAAGCCCGGAGGCGACATTCGAGAAGCCCTTTAACCTGGAAACAGAGGGCAAAAATGTCATCACCTATTACAGCGTTGATAAAATGGGGAACAGGGAAAAAGACCGGTCCATGGAAGTTACCGTGGACAATACACCTCCCGTGACCATGGTGAAGTCCAGCATGCCCGTATACAAGGGAGGAGAAAAGCTGTTTATCTCCAGCACCTACCTCTTCAGTATTACTTCACAGGACAACTCATCAGGACCGGGAACCATAGATTACAGCCTGGACGGCCAGACATACAAACCCTATGATGCCTCCTTCTCCGTAACAGGGACCGGCGAGGCGGTCATGAAGGTAAAAAGCTCTGACAATGTCACCAACACAACGGAAACATTCACGCTCATCCTGAACGGAACGGAAAACGAGCCGCTGACGGTACAGGGAAACAGCGCCACACTGACGCTGGACAACACGGCACCGGCAGTGGATATAAAATCCGCCATGGAGCCGAAATCCTTGGACGGTAAAAATATCGTCACCTCTTCGAACAAATATGAAATCAGCGCCGGCGACGATGGTTCCGGTGTTGCCACGATCTTCTACAAAATAGACAAGGCAGAAAAATGGATTCCCTATACGAAGGCGATAGAATTTTCCATTTTCGGCGAGCACCGGATCGAGGCCATGGCCGTGGACAATGTGGGCAATGCCAGCACACCGGTATCTCTTACTATTTTTATCGATGTAGTGCCGCCCGATGTAAAGGATACCACTGCAGAATAAATGCAGGGAGGGAACAAGATGATACGTAAAACAACTATCGTACTGACTATTATAGTCCCCCTGTTCCTGTCAGGGTGCGCCATGTTCAGCAAGCCCGAAGGCTGTGTTGAAGGCAACTGCAAACAGGGGCCCGGAAAGATTCAGCACCCCGACGGGGTCACCTATACGGGAACATTCAAGGACGGCAAAAAGGATGGCCAGGGAAACATGACCTGGAAAGACGGGTCCCGATATGAGGGCGACTTCAAAGACGGTGCAAAGGCCGGGGAAGGGACCTACACATGGACGAGCGGAGCACAATACAAAGGTTCATTTGCCAATGATCAGCGCAGCGGCAAGGGGACCTTCACCTATCCCGACGGTTCGGTCTATGAAGGAAACTTCGAAAAAGGCGAACGCAGCGGGACAGGGTCCTATCTCTGGAAAAACGGCAACCGCTACAACGGAGAATGGAAGGACGGGAATATGGCCGGACAGGGAACCATGACCTGGGCAAACGGCGATACCTACGAAGGCCAATGGCAGAACAACCTGATGAACGGCCAGGGAACCTACCGCTGGAAAAACGGTTTTTCCTATGCAGGACAGTGGAAGGATGGGCTCATGGACGGAGAAGGAACCTACAATCGCATCGATGGTTCCAAAATATCGGGCATCTTCGAAAAGGGAAAGTTCCTGCGGGAAAAATAAAACTCTCTATACTGACAAAATATCAAAAGGGGCGGTCTTCATCAACCGCCCCTTTTTAATGTACTTTCCAATGCGGTGCAAATACCATATTTTCCTTTACAAAAATTCACTCACTATTTAACTATTGCCCAGCAGCATAAAAAATAAAGAAAGCTGCAATAATTAATAACAATCCTTTCATCAATTGTGGACATTTTAATGATTTTGTATTGCTTCTAAAAGGTTATGGGCTGGAATGTGCAGAAAGTGATTGTTGTATTCTATCAAAGAGGATGAGAGGTAAACATGAAGGACGTTGTTATTGCTTCAATCGTAAGAACCCCCGTTGGCTCCTTTGGAGGAGCTTTAAAGACTGTGTCAGCGGTTGATCTAGGCGTCATCGCCGTAAAAGAAGCCCTGAAGAGGGCCAATGTGAAACCGGAACAGGTGGACAATGTACTGCTCGGCCACGTATTGCAGGCGGCACAGGGACAGAACACGGCGCGGCAGGTCCTTATCAAAGCGGGCATTCCCCAGGAAGTTCCGGCCCTGACCATCAACAAGGTATGTGCTTCAGGTCTGCGTTCCATGTCTATGGCAGCCCAGATGATCAAGGCGGGAGACGCCGATATCATTGTGGCCGGCGGAATGGAAAACATGAGCCTTGCTCCCTATGCGCTCATGAATGCCCGGTATGGCTACCGTATGGGAAACGACAATATAATAGATGTCATGATAAATGACGGTCTCTGGGATGCCTTCAACCAGTATCACATGGGGATCACGGCTGAGAATGTGGGCGCGCAGTGGAAGCTGACCCGCGAGGAGCTTGATACATTTTCCCTGGCAAGCCAGCAGAAGGCCGAGGCGGCTATTACTGCAGGCCGATTCAAGGATGAGATAGTGCCCGTGGAGATAGCACAGAAAAAAGGCGACCCGAAAATATTCGATACGGACGAATATCCCAAGTTCGGCACAACCCTGGAAGCCCTTGCACGCCTCAAACCGGCCTTCAAAAAAGACGGCATTGTAACGGCCGGCAACGCCTCGGGCATCAATGACGGCGCGGCAGCCGCAATAATCATGTCGGCCGACAAGGCAAAAGAACTGGGTATCAAGCCCCTGGCCCGTATCGCATCCTACGCGTCGGCCGGCGTTGATCCCGCCATCATGGGAACAGGCCCCATCCCCGCCAGCCGCAAAGCGCTGAAAATAGCGGGTTGGAATCCTGCAGACCTGGACCTCATTGAGGCCAACGAAGCCTTCGCAACACAGGCCATCGTAGTCAACAGGGAATTGGGCTGGGACCTGTCCAAGGTCAACGTGAACGGCGGCGCAATCGCCATCGGCCATCCCATCGGTGCTTCCGGAGCGCGTATCATCACCACGCTGATCCACGAGATGAAAAAACGCGGAGCTAAAAAAGGCATCGCCACTCTCTGCATCGGCGGCGGCCAGGGATCTGCCATCACCTTCGAGATGTAATTTCACCATATATAAAATAAAAAAGGTGTCCTGCCGGACACCTTTTTTATTTTAGAGCAGGAATGAAAAGTAGTGCCATGTATACAGTGATTTTCAGAATACATTCAAGGAATGAAAATAGCCTTTCGGACAAGCTCTTTTCCCTGGGTGCGCAAAGCCTTTCCACTGCCCGGGAGAGTGACGGAACAATAGTGATAACTGCCATTTTCGACGCAATCGACAATCTCTCCGGCCATTTCCCACCGGGGTCCATGGAAATACACGAACTTGTTGACTCAAAGTGGAAGTACACCTGGCTCGAGCACTATCATGGCTCGGTCATCAATGATGAGATATCCGTTGAACCCTTCGCCGGCAGTGACACGGTGAGCGAAACAGCTTCCACCCGTCCCTACCGGATACTCCTGGATCCCCGCGATGCCTTCGGCGATGGACGGCATCCCACCACGGTGCTTTGTCTTAAAAAAATCCATGCCTTTCTCTCACCGCTATCCCGCGACAGGAAGAACAGTCTCCATTTTCTCGATGTGGGAACCGGAACGGGCATCCTGGCCATTCTGGCATGTCTCATGGGCGCCGGCCACATAGACGCCTTTGATATCGAAACCGATGCCGTGACAAAGACCCGGTCCAACTGCTCTCTCAACGAGTGCGCCGGTATCAACGTATTCCAGGCCGACATTTCCCTTCATGGCGGGGAACAGCGATACGATCTCATTACGGCCAATCTCCTGACCGGCATTATCAAGCCCAATCTTCCAGCCCTGCACGGAATGCTCCTGCCCCATGGAACTCTCATACTGAGCGGTATCAGCCATATCTGGCATGACGAGATGGTCCTCTGTTTTACCAACAACGGACTCCGCGTTGAGGACATGGAAACGCTGGAAGGATGGAACTGTTATGTCCTGAGAATTTCTCCTTGACATATATAAAAAATTATATATGCTTGAAATGTAATTTTATTTTTACCCTTCAGGAGGCATTATGCGTTATCTTACAGTATTATTCACCATCATGATGGCCGCGGCACTGACCTTTTCATGCGGAAAGAAGAACAAGGAAATGACCGTGCAGGATTTCGCCAAGATCGATATCGAAATTACCACCACGGACCAGAAGCCTGAGACGATTGAGCAGATAGCCGGCAAATACGGTTACACTCTCGACCAGTATAAGAAGTTCGCCGAGAAGGTGGAAAATGACACAGCCATCCAGGAGGAACTGGGAAAAATCCGGCTCGGAGAACAAAAGAACAAGTAACAATTTTCAGGATCCGGTCTTAAAAACAATGGATATCCGCTGCGGGAAATGCAACCAGAAATATCATCTGCCCGATGACCAGGTTGATGACAAGCGTGTCTATTTTTTCTGTGAAAACTGCGGACACCGTATTGTCGTCAACAGGAAAAAAGAGGCCTGGTTCAGCTACCATGTCCCTGAGCCTCTCAGTCATGGCGTTGATATTCTCGAGGGGATATATCTTTCCTTTAACCGGAAAAACTTTTTTATCACCTTTTTCCTTTTGCTTTTCTGGACCTGCATTTTTGCCATAGCAGCCCTGACGGCGTCACGCACCATGACATTTTTTTCCACGCACATATTTCTGGGCGGTTTTATTATTTTCATCATGGCCATGCTCTTCATGTGGACCTTCGATGTGCATCTCTATCTGCTTTCGAAAAACCTCTTCTTCCGGATAAAAAACGGGAAAAATTTAATTTTCTCCGGGGCACGGGCTGATATCGTCCATGACATGCCGTCCCTGGCTTTCATTTCCATGGGCATTCCCGCCATATTTATCCTGGTCATACTTCCCGTATATCTTATGAAGAGTGAATTCGGAGCGGCCTATGCCGGGTTTTTTCATGGGTTCATGCTGGTATGCGCCCTTTTTATTCTGCTCATCCTGCATTGTAAAAACATCCTCATGGCCTTCATTGCCCTGAGGCCCCGTTCCCTGGTGCATACCGTGGGAGGCTTTTCCCGATTTCTCATCGTAGAGAACATCAATATCCCGGTCTACCTGGGAATAATCAGCATCGTGACGCTTTTTTTTGCCGGAATGATATTTCTCCTGCTGGCCGGGGCCCTGACTGTCACTACTCTAACGGCAGGAACAATGCTTCCCTCTCTTCTGCCCCATTCCGGAATATTCCCGGGCTTCCTGGGCAGTGGAGCATTCCCGTCACTGCCCACTGCCGGCCTTGAATCGGCCGATTCATTGTGGAGCGGCCTTGCCATGGCAGGCTTCTGGACGTATCTTTTTTTCCTCGTATTCATCTCCTATACGGTCAACCTGGTTCAGAGCCTGGCCTCGGTTGCCATGAAAATAATGGAGAGCAATCCCGGCAAATCCCTGGGCAGGGGCGCCCTTCTTCTCGGGATGCTCATAACAGCGGGGTTCTTCGTCCTTCTTGCTGGAAAATTTCTCTTTCACATCTGAGTTTCGGAAAACACTGTTAATCGGCAATGCACTGGCCCGACGGTTTTAAGCACCGGGCAGCATAAGAATGCGCCGGGCATTGTCACCCAGGATTTTATTCCGGTCTTCTTCGGCGGGCACGGTCTCCCGTATGGGGTCCAGGTATCGCCCGGCTTTTAAAAGAGGATAGTCCGTGCCGAACAATATTTTATCAGCACCGGCAATATTGAGAGCCGCGGAATAAATACTATTATCATAGAGAAAGGGCGATGCGGCTGTATCATAATAGAAGTTCCTGAATAGTTCCCGAACCTCAGGCATGAGCTCGTAAAAAATCAATCCGCCGCCCCAGTGCGCGAAGATAATAACTGCATCTTTGTAATCCGCAACAAGATCAAAGAGCCCGGCCAGGTCCGGTTCATATTTACCGGCATACCGGTGACCAACGGGCTCATTCACGTGAAGGCACAGGGGGAGCTCATGCACAGCAGCAGCCTCCATGACCTTCCCCAGGTATTTTCTTGATTTGGGAGTCATACCTCCCTCATAAAAACCCGTCTCACCAATACCGGCAAGACCCATGTCTTTGATTTCCCTGACCCAGGCGCCGGGATTCGCGTCCTGTTCCAGGGGAACTGAGCCGAAGGCGCTTATCCTGGAACCCGACAATTGATGTACATCGGCGAAGTATTCATTCTGTTCCCGGCAGTACCGGGAATCATGCCAGGGAAAACCAACGGCAATGGAATGATCGATACCGTCGGAATCCATGGTATCAAGAAGCCCCTGGTGCGTCACCATGCGGGCCGATGGATTCCGGTACAGTAGGGCGAAGTTGGGATCGCTGAAATAATTATCACGGTTTTGTACCATGACGGGAGTAAAAATGTGTGCATGTGCATCAATAATCATTGTCTCATACCTGATATTGGTCACAATATACGCACAAATATACGTGATTGTCATCACTTTTTATTGACATTACATAATTATATATTAAACTTTATATAAAGGAACTCAAATAATTTATTATATGGACGTTCCTATAAAAGGTTCCCATTATAAATGATCAGGGGAATCACATACAATCAGGATTAACTAAAAGAGAGGTACCATGGATACCGTCTTCGGATTTAAATGGCCTGAAGCATCGCCGACGCAGGTTTCATTCTCCCTGCTGGCTTTTTTTATCCTGATTATCATTTATTTAATACTCAAATACTTGCAGTTTAAAAAAAATCAGAAGGTTAAAGACCACTCGCTCTTTCTCTTTAAGACCAAGCGCCTGGGACTCTCAAATTTTCAGATAAAGGTACTCACCAATATCATCGATATCCTGAAACTCCCCAATCCCAACACGATTCTGCATGACCCCGATTCTTTTGAAAGGGCCGTGGGAAAAATGCTCACTTTCATGAAACAGCGCAATGAGGACGAGGAATCCTTTTTCGCCATCTGCAAGGATCTCACCATTACCTACGAGAAGCTCTACCATGCCGCCAGGGTGCGCAAGCCCCTGGAAAGCCTGAAAGAAATCGATATAAACCAACTCCTCTATTTTGTCACGGAGGATGGGAACATCTTTTTCGGCAAGGTGGCCGGTATAGGGAACAATGTTCTTTCCATCAAGCTCTTCCGCGGGAAAAAGGAGCTGCAGCCCGTTGCCGGGAAAAACAGAATAAAGGTTTATATATGGCGTGTCGGCGATGCTGAATATACTTTTAATACGGAAACAGCGGAATTAAGTGACAATCTCCTTACCATCAATATGCCGGTAGAATTTACGCGTGATCAGGAATTCCGCCATCCCTATCTTGATGTCATAATTCCCTGTAAACTGATCAGGGTCCAGGACACCCCCGTGGAAGATGTGATGACCGTACAGGGAACCATATATAGGCTCAACGATTACGAGTCGGTCATACGACTATCAGAGAAGCAGGACTATACTCACCGGTACACACTGGAGTTCACCATCAGTGATTTTAAATTCAGCATCACAACAAAGATAATGGCCAACAGCACTATTCCCGAAGATAATGTTTATTATTACACCATGAAATTCGAGGAAATATCGGACGCAGCCAGAAACGTTCTGAAAAACTACATCTATGAACATCTCTAAAAGTACTGCGGCAGTATAGTCCGCAGTTTATCACACTGAGTCCTGTCGCGTTTCTCCGGCGCCGTGATAACAGCATATTTCACGGCCTCGGCGCAGGGACATGAGCGGTCGCCGTTCAGAGAGATCAATATCTTCTTTATCAGTTTCTTAGCGTTATCGGCATTGGCGTTGAGGTTGTTGATAACCATGTCAATAGTGACATCCTCTTCCTCTTCATGCCAGCAGTCATAATCGGTGCTCATGCAGATTACGGCATAGCATATTTCGGCCTCCCTGGCCAGCTTTGCTTCGGGGAGTGTACTCATGTTTATAATGCCGGCTCCCCAGGACCGGTAGAGGAAACTCTCGGCCCTTGTTGAAAAGGCCGGTCCCTCCATACAGATAAGCGTTTCTCCCGTATGGTATTTCAGTCCCGTTTCCCCGATTATGGGGATGATGATATCGTGAAGCCGCAGGCAAAACGGATCGGCAAATCCCACATGGGCGGCTACACCGCTGCCGAAGAAAGAGCTTTGCCTCGAACGGGTACGATCGATAACCTGACGGGGAATAACAAAATCACGCGGAGGAATTTCTTCCTTCAGGCTCCCCACGGCCGAGAAGGCAATGATCTCCTCCACACCCAGCATCTTCAGGGCGGCGATATTGGCACGGTAGTTCACCTCATGGGGAAGATAGACATGCCCACGGCCGTGACGGGGAAGAAAGGCGGCCCGATGCCCGTCTATATCCACAATGCTTATGGAGTCAGAGGGTTTTCCCCAGGGTGTATCCATCTGTATCTCTTCAATGACCCTGGCGCCGTTTATCTCGTACAGGGCCGATCCTCCGATCACGCCCACTCTCGCTTTCTGCATTATCATGCTCCTTTTGCCCGAAATATAGCCATCATTAATAACCACGGTGTGATTTTCATCAAGTATAATTTAATTCCGCGGCATGTTCTGCAACGGAGTATTATCTATTTGTCGACAGAAGATACTGCAGAGACATCAATATAACTCCAGAGATCGGGCGACCCCTGGCCTATTCTCCAGAAAGAGATTCCCTTTATGCGCTCCCCGGAGTAGAGTTTCATTTTCTGCATTATCGAGTCCAGGTCATCAAAATAGACAGTGACAGTAACATCCTCGCGGTAGGTGAAATAGGGACCGTTCCGGTCGCAGACCTGAACCTCGGGACTCCGGTTCTTTTTGATTTCCTCCAGGCCATTCATGGTCAGGGCCCGGGCCAGTTTCTTGTCCTGCCATGCCCTGGCAAAAAGGGGAATTCCCATGATCAGCTTATCGGCACTGACCCGGCTTTTGGCATAGGCAGTCACTTCGCGGCACCACCAGAGCGATGCCACGGCTCCCGGCGAACTTGTACTCCAATGCTGGTCATAGGCCATGACGATTATACGGTCCGACACGGCAGCCAGGGCCGCATAATCATAGGCATCATCCACTGATACCCGCCGGGGCGGGACAGCTATGCTCAGTATTTTTTTACCACCCAGCGCACTCCGCAGTTCTCTGACAAAACCGATAAAAGCATCTTTCTCAGCAGCGGGTACCGATTCAAAATCGAGCTGAACGCCATGATAATCCGCAGCGGCATCGACAATATCCCGAATAAGAGAGGAACGCAGACCATAACCGGTATTCAGGCAGAAGTGCATGAGAGCAGGATTTGACAATTCGGCAATGACGAGATGAACCCTTGTTGTTTTCCCCGCGAAAACAGCCGGGGCCTTTTTCTGCCCCGCCAGTTTTCCCCGATAATTTATGGCTGCACTGAAATAGCATACGTCGGTAAAGGGCTCAATGCCCGTCACCTTCCCTTCCTCTCCCGCCATGAGATAGGCCCAAACCTCATTGAAGGCAACGGGTTTTTTCCCTCCCGCCAAAGGATTTTCAGTACTCTGAGACGATCCACTCACACCGAGAAAAACCATCAATAGAGCCGATAAACTATATATGAATATCCTTTCTCTCATATGACTCATCACTTTCAAATATCGGCAACGGGGATCATTTCATTGACCTCAGGTTGTCTGTTAATTGCAGGATTATCTTCTATTATCAATTCAGGCTCGTAAATAAATCATTGCCACCTCCGACAGTGTAACTAGTAGCTTCGGGGTCAGAACAGCAAATTTTTTTAAAAAAAGTCTTGCCTGTCCGGCATCCACTGCCTTTAATTTACTAATCAGTTTTCAGACGACGGTGCGGACAAGGGAATTTAATCTCCTGAAACGTATTTTCTGGCGGAAATTCCCATGTATTAAAGCATTACGCTAGACCTGTTCCAACCTTGCGAAGTTCATATAGATATCCTGTTGATTAATCCCGGAACAGCGTGAATTATTTTTAAGAGGTTTTTTATGGAAGAAAAATTTACATCAGTGCTTTTCCTGTCATTATCGGAAAGCTGGAGGTCAATATTAAGATCGGGAGACGATATTCACAAGATAAGAGAGAATCTGCTGAATCACATTAATGAAAGGCATTTTATCACTTACTCGGATAAAGACAGTGACATGCATGATCTCGACCTTATAATAATCCGTGACTGCGCCAGGGTATTAAGAGGGATACTTAACCCGCGCAGCGAAAAACTTGCGGGTTTCAGTGTTCTGGCTGAACTTATTAATGCGGCAGCGGGAAAAACGGACCCGTCTCTCTCTGAAGCCTTCTGGGCTGAGCTCTGCCACCTGGTCAGAGGGATTGAGGGTCAGTTCAGATTTCACGAAAACACGGAGTTCTCATTTGCTGACACAGGCGATCTGAAAGGACGCGACGCCGCTCAGTCGCGCTCCCTGGAGCTTGATCTGATTCATAAGCATGTGGAAAATAAAATGTCCCTGTACAGATGCGGCCTTGATAATCAATTTATTGAGCTGAGAGATACTAACAAAAAAATGATCCTTGCCGGCATGGGAGCAGAAACGAGAAACTGGACTGACTGGCACTGGCATCTTCAGAAAATAGCCAGGGATGAAAAAAGCCTGTCGGATTATGCATTTCTTACAGAGAAAGAAAAAGAAAATATAAAAAGAGCCAACTCCCTGGGTATACCCTTTGGAGTAACCCCCTATTATGCTTCCCTTTTCGAAAGGTCCGGAAATGGCGAAGACAGGGCATTGCGCGCGCAGGTACTCTTTCCTGAAAATTACATCAATTCTTTTCAGAATGGATGCGGAGAAGACAATATAAATGATTTTATGCTCGAAACAGACACATCCCCGACAGACCTTATCACCCGGCGATATCCTGATATAGTAATACTGAAAGCGTACAATTCATGCCCACAAATCTGCGTTTACTGTCAGCGTAATTGGGAAATAAAGGGCCCTCTTGAACCGGGTGCCATGGCAGACAAAGATCAGCTCGTAGCCGCAATCAGATGGATAGAGGAACATGAGGCAATTTCCGAAGTACTGGTAACAGGAGGCGATCCTCTTGTATTGTCCGATTCAAAAATCAGAGATATTCTTCAGAAACTTTCTGCGATTGATCACATCAAGCGGATAAGGATAGGAACAAGAACTCTGGTAACCCTTCCAATGAGGTTCACTGATGCACTCTGTGATATCTTAGCCTCATTCAGAATTCCAGGCAGAAGGGAATTGTCTGTAATTACTCACATACAGCATCCTCTTGAAGTCACACCGGAGTTTGTGAAGGCGGCGGAAAAACTAAAATCGCGGGGGATATCAATTTACAACCAGCTTGTATTCACGTTTTACATTTCAAGACGTTTCGAAGCAGCAAGGCTGCGGAGTCTCATAAAGCTTTGCGGTGTTGATCCATATTATTCATTTTACCCGAAGGGAAAGTCTGAAACTGCCGACTACCGTATTCCCATTGCAAGAATACTGCAGGAGCACAAGGAAGAGTCGAGACTTATGCCGGGACTCGCCCGCACCGATGAACCGGTGTATAATGTTCCCGGACTTGGGAAAAATCACCTTAACGCGTGGCAGAACAGGGATCTTATCTCAATCGGAAAGGACGGGGCGCGTGTTTATGAATTCCATCCATGGGAAAAAAAGATCGCAGATCAGAAAATTTACATTGGAACAGATATGCCAATCCTCGATTATCTGGAAAGGCTAGAAAATATCGGCGAGTCTGCGGAAGAATATGAGAGCATCTGGTATTACTTTTAAAATTGAAGCGCCCCTTTCATAAACCTGATTAACAAACATATTCTCCACATTATTTTTACCGTAACGGCATCATCTCTTCGCGTACCGTGGCCTGGCTACCGGTTTTCTTACCGCGTATTGTTTTGTGTCATGAACAGCCGGTTTCCCTGAAAAACTCTTCGACGGAATCTGTTTGTTCAGTGCGGGTGATGTTTCCATCGCGGGAAACGGATGTCCTTCTATCACTGTTATCTTTCGTGCTATCAATTTATGTATATCGGCCAGGCAAATTCTTTCTTCCCCATCGCAGAATGAAAGAGCGATCCCGCTGAGCCCCGCCCTGCCTGTCCGTCCGATGCGGTGAACATAGGTTTCGGGTACATTGGGCAGATCATAATTAATAACATGGGACAGCTCTACAACATCAATGCCCCGGGCCGCAATGTCCGTTGCTACAAGCACCCGTGTTCGCTTTGTTTTAAAATTCTCCAGCGCACGCTGCCGTGCATTCTGCGACTTGTTGCCGTGAATTGCCTCGGCCCGTATGCCGGCTTTAACCAGGTCCCGGGTGATCTTGTCAGCCACATGCTTTGTGCGGGTGAATACCAGTGCGGTAATTATCGCAGGGTCTTTCAAGAGGTGAAGAAGCAGCGGCTTCTTGTTCTTTTTGTCGACATAATACAGGGACTGGCTGATGGATTCAACGGTAGACGAAACGGGAGTCACCGAGACCCGTTCCGGGTCTGTCAGTATTGAATCGGCCAGCTTGGAAATCGTCGGCGGCATTGTAGCTGAAAAAAACAGCGTCTGCCTTTTTTTCGGGAGTTTCGCGATGATTTTCTTTACATCGTGGATGAATCCCATATCCAGCATACGGTCGGCTTCATCGAGGACAAAATGCTCAATATTTTTCAGGTCTATATATTTTTGCTCCATAAGGTCAAGAAGTCTGCCGGGCGTGGCGATAAGAATCTGCACACCCCTCCGGAGGGCGTCGGTCTGGGCCTTCTGCGGCACGCCGCCGAAAATGACCGTTTGCCTCAGTCCGGTTTTTTTCCCGTACCGGGCGAAGCTTTCACCGATTTGAATGGCAAGCTCCCTGGTGGGAGTCAGTATCAGCACCTTGATGGGTCGTGATTCCTTAGGTGATCGCCTGTCTTCAAAGAGCTGTTGAAGCAGGGGGATGGCAAATGCCGCGGTCTTCCCTGTTCCTGTCTGGGCGCAACCGAGCAGGTCCCTTTTCTTCAGAATGATGGGAATGGCTTGTTCCTGTATGGGTGTCGGTGTTGTATATCCTTCTGTTTTTAAAGCCTCCAGAATAGGCGTGATGAGTTGCAGATTTTCGAATGACATTAACTATTTTTCTCCTTTAGAAAAGCCGGCTGAGACATGAGGTTTGTGAAACAGCGGGATGTTTATATGATGTATCTGCGGTCACAATGGACCAACACTGATTTTTGTCAATGACTATATTAAATATCCCGCCGGAGGGATACTGCGGTTAAAGGCAAAATACCATTTTAAGCATAGCAGGTCCTGTTAATAATGATCTGTTTCAATTCATCGGAAAGTTCATTAAAGTACGCACAGTATCCGGCAACACGAACCATGAGATACCTGTGCTTTTCCGGATTTTTATAGGCATCGAGCAGTATTTCGCGGTTGATGACATTGGGCTGAAACTGCATGCCGCCCGTGGTAAGGAAGGTTTTGAAAATGCTTGCCAGGTTTTTTACCCCTTCATGTCCCGGAAACAGGGCGGAATCTATGGTGAAGGTAACTGTTGTGCCATTCGCGGCATAATCGGTAAAGTTGACATCCGCAATGGAATTCAACGATGAAAACAGGTCCGACTCTTCCATGCCATAGTGCGGCGTAACACTGTTGGCAAGAGAAACACCGTGCAATCTGCCCGATGGCAGGGCCTGGGTTTTTTTACCGTAACGGTCGCTCACATTCAGGGCATAGTAGCCGGCGGAATATACACCGCCGCGCGGACAGTTCTCCACCGATGCCAGTGCTATATTAAAGATTTCCATCACCTTCGTTACCCATCGGGCCGCATCACGGGATGAATCATCACCGAATTTCGGCACCGCCAGCAATGCCGATCTTATTTGCCGCTCATGGTCCCCCTCAAAATTGTTATCGATGGCGTTGATGACATCATTGATCGTATACAGCCTTTTCCTGAAAACGACCTCGTCAATGGCATGCAGGGAATCCGCCACATCGGTGACGCCCACGGCCTGTATGCCGCTGCTGTTGAACGTCGTGCCGCCTTCATATGCATCCTTTCCTCTTTCAATGCAGCCCCTGTAGAGCGAGGAGGCAAGGGGCGTGGTAAAATTTTCACGAAGCGCCTTTTCAATTTTCTGATGATCCGCCAGGATTGCCGATGCCAGATGATTCAATCGCACCTGGAAGCGTTCAAGCAGTTCATCCATGTCCGATGGCGGGTTATAGACAAACAATCCCTTGTTTGCATGTATTCGTTTAACAATTTTATTGTGAATAGAAGTGACTGATTGCGAAAATATATTTTTACCGCTGAAATTATATTCGACAAACTTACTCATAATTTTTTCCAGCTGGTCAAGACCCCCGAAGTTCCAGAGATCATGTTCATGTCCCTTCAGCGCCTGTAAAAGCGGCAGGGCAAGATTCATGTTGGCGCAGTCCGTATTGCCGAAATGATCATCGGAGGCATTGGGCTCAACACATCCCACAATGGCGTAGTTCCTGGCATGCTCCAGGGTGGTAGGGTAATGCCTCTGGATTGATTCAATGTAAATGTCATCGCTGAAGAGTTCCGGCATGGGACACCCGTTTATATAAATTTCGGCAAGCCGGTCCAGATAAGCAGCGGGGCTGTCCCTGTGAATTCGTGCCGTCATGTTTATGGCCAGGGGCTGCAGCTCACAGGCGTCAATGAGCATGTACGTTACATCATTGGTGGCGTCATTGCCGTCTTTGTCAACACCGCCAAAGGTCACTGCCTGGTCCGTAGACAGGGTTTCAAAAAGTTTGCTGACATTGAGATATGAATCACCGTCGTTGACTAAAATCGCTTCATCCATTTTAAGAACAAACAGGCACAGGAGCTCTTTTGCTTTTTCATAGGTAATCCTTCCCGCTTCAATATCCTTTTTATAGTAAGGATATAAGATCTGGTCAAGACGGCCGAAGGACACGGCATTTTCATAGGCCTCGATGCACAGCGCGATCTGCAGAAACATCATGCTCTGCAGCGCTTCATGATAGGTACGCGCGGGATTTTTGGGAACATGACGGCAGATATCAGCCATCTCCTGCAGTTCCTTGCGGCGCACCGGATCGCTTTCTTCCCGGGACATGCGCGTCAGATCGTCGGCATACCGCTGAGCAAAGTTTTCCAGGGCCTGGAGGGCAATTATGGCGCCATTGTAGAAATCCTGATTGTTCCCGGGTTTCTCTTTCTGTGCAGTCCTGATTTCTTCTATAAGGCCCGTGGTTCCCAGGGTCAGGATACGCTCAAAATTGACGATAAAATGGGCGATCGCCGCCATATTATTGTTAAAGCCGGCAACCATTTCCGAAGAACGCGCAAGCATCACAATGAAATCAGATAATCTGGGATATACCTTTGCTATGAGACTGTGCTTGAGCCAGAAGGGGAATATCCGTGTATAAAAATACCACCTCTCCCGGAATGAACACTGGAAGGACACGGGTTTCTGCCGGTTTATTTTGTAGAGAAATGAGATATCGAGAATACCATACTGCTCCTCCCATACCTGGCCCGCTACTCTTTTCGAGGTAAAATTACCGACCAGCAGTTCGCCGGGGTAAACCTTGACTGTCTTGTTTTTCAGCACATAGGAAAGACGTTGCGCCCGGTGAATGGGAGTCGGTTTGCTAAAACCATTTTTACGGTAATACCTGGTTTTCAATTTTGATACTTCCATGCAGAGAGCACGTCCGCTTTCCCTGATATCCTTCTGGATGTCATGGACACGCTGTGTAAAAACGGTCTGCTGCCGCGACGAATCCAGATCGGCATTTTCAGCCTTAATGCCATTGTCTCTGAACAAAACCACGGCATTCCTGAGTGAGGCAAGGCTCTGTTCAGGGCTGATATTTAATGACACCTGGTCCAGGCCCAGGCGCCTGGCTTTATCTTCGTACATGTTGTGATATTTCAGCAACTCAATCGACTCATATCCCAGGGACTGCAAAAATTCCGCGGCTGCTTTGATGCCGGCCTCACTGTCGTTGAGTCCCGGAACCATCACCATGCGGAACTTCACGGCGGCACCACTATCAATCAGCTGCCTGATATTGGCGTGAATCAATATGCTGTTCTGACCGGTGAGTTTAACATGCAGATCGTCATCGCCTGCAACCTTGAGATCGACGAGAAACTGATCAATATAAGGTGCGATATTCACAATATTTTTCCAGGAGGCGTGGAGTGTCGTTTCAGCGGTTATATGAATTTTCTCTTTTTTCAGCAGGGTCAATAAGCTGATCAGGCTGTCGGGGTTCTGCAATAAAGGATCACCTCCGCTCAGTGTCACGCCTCCCCCCGTTGAAAAATAATACTCTTTATCTCTCAATACCGTATCCAGAATATCGGCTATGGGGTAATTACCGTCAAAGGGAAGATCGGGCGGATAGGCCAGCGCTTCGGGATTTTGGCACCATAGACATCTCAGACCGCACCCGTAGAAAAAAATCGTTGTGCGGAGACCGGGCCCGTCATGAACACAGGTCCGCTGTATTTTGAGGACCTTCAGTTTATCTGCCGATACATCCTGCCTTGCGCTATATGAAAGGTCCTTTTCCCCCGGTTGGAGAACCTGAGTGCTATGATCTGTTTCCATAATTAACTCCCTTAAAGAATATATGGCAATTTCCCTTACTTACTAATATGTACTTGAAGTACATATTAGTAAGTAAGGGAAAAACCGTCCCATCGTCAACTATTTTTTTGGATTTTTGCATTATTTAATAATTGTGAAGAAGCAACGGGCCCAAAACCTGGACACCCCTCAATCGGGAAGCGTCATTTCCCGCTTCGCTCTTTGAACCAGGGGACAAAGGAACTGGTAGTCTCCACATACCGGGCATAGGCCGGGTTTTTTTTCATCATTCCCTTTTCCAGCAGGGTAACTCCCGACACGCGCAGGAGCAGAAAGGTTATGAGGAGCGGGCTGATAATGGTAACAAACCCGTACTGCAGGGGAGCGGCGATGATAAATACGCCCCACCACATGACGGCTTCACCAAAATAATTGGGATGCCGGGTAAGGGCCCAGAGGCCCCGGTCCATAACCTTTCCCCGGTTTCCCTGATCGGCGAGAAACCTCCTGAGCTGCCAGTCTCCCACGGCTTCGAAGTAAAATCCCGATAACCAGACAGCGGCACCGATAAAATCCGTCCAGGTCCAGTGATCGGGCAGCGTCGAAAGCTGTGATATCTGCACTGATGACGCAATGATGAGCATGAGAATACCCTGAAAAAGAAATATTGTAAAATAACTCACCAGAGGAAACCGGCTTCCGTGTTTTTGCCTCATTTCAATGTACCGGTAATCCTCTCCCCTGCCCAGGTTCCGGGTGAAGATATGCAGAAAAAGGCGCATTCCCCACAGGGTTACCAGGACTGAAACCAGGATATTACGATCTAAAAATCCCTGCGTCTGCGCGAAGGTGGACCAGGTCACTATGACAAATCCCGGTCCCCAGAAGCTGTCCACGATGCTGGCATCCTTTATTACCAGGCTCACGAGCCACAAGAGCGTCATGCACGCAAGTATGATGACCAGGTTTGTCGCTAGAAGTAAAATCATGCTTTCCACCATACCGTCCTCCTGTTCACGCTAACAAACACTATTTTTTTGCCCCGATTTTTTCCCCTTCGAGGGCTTCGACAATGGCGCCTATATGGGACTCCACCTTCCTGGTCAGTTTGTCATAGCTCATCTTCCCGGGATAGATCTCCTCGCTGAAAATAAACTCGATGCATCCCCGTGACGGAAGCACCTTTCCATAGGGCATGAGCGCGTACGCTCCCTTAATGGCCAGGGGAACCACGGGGGCATTGAATTCCCTGCTGAGAATTGAAAACAGCTTTTTAAAAGGCTGCATGGCGCCCGTGCGTGTGCGTATTCCTTCGGGAAAAATGACCAGGTTCTTCCCCTTCTCCAGAACCCTGGCTGCCTTCTGGAGAGAACCCCGCAGATCCCGGTCGATATTTACGATGATGATATTCCGTCCCCTCGACAGGAAACCCAGGATCTTTGACCGCCGAGGATTATCCTTCATGAGAAAGTAGGTGTTTTCCAGGAGCTCTACGGGAAGAATGGTGAGAAGAATCAATACATCGAGATAGCTCTGATGATTCGCCACCAGGATAAAGGGGTTGCCGGGAATGCTTTCCAGTCCGCGGACCCTGATCTCGAAAAACCAGTGCAGTAACAACCGGGCAAAGGACCGGAGTCCCCTGAGCCTGAGATGCCCTTCGGGAAGCCTGAAGGTGTTTTCCTGCAAAAGTATTTTCCCCCAGTTAAATTCCTCATTGCTCACGCGCACCTTGCCGTCACGGATAAGTTCTGCCATGGAAAGTACCGTGGCATGGGAGGCCATCTCCTCGTCGGAGAGAAACAGGCCGAAATTCCTTTCCACGAAGGTCTGCAGTTCGACCTTGTCCAGGGAGTCCAGTCCCAGGTCGATTTCCAGGTGATCGGTTTTTACGGGAACGAATCCCTTCATCTCCCGGAGAAATTTCTTGAGTATGGCATACTCGCGAAATACCGGCTCATCATCGTAATCGCGCCGGACATGTTTATCATGGAGCAGCTCCTTCAGCATATAGCGTTTCAGTTTTCCCAGACGTGTTTTGGGAAACTCGTCCTTGACGATCTTGACATGAAGAATGCGCCGGTAATTGGCCGCCGTCCTGTTATAGTTCTCTATGACCTTCACCTTGATGGTCTCGAAAATGTTGATGATATTTTCCTTCCGGAACATATCGAAATTTGGATAGACAAAGGCCGCCAGCTGGCCGTTCAACTCCGTCACGCCGATATCCTGCACCAGGGGAGAGAGTTTCATGATGCTGAGTTCAACCTCCTCGGGATTGATATTCTCCCCGTTGGCAAGCACGATTATGTCGTCCTTGCGTCCCGTGACCGTGAGATACCCTTCATCATCGATGTGTCCCGTATCACCCGTATAATACCATCCGTCCCTGAGAGCCCGGTCCGTGTCCCTGCGGTTGTTATAATATCCCTTCATGACATTGCGTCCCTTTACCACGATCTCGTCATCGACGATCTTCACCGAGGTCCCGGCCATGGGGATGCCCACGGATCCCCGTTTGACTTTTTCAAAGGGATTGAAGGCTATGAGGGGCGCCGTCTCCGTCGATCCATACCCCTCTACCATCTTGAATCCCAGGTGCCAGAGATCGTCCATGATCCTGGGTTCCATCTTCGCCCCTCCCGTGAGATAAGCGTGGACATTGCCGCCAAAGGAGTCATGAACCTTCTTAAACAGGGCCCTGCTGAAGGAAAGGCTGTCGATCCGCGAGGCCAGGGCGAAGAGGACGCGCCCCACGGGGCTGGCATTGACCTTGGTCATGATGCCGCGGTGAAAAAGTTCGTAGAGGCGGGGAACGCCGAGAAACATGGTAACCCGGTATTTCTGCAGCGCCTTGAGTATATCCTCGGCGGCGAGGCTTTTCACCAGGACAACGGTATATCCCACCACGCAGGTCCCCACCACCAGGCCCTGGAGGGGCAGTATATGATAAAAGGGAAGGAGGCCGATAAGAATGTCATTTTTCCGCAGCATGTTCATTGCAACGAGGCTTTCAATGCTGGCCATGAGATTATTATAGGTTAGCATAACGCCCTTAGGATTCCCCGTGGTCCCCGAGGTATACATGATGAGGGCCAGGTCTTCCATACTACCCGAAACCGGTATGGTGAAATCATCAAACTCGATATGTGTGGGCATGGCCATGCGCTCAAAGACAAGGATTTTTACCGCAAGCCTGGCCTTTTTAACGGCCTTTTTGACAGTTTCCTCTTCTTTATCGGAACAGAATATAACCTTTGGAGAACAATCCTTCAATATCTCCGTGAGGGACTCGACACTCAGGGCGAAATCCAGGGGCACCGTTATGCCCCCTTTTTTCCAGGCGGAATAAAAGGCGTAAATCCACTCGGGACGGTTTTCCGATAAAACCGCCACGCGGTCACCCTTCCTTATTTTATACAGAGAATCATAAAAGACAACCCTGGACATGAGCACACGGTAGGATATGTGCACATCATCGTAGATAAAGGCCGTTTTATTATGGTCCTGCAGAAACATGCTACCTTCCTGTAATAATTTTCTTTTTAAGATATGATCCCGCATTTATGCAATGGCTGCGTATTTAAAACTTTATCATTTGTTGATAAAAAGGTCAAGCACACTTCAGAACCTTTTTATCCAGAAATGACTTTATGAAGTTAGTTTATGAGAGAATGGTAACTGGACAGGGAGGGGTCAGAACACCGGTTCCATAAATCCCCGGTCACGGAGAAAGGAATACCAGGCTCTGCCGCGGAGACGGTTGTTAAATATGAGCCAGTGCCCGCCCGTGAGAAACCGGTGCCGCGGCCAGTCCCATTTCTCACAGAGTTCCAGAACCTGGTCAAAGGGACAGAGCCGGTCTCCCCGCGAGGCGATTATGAGGATATGGTCCCGATCGATACGAGGCTGCAGATGCAGTGGGGAATGGAGCTCCCAGACTTTCCGGGCCTTTATCATCAGTTCCGTGTCGGCCTTAAAGGCATGTGAGGCCGTTTCAACACCGAAGGGCCGGGACATATTGACGGCCGGAACAATGAGGGCGGCGAAGGCGGGCTCATCACAGAGTGAGATAAAAAGAGCGGCGTTATACCCGCCCAGGCTTGCGCCGGCAAGGCCGATCTCTCCTGCGCCCAGGTCCCGAAGAATTCCAAAGGAAACATGCAGGTCGTGCATGGCCTGTCCGAAGCATTCACCGGTCATGGCGGGATCACCGGGCTGCAGGAACATTCCACGCATGAAGGGTGATTCCGGCGCACGGCGCCAGTGGAAAGGCGTTATGAAAAGGGCCACGTCAAGGCCCGCATCAAAAAGACGCCGCACCTGGAACATCTTTTCGGCCTGGGCCGGTTCGCCCAGCATGAATCCGTGGAGGCACAGTACGGTTTTCCGTCCCTGATCACCGTGGGCCCACCGGATAAGATAACCGGTCCTGTTGGCGCTATGGCTGTCGAAACGTTCACGGACCAGGGGATTCACGGTCCGGTAGTCACTGACAAAGGAGATGAGCTCGCAGGGAATACCGCTTGATGAAGCCATGGAGGCAACTCTATAGTCTGGAATTCTTTCAGGCTGTCGGAAAAAGGAACGGGGATTATCCACATATCCTTCACTGAAATAAAAGTCCAGTTCCCTTTCAAAATCTTCGCGCCTGAAGGAGAGACGCGGAAGAAAGGGCTTGATCAGACCCGGCAGGGAAAGAAAAAGGGAATCGACCCATCCCCCGAGAGTATTCAGATATTTTTGCCCTGTTCCCGTAACACCGTCACCGTTCGCGACATCGAATGCGGCCATATCATTGTTCGTCATTGCATTACCTGACCGTCATAGTTTCACGCATCGGGAATCACCTTGCCGGGATTGAGGATACCCCTGGGATCAAAGGCAGCCTTGATGCGGCGGTGCAGGTCTATCTCTGCGGGATTCAAGGCCATGGGGATATACTCCTTCCGGGTAAAGCCGATTCCGTGTTCACCGGAGATGGTCCCTCCCAGGGCTATGGCCCTTTCATATATTTCCTTTTTAAGACCCGGCACCATGGCAGTCCAGTCCTCCCGGGACATGTCTCCTTTCAACACATCGATGTGAACATTGCCGTCACCGGCATGGCCGAACATGACCGATTTCAGGTTCCGTGACAGA